>JAHDDV010000522.1 GCA_020629205.1 Chitinophagales bacterium | reverse complement strand
TGGCCCAGCTTGACCTCCGGTCAAGTCTGAAACATAAAAAGCTCTCGTAGTCAACCGCACAAGCTGTAGCGATACGATCAAGTAGTAAGGTTTGGTAGGTATTGGCATCCTGGCACGGTGACATTGATAGGTCGCTGAACCTCATGGCAAATGCTTGTTCAAGGAGCAAGGATCAAAGAGCAAAGAGCAAAGTGTGGATGTGCAACGATATTCTAGCTCGGTACCTGTATGTGTTTATGGACAAGACCTTGGCACGTAGGGCGACATTGATATATTGAACCTCATGGCAAATAAAATCAGTCCTCCTGCACAGCATTCAAACTGAGTAGGATTGGAACATTTGTCTCGCCATTGAAAACAAAAATGGTAGTCTTCAAGCCATCACTCAGTTCGGTCAATCGGGAGGCGTATTGTTTTTCCATTCCCTGCTCTGGAATACTCAAACCCATCATCACAATATCGGAACCGGAACTATGTTGATGGATGATCTCGGTGAAGGAAAGCTGCGGATCATGGATCAGCACCTCCACTTCCGCTTTGATGCGGGTTTTTGGAATGATTTGACCGTACTCCTTCACCAACTTCTGCTTCTCCTCATCCGATTTAACGATAGAGCACACAGTGATCATTGCATCTTTCCAGGGATCGTTGGATTTCAAGAGATGTGCCAAGAGCAACATTAGATCACCGTTGTTTTGTCGTCCGCCCCACCATACATGGATTCGCTTTTGTTGACCCGGTTCATGAGCCCAATTCAAGCGGGCAATCACTGTGCTGTTTCCGATCCTGGACATAGCCGACATGATGCGCAATTGTGTGACGAGCTTCTTGGGTTTATGAGACCATCCGAACAGCACCGTGTTTGATTTCATCCCCGCAATGCCATTGGCCTGGGCCACTTGAATGGCACCTTGTTCAAAATCGGGAACTACGTATACCTCGCCAAAAGCTGCCAGGTCTTGTAATCTAATGTCTTCGTTCATATGATCTTCTAATGCCTTTACATCGAAGGATTCATTTCTTAGATCGCCTTCCACCAGTTGACAGGCGGTGACGATACCGCGATGATGACTAAACCAACAAGCCAGTCTCAATAGATCCATTCGCTTGGTGGTATCTCCACAAAATGCGAGGATCGAAGGCCGCCAATTGCGGGACCTCTTCGGGTGAGGACGATGATTGATGAGTGAGTAGCGAGCCATCACATACCAAAATCCAGCCCTTGCATCACCCCATTCTTTTTGCAGGCTCCTTCTTCTCAGCAGGAAGTACAAAGCTCCTTCAAACAAGAGGGCAAGAAGACAGGCCCAGGGACTTATCAGAAACATCACAAAGATGGCCCCAAAAGCGCCCAGCAGCGAAATCGACCAGTGAACCCTGATGGTGGGGCGATAGGATGGATCGCCAACCAGCTTTTCCATTACCGCGCTTAGGTTGATCATTACATAAAGGGTCAAGAACAAAACAGAGACAAATTGAGCGACCGTATTCAAACCTCCTAATGCCACAGCTACCAGAGCAATACCTCCACTGACCCAGGTCGCCAACGCCGGTTCACCTGTCTTAGTCACTTTGGTAAAGATCTTAGGAGCCAAGCCATCCTTGGCCAATGCCAGTAGCACTCTGGGGCCACTTAAGACACTTCCAAAAGCGGAGGATAGAATGGCTCCCCAAATGGCTGGAAAGACCAGTATTCCACCAAGCAAGGCTACCTTTGTCCAGGTCTCTACCCCGGAATTGGCCAGTTCCTGAGGAGACATTTGATTGGAAATGGACAGGAATATCGGAATCATAAGATACAATGCCAGGCCGGTTATAATTGCCCCCATTGTACCGATTGGAATAGACTTCTGAGGGTTCTTCAAATCGCCGCTCAAGCCAATACCCGCTGTGAAACCTGTGACCGCGGGAAAGAAGACGGCGAACACATACCAAAATCCCTGCGGCGCGGTTTGATAGCTTGCCTCAAAAATCGGCTCCCGAAAATCGCCGCTGAGTACACCTGCGATGAGGGCCAGGATCGACAGGGCTACCAGTACAAAAATGGGAATTTGCAGCTTCAAAACCAGTGATGCACTCTTGCTGGACAAAAGGGTAATCAGCACAATAATGCCTGCCGCCAATAGCTGCACCAACAAGGTCTCAGGAAGTCCATAGTCCGGCAAAAAGAGCGCGAGGGCCTCCGCCAGGCCAAAGCAGTAAAAGGTTATGCTTAGTGTGCGACCCAAATATAGCGGAATGCCAATAGCCCCGCCTAGTTCCAGACCCAGACTTCTGGATATCATGTAATACTCGCCTCCAGCTCCGACCAGCATATTGGTGGAGATGGCTGAGGCGCTTAATCCCGTGATAAAGGTAATCGAACTCGCCAATACTACGATCAAAAGGGTCAGGCCCAAGCCTACATTCCCCAGGACCCAACCGAAACGCAGGTACATGATCAAACCAAGGATGGTGAGCAAACTCGGAAGGTACACGCCTAAGAAGGTTCCAAAGCCAGCTGGGCGCTTGCTTTCCTGCGGCTCTTCTATTGAAATTGTGTTTTTCACTTAGGATTGATTGGTTATGGGTATTGCGCTGTACTAAAGATAATCATTTTGTTGAGCTACAAAAGTGCAAG
>JAHDDV010000092.1:13037-16547 GCA_020629205.1 Chitinophagales bacterium | reverse complement strand
TTTGAAGTAGGACTCGGTGCCACGAGCTCCGGTCGGTGAAAGGGAGCCGGGGGCGCAGCGGAACGAAGTGCCCTGATAGCGTGGTGACTGCCGGAGCTGGGCAGGCTCGAAGCACAGCGGAGAGACTGACCAGCCCGAGCAGGAACAGCTAGCGGGGTGCTGAGTATTAGCGGAGCACCCGACGGAAGAAACCACGAGTGTATCTGCTGCGCTCCCCTAAAAAAGGACTGAAAGATGTTCAAGGATCAAGGAGCAAGGATTTTTGAGTTATGTTAAAATAGACTATGAATATAATCAACAATCAACACCCTAGTGCGCCTCTAGCCAATCATCGCCAATGCCCATAGATACCTCAATCGGTACATCGATTTCGACAGCCCTGGTCATGTTTTCTCGAACGAGATCTTTGAGCTCTTCCAATTCCTCTTTGCGGGCGTCGAAGACCAGTTCATCATGCACTTGAAGGATGAGCTTTGATTGCATCTTGGCTTTTGTCATAGCGTCGTGTACTTTGATCATAGCGACCTTGATCATGTCTGCAGCAGAGCCTTGAATCGGTGTGTTGATCGCTGTGCGCTCCGCAAAACCGCGGACGGTAGCATTGCCGGAATGGATATCTCTAAGGAAGCGCTTGCGACCTAAAATTGTGGTGACATAGCCCTTGTCCTTAGCTGTTTCGATGGACTTGTCCATGAATGCCTTGATGTCGGGATACTGTTTGAAATACTCTTCTATCAGGACGCCGGCTTCCGTACGACGGATGCCCAGACGCTGTCCGAGACCAAATGCACTGATACCGTAGATGATACCAAAGTTGACCATTTTGGCGTGGCGACGCATATCTGAATCGACATCTTCCATCGGCATGTTGTATACCCTTGCCGCGGTGGCCGTGTGAATGTCGTGACCTTCTTTGAATGCTTCAATCATATTGCTATCGCCACTCAAGGCAGCGATGATGCGCAGCTCAATTTGTGAGTAGTCAGCCGCTAGCAAGATATGATCTTTGTCCCTTGGAATGAATGCTCTCCGCACCTTGCGGCCGCTCTCTTTACGAATCGGAATATTCTGCAGGTTGGGATTGTTGGAGCTCAAACGACCAGTGGCTGCAACGGTTTGATTGAAGCTGGAATGAATGCGATTGGTCTTTGGATTGATCAGTTTCGGTAGAGCATCTACATAGGTTGATTTGAGCTTATTGAGTTCACGATAGTGTAGGATCTCATCGACGATATCGTGTTTGCCTGCCAGACCGGTGAGCGTTGCTTCATTGGTCGAGTATTGACCAGTCTTGGTTTTCCTTCCTTTGTAGGGAATGCCCATCTTGCCGAAGAGCACCTCGCCTAATTGACGCGGGCTGTCGAGATTGAATTCAACTTCAGATATTTCGAAAACTTTTTTCTTGATGCCTGTGATGGTACCGTCGAGTTCTTCTGAGTAGCTTTGAAGAAAGGGAATGTCGAGGGCGACACCATTATATTCCATCTGGGTGAGAACGGGGACAAGCGGAAGTTCGACATCGTAGTAGAGCTTGTCCAGTTCATTTTTTTTGATGGATGGATCAAACTTTTGATATAGTTGCAGGGTGATGTCGGCATCTTCAGCGGCGTACTCGCAAACCGTTTCGATAGGGATATCACGCATGGTTTTTTGCTTCTTGCCTTTGGGCCCGATCAGTGTGGAGATCGGGACAGGACGATAGCCCAAGTAGGTCTCAGAAAGCAGATCCATATTATGTCTCATATCGGGCTCTAGCAGGTAATGTGCCAGCATGGTATCCTCGATTTGTCCTTGCACATCTACACCATACCACTTGATCATCAGCATGTCATACTTGATGTTTTGTCCGACTTTAGTGATCTTTTTGCTTTCAAAAAAGGGACGAAACTCGTCCACAATTTTTTGGGCTTCCTTTTGATCGGGAGGGATTGGTACGTAGAAGGCTTCGCTCACTTTGTGAGAGAAAGATATGCCGACCAACTCCGCTTCATTGGCATCGATACCGGTTGTCTCGGTGTCGAATGCTACGACCTTTTCTTTCAAGAGCAGCTTGAGCAGCTTTTTGCGTTTGGCGGGGCTGTCGATTAGTTCATAATTGTGATCGGTAGAGCTGACATCATCGAGGTCCTGGCTTTCCTCTTTTTTGGGAGCCTGCAGGCCTGCGGTTCCGCCAAAAAGATCCAGTTGGGTTCCTGCGGCTGGTTTGCCTTTCTGTTCTTTGATCGGTTTTGTGAAGTCATGACCCAAAATGCGCTTGCTAATGGTGCGGAACTCTAATTCGTTGAAGATATTTTCTAGGCGTTTGCGATCGGGAGCTTCGATGAGATAGCTATCGAAATCGTACTCGATTGGAGCGTCAACTACAATGGTGGCCAGCTTTTTGGAGATCAAGGCATCCTCCTTGCCGTTTTCTACTTTTTCTTTGAGCTTGCCTTTAAGTTGCTCTGTGTTTTCGAGTAGGTTTTCGATAGAACCGAACTGCTTCAGCAGCTTGATAGCCGTCTTTTCTCCCACACCTCGGATTCCGGGGATATTGTCTGAGGCATCGCCCATGAGGCCGAGTATGTCGATGAGTTGCATGACATCTTCGATATCCCATCGTTCCTTGATTTCATCGGGGCCGAGGATTGCTCGAGGCCTGCCTAGAAAAGGTGGTTTGTAGAGGTAGATATTCTCGCTGACTAGTTGTCCAAAATCCTTGTCGGAAGTGACCATATAAACCGTAGCACCATCTTTTTCAGCTTTTTTGGCAATTGTGCCTACCAGGTCATCTGCTTCATAGCCTTCCAGTTCCAACATGGGAATATTCATGGCAGCAACGATCTCTTTGATATGTGGGATGCTGGCACGTAGGTCTTCCGGCATTTCCTGTCGATTGGCTTTATAGAATTCGAATTCCTTGGCTCGATCAGTGGGGCCGGGGGCATCGAATACTACTGCCAGGTGAGTGGGTGCCTCCTTGGTAATTAAGTCCCAAAGCGTATTGGTGAAACCGGTGGAGGCAGAGGTATTGACTCCTTTGCTATTGATGAGTGGATTCCTACTAAAAGCGAAATATGCTCTGTAAATCAGTGCAAATGCATCAAGTAGGAACAATTTTTTCTCTGGTTTATCGGACATGGTATCGATTTATACGGTCTCAAGGATTAGTCGCTGATTGTCAATGAGACGAATTAAATTCAATCTCATTTGAACTCATGGGGTACCTTGGAGAGTTTTAAGAATGGAAGATGGGTAAAAACACTCGAAAATAGCAATTTTGCTGGATTTATGGGCTTAGAGAGCGATGGCTGTAAAGTGTTCTGTGACAGCCGTATCCGTTGAATTAGCCTGTTTTAGAGTGCGAATTTCTATCTTTACACACATATTTATCTAATTCTAAATCAAGATTTAAATGACCCAGTTAATAAAAATCCTGGCTTTTCTGCTGCTTGTTACTTCACTGAGTTCTTGTGGATATAACCAGATGGTGGACTATGATGAAGAAGTTGCGGGAGCCTGGGCCCAGGT
>JAHDDV010000092.1:0-12937 GCA_020629205.1 Chitinophagales bacterium | reverse complement strand
AACAGTTGGCTGGCTTGCAGGCTAGTCAACTGTTTCTGGCCAAATTGATCCGAGGATAAGAAAAATCATCTTTAAAGCATAGCCTGTGCTCTATTGGAAGAATGGAGAATTACATAGAAACTCAGCCTCGACCTTTCTGAAAAAGGAAGAGGAGCAAGCGGTAATTGCTGCAATACGAGCTGCCGAAAAAAAGACATCGGGAGAGATACGTGTGCATATGGAGACGCACTGTGACTATAATTTAATGGATCGTGCAGCGGATATCTTCATGGAGCTGAATATGCATGAGACGGAACTCAGGAATGGGGTCTTGTTTTACTTTGCCATCCATAAGCACCAGTTTGCGGTGATCGGTGATGTTGGCATTCATAATATTGTAGGTGAGGAGTTCTGGAGAAAGGAAGTGGAATTGATAGAGGGATATTTTGATGATGGAAAGTATCAGGAAGGACTCGTTGAAGGAATAGAAAGGGCTGGTGAGGTGCTCAAGCAGCACTTCCCCTATCAGAGTGACGATATCAATGAATTACCGGATGAAATTTCCTATGGTGACTGACAGGCAGACACTTACAATTTTGGCTAAGTTTCAAACTGATAGCATGTTCAAGTACATTTTCTCTTTCCTCTTATTCTTTTTGTTGATAATCCTCTCAGCGCAGGCTCAGCGTTTTGAGATTCCTGAGCGACCTAATCCACCTCGCTATGTCAATGACATGGCGAATTTTCTTTCGGAAGACGACGTAATCCAACTTGAACGTAAGCTCGAAACATATAACAGAAGAACTTCAACCGCAATCTTCATTGTAGTTCTGGATGACGTTGGGTCTTATGAAGCAGATGTATTGTCAGTCCGGATAGGCGAAAAGTGGCAAGCAGGGCAGGATGAAAAGGACAATGGCATCATCATCTTAATGTCAAACGTCAATGCAGGTGAAGGACAAAGGGATATTGATGTTGCCACAGGAAGAGGTGTTGATGTTGCGATAACTGATATTGAAATGCATCAGATTATCAACCAGCAAATCGTGCCTTACTTTAAAGAACAAAAGTACTTTTCTGGGTTAAATCTTTTAACCGACCTAATCATTGGCATGCTGGATGGAGAGTTTACAGCTAGCGAGCTTGTCAGAGGGCGAAGCAAGGAATTAGAGATTCCCCCTGCTCTTGTCATTGCTCTATTCTTCCTCTTTGTCTTCATTATGATCAAGCTCTCTGAAAACAACCAAGGCGTAGACTACAACCGCCGAGGGGCCAAACGAAACAAGGGCGGACCAATTATCGTTTCTCGACGCGGCGGTGGCTGGGGAGGCTTTACCGGTGGATTTGGAGGCGGGAGCTTTGGAGGAGGCAGCGGCGGCGGTGGAGGCGGCGGTGGCTTCGGTGGATTTGGAGGAGGAAGCTTTGGTGGGGGTGGAGCTGGAGGTAGCTGGTAAGCTGAGATAACAATGAACATTCTCTGGACGCTACAGGTCTGCAGGCGAATATCTGGACTTGCATCTGGGTGTCAAAACAGCCTTTTTTATTCAATGAGCTGAAACTTAAGCAGATTGGGGCTTAAAATTGTACTATATTGTACAATAGGTGGGCTGTATCTGCAAGACAAGGTCAAGCAAAAATCTTCCAGAAAAAGTCGCCGGTGATTCAAATATTATCTGAATCCTGAATTTAATAGAAAATCCGCTAAACTAATTAGGGGGCTGTAAGCGTTCTAAGTATATAATCTAGAGCTATATCAGATTGACGGTAAAAAAAACAAAAAATAATTAATAATTAATAAATGCCAGTAAGACCCAACATACGGTCACTCTTTTTAACAGACAGCCTCTGGATGGCTTGCTGGTGATACATTTCAATGGTTAACGACAGTTTAAAAAAACGATGGGTATTAAAAGAAGCCGATGAAGAAATAGTAGAACAACTTTCAAATGAATTAAGACTCAACTCCGTAATATGCAGATTGCTGGTTTTGCGTGATGTGAAGACACCTGAAGAGGTGAGAGCATTCTTTAGACCGAAATACGAGCATCTGCATGATCCGTATCTGATGAAAGATATGGATAAGGCCATAGATAGGATCGAGCAGGCTATCATTCGCAAAGAGAGGATAGTGGTGTATGGAGACTATGATGTAGATGGAACATCTGCAGTGGCTCTTGTGTATAGCTTCTTAAAGGAGTACTATTTCTACGTAGATTATTTTATTCCAGACCGTCAAAAGGAAGGTTATGGAGTATCTACTATGGGTATTGACGCTTGCATAGCAAAAGGTGCCAATATCATCATTTCTCTGGATTGCGGAATTAAAGCGATTGATGAAGTCGAATATGCCGCTGAGAGAGGGGTTGATTTTATTATCTGTGACCATCATCGACCGGACGATCAGATTCCGGCGGCTGTTGCCGTACTTGATCCGTACCGGAAAGACTGCAACTATCCCTACAAAGATCTGAGTGCCTGTGGTATTGGCTTTAAGCTGATACAGGCATTTGCTCAGTACAACAGCATCCCATTTGCCAAGGTGAAGAACCAATTGGATCTGGTGGCTATTAGCATTGCTGCTGATATTGTTCCGATTACCGGAGAAAATCGTGTTCTGGCCTACTACGGTATGCAAAAGCTTAATCGTCGTCCTAGAGCCGGAATCAAATCTTTAATCCAAAAGAGCGGTCTCAATCGAGAACTGAGCATTTCAGACATCGTGTTTGTCATCGGTCCGATTATTAATGCCGCAGGCAGAATGGATAATGCAGAACGAGCTGTGAAACTACTTAGCTCTCGCGAACGCATTTATGCTAATGATGATGCTATGATCCTGCGCGAGCACAACTTTGCTCGTCGCGTGATCGATTATGATGTGACTGAGGAAGCCTTACAAATAGTAGGGGATGATCCACAACTACTCACTAGAAAGGCCACAGTTGTCTACAAGCCTGATTGGCATAAGGGAGTCATTGGTATCGTCGCCTCACGGTTGATTGAAAAGTACTTCAGGCCGACCATTGTGCTTACTTCCTCGGATGGGGTTGCAGCAGGTTCGGCAAGATCTGTTCCGGGCTTTGATGTTTACAATGCCATCAAGGAGTGTGAAGATTTGCTGGAACAGTTTGGCGGGCACCGATATGCAGCTGGTCTTACTATGCGTGAAGAAAATGTTCCGGAATTCATGGAGCGATTTGAGAAGATTGTTGCCAGAACCATTGAGGAAAAACAGTTGCAACCTGAAATGCTGATTGATGCGGAAGTGGATCTGTATACACTAAATCACTATTTTAACAAGTATCTCGAGCGATTTGCTCCTTATGGCCCTGGTAACCAGAAGCCGGTCTTCGTTACACGAAATCTCCATGACACAGGATTTTCTACTCAGGTAGGAAGCGATCGACATATCAAGTTCAATGTAAAGCAAGGAAGATCATTTCCTATGAAGGGAATCGGTTTCAACATGGGCGACAGATTCGAAGAGGTGGATGGCAAGAAGTTTGACCTTTGCTACACCTTGGAAAAGAATGTATGGAATGATCATACCTACCTACAGATGAACGTAAAAGACATTGAAAATACCGAGGTTTGGGTGCCGGAACCAAGAGAGCCGCAAGCTCAAAGCAGCAGAGAGGAGGCCCCTAAGGAAAATGGTGAAGAAACCCTTGAGAACAAGAATCCTAACTAGACCTTCTCGAAAGATATGATATTGCGTTCCGAAGAGTTGGTAAAGATTTACAAGGGCAGAAGAGTCGTAAATGGCATTTCGGTTGAAGTAAAGCAAGGGGAAATTGTAGGTCTCCTGGGGCCCAATGGCGCTGGTAAGACCACCACCTTCTATATGATAGTTGGGCTAATAAAGCCCTATGATGGCAAGATTTTTTTGGACGATAGGGATATCACCAGACTTCCCATGTACAAGCGTTCAAAAAGGGGAATCGGATATCTTCCACAGGAAGCTAGCATCTTCAGAGATTTGAGCATTGAAGACAATATTCTGGCTGTGCTCGAAATGACCTCACTCAACAAGGCCGCCAGAAAGGAAAAGCTGGAAGACTTGTTGACAGAATTTAGTCTGCATCACGTAAGAAAGTCCAAAGGTGGGGTGCTTTCGGGGGGAGAACGAAGAAGAACGGAAATTGCCAGAGCGCTGGCTGTGGATCCGAAGTTTATTTTGTTGGATGAGCCCTTTGCCGGTATTGATCCTATCGCCGTGGAGGATATACAAAAGATCGTTTCCAAATTACGTTACCGCAACATCGGTATCCTTATCACTGACCACAGTGTACAAGAAACTTTGTCCATCACTGACCGGGCCTATATCATGTCCGAAGGAAATTTGCTTATGGCAGGAACAGCAGAAGAGCTAGCTGCTGACGAGACGGTCAGAAAAGTCTATCTTGGGGAAAGCTTTGAATTGAAGAAAAGAAATATCGATACCTCGGATCTTTAATGCCTCTTGATAAAGGAGTCAGGGTTCGATTCCCCTCATCTATGAAACTGGTCAACTCACTGGTCGCGCTTTACTTGCGCCGTTATGTCAAACCACTGCAATGGGCAGCAGATCATCCCTTTGCTGCGCAAAGCAAGGTGTTCTTCAATCTGCTCGAAAAGGGCAGAACAACAGCTTTTGGAAGACAACACGATTTTCAACAGATCAGGACGCCATCGGACTTCGCCAAAGCCGTCCCCATTTTTTTCTACGACGAATTTAGCCCTTATATAGAGCAATGTCTTGATGGTCAGTCTGATGTAATCTGGCCGGGCAAGATTAGTATGTTTGCCACTACCTCAGGGACCACAACAAGCCGTCGCAAGTACATTCCAGTAAGTAGGGAAGGGATGATTGGTTGTCAATTGCAGGGTGGAGGGTATATGATGGGCAACTATTACCACAAAGTAAAAAATGCCCAGGTCTTTGATGGTCGAGGCTTGATTATGGGAGGTAGTATCAATCGCGCGCTCAGCAAGAATGGAATCATGGTGGGCGATCTCTCCGCACTCATGCAAAGCAATATCCACTGGGTAGCCGGATTGGTCAATACTCCACCATTGGAACTAGCCGTGATGGAAGATTGGGAGGAAAAGATTGAAGGCATTGCCCAGTTGGTCAAGGATCAGGATATTCGAAGCTTGTCGGGTATGCCCTCTTGGATTTCCGTTCTAATCAATCGGCTATTCCAACTCAAGGGCACAGACAATCTTCTGGACATCTGGCCCAATCTGGAGCTCTTCATGCACGGAGGAACCAGCTTTCAGCCATACAAAGACCACTATCAAAAAGTCATTCCTAAGAAAGAAATGCACTACTTCAACATCTTCAATGCCTCTGAAGGCTTCTTCGCCTTGCAAGATCGGTTGGAAGATGATGCTATGCTTTTGCTGACTGACAATGGTGTCTATTTCGAATTCCTCCCGCTTGAATCCCTGGACCGACCGGAGACAGTGATTGGTCTTTCGGAGGTGGAACTGGAACGTCAATATGTGATGGTTGTCTCTACTAATTCTGGCTTATGGAGATATTGCATTGGAGATACGGTAGAGTTTGCCAGTATCAAACCCTATCGCTTCAAACTTACAGGCCGGACAAAACTCTTCCTAAACACGGTAGGAGAGCGCTTAAAGATCGCCGACGTAGAACGGGCCATGGCTGATGCTTGTGTACTTCACCAAGCGAGTGTCTATGAGTACACCGTTGTGCCTCTTACCCAAACGATCGACCTGGCTGGTGGACACGAATGGTTGGTAGAATTTCGAAGGGAACCTGCTGATTTTAATGCCTTTGCTCAGAGCCTCGATCGAAGGCTCAAGGAGCTAAACTCAGACTACGAAGCAAAACGGACTGGGGATATGGTGCTCAGACCACCAATTGTTCGACGCCTTTCCAAAGGTGCTTTCACAGAATGGATGAAGAAGAAAGGCAAACTAGGTGGACAACACAAAGTGCCGAGACTTTGGATGGATTACAGCATGGCCGAAGAGTTGCTTACTTTTTCCGCTCAGTTGTAAACTCAATCAACATTTCAAGGCTGCTGCGTGAAGGACTATCCGGAAACGTGGCTAAGATATCCATTGCCTGTCTCCGGTAGTCGTGCATAGACTCCTGTGCATACTCGATGCCACCACTTTGCCATACATAGTCGATCACCTCATTTACTTTCTTGGTCTTTGTGTTGTGCTTCTTGATCGTGTTGATCAGTCGCTTGCGATCACCGGAAGAAGCGTGATTGATGGCGTAGATTAGCGGTAGAGAGAGCTTCTTTTCCTTTATGTCAATACCCTTCGGTTTACCAATGTCTTCTGTGCCGAAGTCAAATAGATCATCTTTGATCTGAAAAGCTACTCCAATCTTCTCACCTAGCTCATGAGCTCGATGCACCAATTCGGGATCATTGTTAGTCGATGCCATTCCCACAGCACAAGCCGCAGCCATCAAGGAAGCAGTCTTCTGTCGAATGATTCGATAGTAGGTCTCCTCATCAAGATTTAGCCGACGGGTCTTTTCAATCTGCAGCAGCTCCCCCTCACTCATTTCCTTTACCGCCGTAGAAACCAGCTTCAGCAGATGGAAATCGTCATTGTCCAGCGACAATAACAGTCCTTTGGAAAGGAGGTAATCCCCAACCAAGACGGCAATCTTATTCTTCCAAAGCGCATTTACAGAAAACATCCCACGCCGCATATTGCTATCATCCACCACATCGTCGTGTACAAGTGTGGCCGTGTGTAATAGTTCGATTAATGCTGCCCCTCGATAGGTCGATTCATTTACCTCGCCAAGCAACTTCGCGCAAAAGAAGACAAACATAGGTCTGACCTGCTTGCCCTTGTGCTGAACGATGTAAAACATGACTTTGTCCAGCAAAGGAACCGGACTCTTCATGGCACCCTTAAACCGAATTTCAAATTCCCGAAGTTCCTCCGTTATAGGACGCTTGATGTCCTTGAGTGAGATCACCATGACTTATAATCTTGTGTATACGACTGTTGATAATGGAACAGTCTTTTCTGCGGATTGTTTAGTAGGAATTGACCTTCTCAGACTTTGAGCGACTGGCTTTCACCAGCCCTGGTCGCTTTGTGCCTTTTTGCTCATCGGCATACAAAATATCCGTGATGATCTTTTCCATTTCGCGAATATAGGCAATGTCTGTGTTGTTGAGTATTATGATGGTGTTCTTCTCTGTTACATCGCGAAATAAGAGGCATTCGAAGCCCTTCTCACTGCCTCTCGCAAACTGAACACGCCGTCCATTAGCACGCTTTAACAGCCAGGCAAATCCAGTATTTGCCTTTTCTTCCGCCACAAGTTTCCCAGGTCGGAAACCCTGTATAAAGGAGCCTTCTTCCAGAATAGCTTCTGTGTAGAAACTTTGCTCCCAGGTGACAAGGTCCTTCATTGAACAGAAGTAATGAAGGTCGCCATAGGTACTAGGTTTGCCCTGATCGATAGGGCGGTAGTTGTCTGAGGCTCCCTTGCTATAAGCCATGGTACGCAGATGACTTAATGTGTCGGGAAACTCGGAGATATGAAAGCAATGCCGCATTTCCAAAGGCTCGAAAATACGCTCACGCACAAAGTCCAGATAGGGCTGCTCTGTCAGTATTTCCACTATAGCAGCCAAGACCACATAATTGGTATTTGAATGCTCATACTTTCTACCGGGGGTAAACAGAAGCCCGGGCTGCTCATTCCTCAGATGACGCATCACCGAAGCATTGCTGAAATCCCGATCATTGCTAATACCCCACATAGTGTAGTCTGCTAATCCAGAGCAATGGCTTAACAAATTCCGGATGGTAACGTTCTTGTACTTGACCTTCGGAAGGTATTTTTTGATTGGATCGTCATAGTCGAGCAAGCCGTCTTGCCGCAGCAACATAATAGCTGCCGCAGTAAACTGCTCGCTAATATCTCCAAGATGATACATGCTGTCATCATTGAGTTCCCGATTGGTCTCAAACTGCCCGGCCCCCAGATGCAGCCTAACCAAATCCTGCTGATTTTCCATGACCAGAATAGAGCCGTTAAACTTGCCACTCTCATACATTTGATTGAGCAGCTTATTGAGCAAAAAAGCCTTCTCGATTTGCTTGATCTCTTGATCATCTTCCGGAGCGGCCTTGAGTTTGCCATGGGATTCATATTGATGGTCCAGACTGTGATGCGTCTCTAGATCTTTAACAATATGCTCGTAGTTCTTACTATTTTCAAAAAGCTGGTAGTCTTTCCAAAACTCAGGATCATAGCTTTGATACCTTGGCAAATAGAAGATACTGGATTCCAAGACCCGATCTTCTGGTGAAAATGGGACCACATCATCGATCTGTAGGTTATTGACTGCCAACTCTGCCGAGAAAATCAATTCGTAATTTTCCTTCTCTATTCTTGGTTCTATCGTTGTGCTCGAATTGATGTAGTTAAGGAAGTACTTGCCATTGTGCTTTTTGTACTTCACTACATTGATGGTTTCCTTTGGTGTAGCCGGACCAATGAGCTTCTCCCGTTCAAAACTCTTGGTGGTCGTCTCCAGGTGAATAATCGCCAGGTCATCTGTACGGATGTAGGCCTTACCTTTCAGGTCTTGTTTCCGACCCTTCTTGTAGCTGAAGTTTACACAATACACCTGTGTATCTTCGAAGAAAGTCATTTCCCCCAAGGAGGTCTGCGTCAGCTTGTCCTTCAAAAAGAAGTTTTTCCAAAAGGCAAAGTTCTTCAACAAGTCACCACTTAGTGCGTCTTGCAAAGCTATGTACAAGACATAGTTTCCCTTGTTGTAGATATCGCTGACACGGATTTGTTTGATGCGAATGGTCTCGTCTACCGAGGCTTGTTCTTCCTCCTCTTCACTGAGGTTGTATGCCGCTTCGTCGAGGATATCCACAGCGGCCTCTGCCAAGCCTACGTAAACCCCGTTTTCCCTAAAGTATTCCCGGTAAAATCCCTCGATCAAATAGGGCTCCTGCGGATAATTTTCTGCAACTCTGTCCAATGCCGAGGAAAGGATGTCTCTTGCCACCACATCTTCCGGCTTTACCACCAACTCGTCAAGATTATAGGCTCTTTGTTTGAGGCGGATCGTATAGCGTCTCCTATCAAAGATATCCTCAATCGGAACAGAGAAGTTGTGATAACCAATAGAAGAAGCTACCAGAGTATCGCCTAAAAACTTGCTTGGGAAATGAAATTCATATTCTCCCGCAACATTGGCAACTGTCCCTAGCACCTGTCCTGCAATTGCCACATTGGCAAAGGCAATGGGCTCTCCGGTGGCATCATCCAGCACGATACCAGATATGACCGAAGATTCCTGTCCAGATACCTTTCCGAGCAGGACACAGAGTAGTACAAATGTCAGTACAAGTGGCCTCATTAATTTGCTTGAGGGATTATTGATAAGGGCATAAATGCTACGGCAAAAACTATGCCTTATCTATACGACGGCAAATATGACTAAAGTATCTACACTTGTGCACTATCGACCGGACTACAAGTTACTTTTTTCCAGACTGATAGAGCAAATGCCCAGAAAGACAATTACATAGCCAATACTCAGCATCAAAGCCAGACCAGGTTCCAGTCCGCTCAAGTCTATGCCTATGCTCTCGATGCTACTTCGTCCCGGCATAGGAATCAAGGCACCAAATGCCGCTTTAGGCAAGTATAAGTCCAGCTTGGCCCAGATCAGCGAAGAGGCCAGCTTCTCCAATAAGGGGAAAAACAAAAACAAGATAAAGCAAATGCCCGTCTTTCGGATCAAAAAGGCCAATGCGGCCGCCAAACTCATATTACCTATTGCCTGCAGTCCAAATTTGCCAAACACGCTAAAGTTCTGATATACATTGGAGGGAATGCCCTCTTCTGAATAAAGCAGTCCTGTCACCAATGCGGTAATTATCAGGGAAGTCACGGCCACCAGTGTAAGAACACCCATCACCGAAATCTTAGCTAGCAGTAGCTGTATGCGGCTCAAGCCATCCATGACCTGCTGACGAAGGGTCTTAAACTGAAACTCTCGGGTGATTAGATAGATCACAATCAGGCCCAAAAGCACATGAAAATAGCTGCCGACATAGGCTACCGTATTCCAAACTTCAGGAAAACTGAGATATTCCAATTGTGCAAAAGATACTTGTCTCAGCTTTTTGGCAAACTTGATCATATAGCTCATGATGCCGGGAGTAGCCAGCAAATAGATGCCGATAAAGAGCCACAAGGCTCGATTTGGAATAATCTTTAGCCACTCTATTTTTAATAGTTTCATCATGGTGCCAGAGCTTTCAGAGACTAATCAAGGAGAAAATGTCCCCTAAGTTTTGTTTACTCTTTGGTGATTTCCAAAAATTGCGATTCCAGTGTATTCTTCTGCACAAATATTTCCTTGATTTTGATTCCGCGCTGTACCAAAAACTGGTTCAGGTCCCCGCTATCAAATTCATCCTCCAGCAGGCACTCTACACGATCGCCAGCTTGCTTTACTTGACTGGTCATCGGACTGTCGCGCAAAGCAGTCGCCAATAGAGGCAAGTCATCACTCTTTAGTATCACCCGATCACCACCACCGATGATCTCATGTACCAGACCGGAGGCCATCAGCTTTCCCTTTTTCAAGATGGCCACATGACTGCAAACCCGCTCCACTTCATCCAAAATGTGACTGGCCAGCAAGATGGTCTTGCCCTGCTTTCCCACCTCAATGATAAGGTCACGCATCTCCGCTATACCTTGAGGATCAAGACCATTGGTCGGCTCATCCAGTACCAGCACTTCCGGATCGCCAAGCAGTGCATTAGCCACGCCCATTCGCTGTTTCATACCCAGTGAGTAGGTCTTCACCTTATCCCTCGCTCGACCCCAAAGTCCAGCGATTTCCAGACAACGTTGAATATGACTATAATCCACCTCCTTCACCTGACAAGAAATCTTGAGGTTCTGAATGGCATTCAAATCAGGATAAAAGTTGGGTGTTTCCAAGAGATTGCCAATCCTCCTTCGCTGAGCAGCATCCGGTGCCTCACCAAACCAACTATAACTGCCAGAGCTGGGATTCAAGATACCAAGCAGCATACCCATCGTGGTGGTTTTGCCGCTGCCATTTGGTCCCAGCAGTCCGTAGATCGTTCCCTTTGGTACATCAAAGGAAAGATTGTCCACAGCCTTGATACTACCAAAATGCTTTGTCAATTGATTGATATGAAGTACGTTCAATGGCTTGGCTTTATTGATTTATTCAGTCGAAGGTACCGTTTGCAATTCCCAAAATCCTGTCGTGACCCGATATTGTTTTCCCTTAAATATCAAAGGTAGAGCGCCCCCAAGCGTTAATATGGCCCCTGCATTCAAGTCCATAAAACCACCAATTGTAAAGGCAGCATGAAGACTCAAATTGCCAACGGCCAGAAACAGGCCACCCAGCGCCATCCACACTATCCCTATAATCACAATGGGGATGGCAATAATACAAAGTAAGGTTCTTCCCTCCATTACCTTTCCAATAAACAGAATGTCCTCCAGGGCAAGCTCCTCCCCATCCACATAAAAGCGATCTCTATCCACCCCAGTCAAAAGCCCTTCCTGGCTCTTTTTTTCCCCTTTTAGGCGGTAAAACAGCTTGTCATCAAGGTCAAATTGCTTTATCTTGCCCGTGGATACTTTTTCTAATTGCAATTGATAGCTTTGAGCACTCAGTTCAGAAAGCACAGGGAAAAAAGCAAAAAGGAGGCAAACACAAAGTTTCCAATACTTCATGGTCATCTAAGATTTAGAAAATGAAACTAGTCAATTCTATTACCTTTCCCAAAAGTCTTTTGGCTCTTTGCCTCACCTTGGTCTTTGGGTTCTTTTCTGCCTGCACTCCTGCTGTGATAGAGACACTGGATGGCGGCCATAGTCCCATGATGATCCTTGATGGCCACTGGAATATCGATCTCTGCAGCGAGACCACCAATGGCGTGACCTACAATGCAAAAGACGGTGATCAAGTCTGGTTCAATGCCACTAAAGACATCGGAGGCTATTGCGAAGGTACCTGGCTGGAAACCAACAATGGTGATGAAGTATTCTTATGGGGCATCGATGGCGACGCTACCGAATGGACCCAAAAGCAAGATGGCAATGACATTCTATGGAATGTATTGGAGCAAGACAAGCACACTTTCATCATAGAGCGCACCGAAAATGGTACCCTCTACAGAATGGAATTCAGCAAGTAGTCCCGCACTAAAGCAATCCGTCCAGACCACCCATATTTCCAAGCCCAGGCATAATATCATTATAAGCCTTTTGCATCTCTTCTGATGCCCGCTCCTCAGCCATGCGCAATGCACGATTGGTCGCCACCGTAATGAGATCTTCCAATTGCTCAATATCTTCAGCATCAACAATCGACTTGTCGATACTGATATTTTTGATGTGATTGCTGGCCGATACCGTCACCTTCACAGCACCATCTCCAGCCTCTGCCTCCAAAAATATCCCATCCAAAGACTTCTTAATCGCGGCAATCTTCTCCTTCATTCCGCCAAACATCTGATCAAACATAGTATTCCGTTTTTGATTCCAAGTGCGTAGCCGACCATCGCCATGCTACAGCATCAAAGATACAACATTCCAAAGCCCATTTCCGCTCACATCAAAATCTTCATTTTAATCATTTGGAGCGCAGCAGAATCACTCGTGGTGATACCCGTCCCGCTGTCCGTTCCAATGTAGGCACCATGCAGGGGCTGCGTGTATCCAGCAGGCCGGTCTCTCCGCCTGCGCTCCGAGCCCCTCCTGCTGGCACACGCAGTCCCCTGCCTGGCACCTACATTTCCTCTTCCATCGGGGCTATTTCTCACCGTCTGTCTATCGCGCTAGCATTTTTTATCTTGGGTCTTTGGGCTGTTGTGCTGTAGCCCCTCATGAGGTTCGGCGACATATCAATGTCGCCAAATCTCACTGTCTTCAGTGACCTCG
>JAHDDV010000091.1 GCA_020629205.1 Chitinophagales bacterium | reverse complement strand
ACTAGACACTAGACACTAGACACTAGACACTAGACACTAGACACTAGTGTATCACTAGCTTCTCAATCACCGTTCCTTTTCCCGTTTCAAAGCGAAGTATATAAACGCCCGATTCAAGATCTTCCAGATCAATAAACTGTTCCTGTGATTCAGTAATCATGTGGCTAAGATCAAAAGCGCGTCCTGCCAGGTCACTAATCCAGACTTTTTCAATGTCCCTATTGGAGAAGCCTTCAAGCTGAACCTGTATCTTGTCTACAGCGGGATTCGGGTATATTGCAATCCCGATTTCGCTATCCGGCGCAGCAACTTCAATTGGCGTTGCCATTGATAGTTGAGTCACTGGGATGGGCTGCTGTTCATTGTCGATGACGAGCAGATTTAGAATCTCCAACTGGAAATCCTCCAGGGTGACATCTTGCTTTCCGATAATGTTCACCTTTGAGGTGATTACAAATCCAACGATTCCAATACCTCCAAAGCCACTTTGTGGCGCTTGATCAGTTCGACTATGGGCCATGTCGATGATCTCCAATTCCGGCGGCGAGATGGTAAAGTTGAGTGGGTCGATTCCACTGGTCAGCCAGGAAGGAGAAAAATCTGTAAAGATCGAATTCTGATCTACGACCGTACTATCATATTGAATCGCGAAACTAATTCCGTAGGCATCAATCGCGGGTTGCTCTTCGGTGCCCAGATGGATCATCCACTTCACAGTGTCGAACACTTCAGGATTTGGCGTTAAAAGCTCTAACCACACAACGGTTTCTTCCGACTCGGTCTCGCCCGTCTTTCCAGCCATCAGTCCGTAATTTTGATAGATGGCGTCTAAATCTTGATCGTCAACAATTCCATCGCCGTTTGTATCTGCGTGTTTGTAGTTTGCTGTATTGGCGAAGACTTCTGTCCAATCGGCTGCGGGCTGTTCCTCCCATAAAAGAGAAGCATTGAATCGTTCGGGCCCCATTGAATTATAGGCGAATCCGATTGGCAATACATCATGGCCGTTTGAGACTCCATTCAGGTCGGTGTCACCCGGCCAGACGCAAGAGAATTCAGCACTGCAATCGATCTCATAGCTAAGCGTGAACTCGTAGCTATCGACCGTCGGGCAGTTGCTGCCATTTTCTGAAATAATATGAAGGTCGAAAATAACATCCCCGTAAAATATGTCTTCGGGCGTATAAGTCAGGGAGCCATCGGCTTGTATGTCGAGAGCTCCAAACTCCACTTCAGTTTCGCTAAAGACCTCCAATATTTCTTCCTGAATCTCCGGGTCGAATTCGAAGGTACTGCCCATTAATAATTCTTCAGTCTGATTTACAGGAGTAGAAATGTCTGATTGACAGAGACGTATAAGCAGCTGGCCCTCGGTGCAAGCCGATGGAATCGCATCGTCGCATACATTATAAAGGACGCTCATCCACTCTCCATCAGCTCCATCGGCGGACACATAGGTCAAGGAAATTCCATCCGTGATCACCGAACCGACGGAGGGTTGATTCAGTATGTCAGTGACGGCAATGCTATTGGAGTCATTATCTGTATCATTTTGAATGACATTAATAGTTGTGTCACTTGGCAATTCATCTACATAATAGATGACCAATGTATCTGAAACAGTGGCGGGAGCTTCATTGCTTGTCGATGCCGTGATGGTAATCTGCCCTTGATCACAGAGTGCTGGAATAGCATCGTCACAGATCTCGTAAGTAATCACAACAGGGGCGCTATTTGCCATCATCCCGCCGAGTGTAAAGATGATATCTCCCTCAGCATTAACTTCAGCTGAGCCAATGGCCGGCTGCTCTGTGATGCTTATGCTTAGCACATCTCCATTTGAATCACTGTCATTTTCAAGAGCATCTATTAAGTAATCCAGTGGCGGGGACTGATCGTAAAGAATGTTCACTGTATCATCGGCGGCAATAGGAGCCTCGTTTGTATTTGTCAAGTTAATTGTAACAGTGGCAGTATCGCAATATACCGGCAATGAATTGTCGCAAATAGAATATGTTATTGTTTCGTTACTTGTGTTGTTGGCGGGATAGAAATAGATCTGTCCATCGGTCACTTCAGCACTTCCTGTCGTTGGTCCTGTTACGATTGTCAAATTCAGCTGATCACCGTCCGGATCATTATCATTGGCCGTGGCGTCAATGATAATTTCATCGGGTATTTGATCTGAATATGATTGATTAATAATGTCATCGGTTGCGATGGGAGCATTGTTGTCGCTGGTGATGGTCACCGTCACGGTTCCTGTATCACAGTTATTGGCATTATCGCAGATCATGTACTCAAAACTTACTTCACCCAGATATGTATCATCGTCTGCGACGTATAAAAGTTCACCGTCCGAAATTTGGACGGAGCCGACACTTGGTGCAAGGTTGATTTGGGTAATTTCGAAGGCATCATTCAGCTCATGACTGTCATTTTCTGTCACATTAATGCTGATTTCGGCGCCAATTTCTACGCTTGTCACATCATCATTGGCCGAAATAAGGTTGCAGTTTTGTAGGAAGATTACACTAGGCCCAACAGCTGTATTCAAGGAAGAAAGGGCGTCTAAAGACGGCGTGCCTCCAGCTCCCGGAGCATACACTGCGGAGGTATATAGCTCTTGTCCATAGTAGCCTTCTGCTGCTGTGTAGTCAAACACTCCATTGCTACTGGTAGCCAAAATTAACCCTAGATCATAGTCATCAGCTGCCGCTGTATGCAGGAAGTAACCAAGTATATAATCACTTGCATTGTCCATCCAATCAGCGGTGCAACTCACTGAAATTGAGAGCAAATCGTCTTCGCAAATTAGCAGATTGCCCGGTGTCATCGATCCAATATATGGAGGGATGTTTCCAGAAGAACAAGCAATCAATCCTGCGGTATCCTCAAAGCAGTTGTTGGCTGCATCGCTAATGCTAAGAGTGTAGTTGAGCGAGAAACCTGCTTCCGCAGTTTGGATCATGTAACCAAAATCAATCGTCCCGCTATCATATGTTTCCGAAATATTTACGCCGTTGTCTATACTCAGACTAACTTCAAAAGGTGCAGTTCCGTTAGTGATTTCGATTCCAAAGTTTACGCCGGATTCATACAAGCATTCAGCAGCAGAATCTGACAGACATTCAATGACCGGATTCACTGTTAAATTCTCACCACCTCCATCGATATTAAATGTGACAACATTTGACCATGCGAGTGGGAAAGAGCTGCTTTCCAGATTTGGTAAACCATTGCCATCATCAGAGCCTAATACGGCTGATACGAAAAATTGATTGTTGCATTGTAATAGCGAAGCGTCGAAGGTGCCAGAGCTATTAAACGCGATTAAAGAGCCTTGAGGATCATCTGCATTGCTGTGAAGTACAAATCCCAATTGCTCGTTTGAGACTCCTTCCGCTAGCTGACAATCAAGGGTCACAGTCAAATCTGTCGCAGCAGGAACGGTCTCATTATCCTCATTCAGACTTACAGAAACGGCATCTGCTCCAGATATTGTAATGCTACTCGCCGCTGACCAAATTAGTGGGAAAGAGCTGTTTGTAAGGTTTGGAAGTCCAGTGCCGTCATCACTTGCCAATACTCCGCTCACGTAGAAATTGATGCCACAGTACAGGTCATCACTTGTAAACGCTCCGCTGGTATTTACAGTCAACAGAGAGCCTTGTGGATTGCCTTCTTCTGTATGTAGTACATAGGCAAGGACTGGGTTGTCAAGCCCATCAGTTAGCAAACATTCTGTTCCAATAGTGAAGCCATCGCCTGCTGGGATGTTCAAGGAGTTTTGGTCCAATTGCACTGTAGCTGTTGCTGCTCCAATTATGCTGATACTAGCTTCTTCCGACCAGACTAAAGGAAAGCTGCTATCATCTAAATTGGGCAAGCCAGATCCATCGTCAGAGCCAATTACAGCAATTCCATAGAACTGGGCCCCACAGCTAAAGAGGTCGGCTGAGAAGCTACCAGAGCTGTTTAGTTCGATCATACTGCCTGTAGGATTGCCAGGCTCTGAATAGAGCACAAAACCAAGCTGGTCGTTTCCAAAACCGATAGCAAGAGCGCAGCTGGTGCTAAGTTCTGCCGGCTCATTTGCAGCGATCTCTATGTCCGTTGAAGCCAAGGACAAGCTGCTGTATTGAAGGGCAGGATTTCCCATGACTTCAAGGTCAAAACTTTGGGAGCAACCCAATTCATCAGATACGGTGATACTAAACAAGTCTGCATTGTCACCTTGCAGAATGCTATTTGATACTTGATTTATGCTAGTGCTGCTGTTTATTGCTCCACTGATTGTATAGCTGCTTTCTGGAGCATAAGCGCCGTATCCACCGTCAACAAACAATACAATCTCATAATTGCTCTGAATGGCACAGTCAGATTCATCAAATCCAAGATAGTTGTAGGACCAGAGTATATCAATGGGGCTAAGGAACTGTACACTGGTGCCTGCTGATGAAACGGTACACTCGGTCAGTAGATCCACCATGCCATTGCCATCATCTGGACCTGTCACTGCCGATACATAGTATTGTCCGTCAGGACTAATGCTACCTTCTGCCGGAAAGTTGAAGCTACCATCAGTCGATTGAGCAACTATGGAACCGAGTCCTAATCCTGGGCTTGTGTGCAACACATAATTTAGCAAGAATCCCTCTGCGATATCTGCACCTACAGACTCAATTGAGAAAGATTCTTGATCACAAACCAGAAGATCATTTGCTGGCATCACGCCTGGGTCGGAAGGGCAATTGAAGGTCACTGAAATTTCAACTTCAGCAGTATCGCACATACCATCTTCTGTACAGACGGTATAGACTATCAGGTCATTTCCTTCGAAGTAGTCGTCCGCAGTATATTGAATAAGGTTGCCAATCAGCACCGCTGTGCCGTTGAAGGGCATTTCTGTTATCTCTGTTACAGAAGCAGTCGCTTCTTCAGGTATATAGTCGTTCGCCAGCACATCGATATCGATGGCAATGCTACTTTGTGCCTCAACATGATCTGTTAGGGCAATCAGTGTTTCACAATCATCCTCCAGGAAAAGAACAGGAGTCCCAGGGGCTAGAGAATACACGCCTACCGGCAATTCAGTCTGAAGCAACATATCAAGCCCTTGATCATTGTCATTGATCACCACACCGGACAAGAACAGCTCCCCACTATAATCTCCAATATCATCAATTGTGAAGGCACCGCTCTCGCTGACTGCGATCACATTTCCAAGCTGATTGTCGTAGTTGTCATGCAGCACGTAGCCAACCAGGAGATTACTGGAGACATTGCTGATACAGTTAGCTACTGCTTGAATGGGTTCCTCATTACATGCATATAGGGGCTCCTGCTCCATGTTGCCGATGTACGGAGTATTGGAGCTCCAGAAAGGCGTACAGAAATTGTAAAGGCTCTCGTAATAGAATTCGCAAGGGTGCTCCGAGTCAGAGACATACATCCGTATATCTCCACCTATACCGTCAATTACCCCAAGATCGATATCTCCATCAAAGGAGATGCCTTCGATGCTTTCTCCATTTACTTCGATCATGTAGCTATATGGGGGGACACCATTGGCGATATTGATAAACAGCTCCTTGTATTCTGTAAAGTTGCTGCAGTCTTCTGTTGAATAAGAGCAAATGAAGTTATCAGTAACTTGAAAATCAGCCATTTCCAAAAACATGATTGGTTGGCCGGGAGCGACAGAAGAACACTCCTCCAGAAAAGCATTGTCGTAAGGGTAAATGCTGGGAGAGATGTAGTATATCACATTGGTTTGAAGCAATGGATGTGATTCGATCGAGAAGATTCCCTCAGCATTAGCATCAAACAAAGTCCCGAGTTCACTGTCAGGCTCCGTATGCAGAATGTAGGTTAGGAAGTCACCGGGGCCAATGTATTGACCTTCTGTCTGCACTTGTACTTCTTCATTGCCACATACCAATAATATATCCTCTGGTACAGTTCCAGGTATAGACAAACAGCTGGATTCTGGAGGGAGTGGGAAGCAATCCTGAGAGCCAAAGTCAAAGAGGTAGAAACAGCCCGATCCGATTACAAAGTACTCTGTACGATTGTTGTAATCATTAGCAAAATCCACTTCAAACTCCCCTAAAAATATAGGTAAATCAGAGAAGGCAAATTCGCCAATCAGCTCTTGGGTTTCATTATTTTTTATGGTGAAAGTCTCTTCATCGGACCATTCGCCTTCAGAGAACAGGTCTTCGTCCAATCGAAGGAAAACTTCGTAATTTGTACTGTCACAGTCCATGATTTCATGATAGACCGGCAAGCAATGGCTCTGCGCATCAGAAATTTGCGGACAGACGGTAAAGGTGGAACCTGAGTTGCCTTCCGAATCGGAGGCAAAGAAATTAAAGCACTCATCGAGATCCAAAGTTATTTCTACCGATTCTCCTGCTGCCAAGGTTCCGGTCCAGGTTCCGTCTATTTGATACGAGGATCCATCAAAGGGAGGTAATCCTCCAACTGGGGCCAGATCGATGATGTAATAATCCCAATCCTCCTCATATTCGATGGTATAGGCAGGGTCAAGGCATTCCAGTACTACTAGAGGGATAGGCGAGGAGGCTCGTGAGCAGGGCGATTCAAGATCGACAACACCAAAGCCCGCTTCCGGACCGGTTACCACCGAAACATAGTAGGTCGCATTGGTTTCTAGATTTTCAATTTGAGACAACTGCACAACAAAGGAGGCAGAGCTTGTTATCGAGCTGCTTTGGGCAATGAAGGGTTGATCATGTACGATATAATTTCGCACATGCCCTTGTATCAATTCATAACCCACTGATGGTACCTCAACCACAGAATTTTCGCTGCAATACATGCGGTAGATCGTATCATTTAAGGTCTGTGTTGGCAAGGAACTGCAAAAAGCAGAATAGGAAACTTCTACTTCGATCAAAGCTGCATCGCAGGCACCTTCAGCATCGCATATTGTATAGGAAAACACATCCTCTCCAGCAAACAGAGGATCAGATTTGTAGATTAATGTTTGGTTATCAGAGATCTCCACCTGACCATGTGTGGGCTGCACAGGAAAACCCAGTACAGTCCCATCCTCGTAATCATCGTTAGCCAGTACATCCAGCTCTATCTCGGTTGCAGTATTAGCCTCAAATTGATCATTTAGGGCATCTGGTTGAGCGTAGGCAGGAACAAATCCTAACATCAACATCAGCACCAACATCGAGGGCAGTCTGGTCTGGTGTAGCAGTCGTAAAATTTGCTCTACTAGAGGCATATTATCGATTTAAAATGCTCTGGATGGGATGATTCCGGAGACTGGGTTAAACAGCTATAGGAACGACATTGTGAATTTGCATCAAACTTTAAGACTTTGAAGATACAAAAACTAAATTTTTCCGATGGAAATTATAGAGCTTCAATGTCTTTTGTTGTTCATATTTAGTCATTTGGCAAGTGTATGGCTTTATTGGACAAGTTTTTACCGAAAACACGATTTGAGGGCAAATTTGACTTTTTTTCAAAATTTCCGAAAAAAATGTAACTTTGATTGGCAGCATTATCGATCTTTGTCTACTATTTTGTCGGTAGGCTGATTAATGCCTTACACAATTGTTATGGATGACTGCTCAATCAAGGTTCAGGTTGCGTAGTGCGCTAACTTGATTTGAAAGCATTTGGTTCCGAGCCAATAACAATTTTCGAGCCAGTATTGCACTAAAATACCTGAGGAGGCTGCCGCTAAAATTTAGACGATCTAAACGAGCAGAAAGAGACAAATGCACAACAGCAAGCTAATTGGTATCATAAAGCAATTTGATAAGAAGGAACTCAAGCGATTTGACGAATTCTTGCGGAGCCCTTATTTCAATAAAAGCGCCGAGCTTTCATTGTTTTTTGCTTTTCTTCGAAAGTTTGCACCCGAGTTTAGTAAGTCTTCTATGACAAAAGAAAAGGCTTATGCCGCTGTGCACCCAGGCAAAGCATATAATGAGAAGAAGGTCGGCTACTACATGAGCGATCTGCTCAAGTGTGCTGAACAATTTCTTATTGTACAAGGTACACTGAATGAGCCCTTTGCATCGCAGTTTCAATTGCTTCAACAATACAATAACTGGAACCTGGAGAAACCATTTCACAGCTGTTTGAGAGATATTGTCAAGCTCCAAAAGGAACATCCTCATCAGGACTCCAATTACTATTATCAGCAATACCTGGTCGAAAATGAAACGAATGAGTTTTTGCTTAACAACGGCCAAAATCGCCTGAAGATCGATCAGAGTCTACAGAGGCTGATCAACAATCTGGACCTCTACTATCTCACGATGAAATTGCGCTATAGCTGCGAGTTTATCAATCGCCAAACCATCGTGTCTGCTGACTATGACTCGTCTATGCTTGCAGAAGTTCGCCAACATTTGGATGGGCGTGATTATGATGATGTACCTTCCATTGCTATCTACCACCAAATCCTCAGAACTTTGATGGATAGCGACAATGAAGCACATTTTTACAAGTTGCGTGATCTGCTGGATGAAAATCAACATAAGTTTTCACAGCGCGAAGCGAGAAACATGTACGTCTATGCACTGAATTTTTGTGCCACTAAGATTAATAATGGCCAACTTAATTTTGTTAGGGAGGCATTTGGTGTGTATAAACGTTTGATTGATAATGATTTGATGTTGATTCGCGGACAGATGAATGTCGGAGCATTCAAAAACATCAACACCATTGCTTGCATGGCCGAGGAGTACGAATGGGCCACTCAATTCATTAATGATTATCATGGCCACATTCAGGAAAAGGATCGGGAAAATGCCCTAATGTTCAATCTTGCTCTGCTTCATTTCTACAAAAGTGAGTTCGATCAGGCACATGCCTACCTAAATAAAGTGGTACCAGATACACTTGTTTTCAACCTTGACACCAGATTATTGTTACTACGTGTGTATTATGAAATGGACGAGAGCGAAGCCCTGACAGCTTTACTCAGCTCTTTTAGGATTTACCTCAAGCGAAATCGGGTGATTTCTGATGCATTAAGAGATGCTTATCTGAATCTAATCCAGTTTGTGAGAGAACTTATGCGCGCAGAAGGAAACAAGGAGAAGCTGGACGGAATTCATGCTAACATCTTGAAATCCAATCGAGTAGGTGCTAAGAAGTGGCTCTTGCAAAAGGTAAATGAAGCTGAACAGGGCAAACACTCCAAAGCAAAGTACATATAGCACAGTAGGATTTAATTTCTGGACAGTTTGCCTAGCTCCTGACTATCCCTTCCTACACACGGAATATTCCTCTAGAATATGCTTATTTAATCAAACTTTAACTATATTAAGCGGGCTCTAAACTTAGCGTCCATACTAAGGTCTGCCAACTGGAAATAGCTTAATTATTAACACATCAGTACTATTTTGTATCAGAACAAAAATCCGGAAAGTAAAATGATCAACATTATCTTATTTGGCCCACCAGGCAGCGGAAAAGGAACTCAATCGGCCAAATTGTTGGAAAAATACAAGCTTAGCCATTTGTCGACAGGGGACTTATTGCGCGATCAATTGAAAAGAGAGACTGCTCTTGGATTAGAGGCTCAGAAATACATGGAGCAAGGGCTGCTTGTCCCCGATGAAGTGGTGATCGGTATGATCGAAAGCAAATTGGATGAAGCTGGGCCAGAGACTAAGGGGTTCATCTTTGACGGTTTCCCACGTACAGTGGAGCAGGCAAAGGCACTGGACGATCTGCTGGCCCGTAAAGGTACCACCCTAATGTCCTTGGTCGCTTTGGAAGTGACGCAGAAAGAACTTGTGAAAAGAATTCTACTCAGAGGAGAAACTTCTGGTAGAGCAGATGATCGTGACGAAGCAACAGTACTTAATCGTGTAAAAGAATACGATACCAAGACTGCACCGGTGGCAGATCACTACAAGTCGCAAGCAAAGTTTCATGCCGTGTCAGGTCTCGGTTCAATCGAGGATATCTTTGGTAGACTTTGCGTTGTCATGGACAAATTAGTTGTTACTGCACAGTAGCCTTGAAATTGCAGCTGGAGCAATTCCAGCTCATTAATCAACAATAAGATACCCGAGTAGAAGTATTATCTTACTTTTGCTCGGGTATTTACTATTCTAGCGATCATGAAAGGAGGTAACTTTGTAGACTACGTAAAATTGTGCTGTCGTTCTGGCAAAGGGGGCGCAGGCTCTGTCCATTTGTATCGCGACAAAATGACTGCCTCGGGAGGTCCGGACGGTGGAGATGGGGGACGCGGTGGTCATATTATTCTGAAGGGCAATGAACAACTCTGGACCCTAATCCATCTCAAGTACAAAAAGCACGTCATCGCTGGAGACGGAAAGCCAGGAGGTGGAAGCCGGGCAACTGGAGCGGATGGAAAGGACATTATTTTAGAAGTTCCACTTGGTACCATCGGCAAGGATGTGGAAACCGGCGAGGTAGAGGTGGAAATTACAGAACATGGCCAAACTGTAGTACTCACTGCCGGAGGCATCGGTGGTAAGGGCAATGCGCATTTCAAATCCGCTACACAACAAACTCCGCGCTATGCTCAACCAGGCTTGCCAGGTCGTGAAGAGTGGAAGGTGCTCGAACTGAAAATTCTGGCCGACGTTGGCCTGGTCGGTTTTCCCAACGCTGGAAAATCTACTTTGCTCTCTTCTATTACAGCGGCCAAACCAAAAGTGGCAGACTATCCCTTTACTACCTTAGTCCCAAACCTGGGCATCGTGCAGTACCGGGATGATCGCTCCTTTGTAATGGCAGATATCCCAGGGATCATAGAAAACGCCCACCTGGGGAAAGGGCTGGGGCATCGCTTTCTAAGACATATTGAGCGCAATGCGCTGCTGCTCTTTATGGTGCCTGTGGATAGTGAAAATATTCGAAACGAATATGAAATTCTCGTAAAGGAATGTGAGGCTTTCAATAAAGAACTGCTGCACAAGGATCGCCTACTGGCCATCAGTAAATGCGATATGTCGGATGAGGAGTACCGGGAATTGCTGAAAGAGGATTTGCCCAAAGACATTCCAATTGTATTCATTTCCTCGATCTCTAATTTTGGTCTGCAAGAGTTGAAAGACAAGATATGGCAACTGCTAAACAAGCCGCTGGACTAAATCAGGGGCAACCCGAAATCAAGCACTGGATCCTACTAGCCATCCTGGCAAGCATTTGGGGTAGCTCTTTTATCTTGATGAAGAAGGGACTCGAAGCCTTCAGTTTCGATCAAGTAGCTGCCTTGAGAATCTTCCTTACCTTTCTGGCCATCATTCCCATTTTCCTGATGCGCTTCCGGGAATTTCAGCGCAAGCATCTCTGGCCTACACTATTTGTCGGTGTGATTGGCTCTGCCATCCCCGCCTTTCTATTCACCCTCGCCGAAACACGAATCGACTCAGCAGTCGCCGGTATCCTAAACTCCTTCACTCCGCTTTGTACACTACTCGTTGGCGTACTCTTCTTTGGAGCCGTTTTCAAATTACAAAAACTCTTCGGCATCCTAATCGGCTTGCTGGGAGCGGCAGCACTGATCTATTTTTCTACTCCTCCAGACTTGGATGGCGGTTATCTCTACGGTCTCTTGATCGTTCTGGCTTCTATATGCTATGCCAGCAGTATCAATGTCATCAAGACCTATCTGCAAGACATGAACCCAATCCTCCTCACTGCAGTCACCTTTGGCATTCTTGGTCCTTTCTTTGGACTCTACCTCAGTACAACTGATGTTTGGTTCATTATCTCGGAGCACGAATTAGGACTCCAGGCACTTGGCTATGTGTCCATATTGGCCGTACTCGGCACCGCGTTGGCATCCGTTCTTTTCTTCTATATCACACAAGAAACCAATCCCGTCTTCGCCTCAACAGTCACCTACCTCCAGCCAATTGTGGCCCTCTTTTGGGGAGTCATTGCTGGTGAATACATCGGGTGGCCTCATGCGCTTGGTCTTGGCATGATCCTCGGAGGTGTCTATCTGGTAAGTCTGGTAAAGAACTAGGATTGCATCATTCAAATGAAGAGGCATCGAATTGCAACCAGCCGGCTCGCCACATCCGATCCTTCAATCCATAAATCAAAAACTTTCCCTGACCCTGGTGTTGAAAGGTGCCTATGCCACTGTAGCCATAGAGGTCGCCGTTTAAAAATGAGTCTCGCATGATTTCTGGCTCTGATTCATCTTCACTGTTAGTCAAGGTAGCTCCACCACTACCTCCGGTCTTTAGATTGACCAGGCGATAGTCAAAGTTTGCTCCCTCTTCTGCCCCCAACTCGTTTTCAAAAAAGAGGAATAGTGTATGATCGATATAGGTGACACTGTGGTTGATATTGCCATTATAGCCATCAAATTGTCGATCGATCGTCAGCTCTTGATTCAAATCACCTGACTCAAGGTCAAATACTGGCACAATAAATCCCCGACTCACAGTCCGAGATGGAGAGCTGGCACCGGAAGCCAGATCAACCGAATTGGTGCAAACAAAAGAAAACAGCTGCTCCTCTTCCAGATGATAGGGGTGACCGAGCTCGATCCACTTGCTAGTGCCCGTACTCATTGCAGCTGGACGACAAGCACGCTCGATCACCTCAGGCCCATAGGCAAAAGACTTCACATACCGCTTGCTTCCATCCGCTGCAAAAGAAGCCATGTAGAAGCCGTTTGAGGCTTCAAGGCTCTTGCTGTCTTTTTGGTATAGTCCTGCTGCGTATATGTTTCCATATTTATCAACAAAAAGATAGCTCTCTTTGGGTAGGCCCGTTTCCAGTCTGAATTTATGCTCCTTTATTTCATCCTTGCTTATTTTTATCAATACCGCTTCCTTGTTTTTTGCAGCAATTCCAAGTATCAAAACTTCACCGCTGTCAAGCACATATTGGTCCTTGATAGCAAGCTGCTTATCCGAATATTCAAGCCTTACTGCTTTGCTCCAAACTTCCTTCATCGAATCATCATACACATAAACTGTGAAGGCCTCCTTCACGTCAGCATCCCAAGCAGCATCTTTTTGAACCTCTGTCAATAGCAGCTTAGTGCCATCCGGACTAATCTCCTGCGCTTGATAATCATAGCTGGTTCTGCCGTATGGCATATTGGCACCACTAGCCACTCTGCCTTTAGTAGACCAGGAAAAATCTGCCAAGGGCTGAAAACCTTTTTGGATATTTTCTGCATCACCGGCAGCTACATAGCTACGAAGATCCACCCCCTTTGGACGAGTGAATCGATTTTGAATGATATAGGACTGAGCCTTCATGGGCAAAACAGAAAACCTATCCCTATGCCATTTGTCAAATCCAGAATCTGCTTCGATCTCCGTAATCAGCTTATGATCGGCATCAAGAATTCTAAATCGAGCCGTTTTCTTCTTATTGATAGCCGGTATGAATTTGGTATATCCACCGTCCTCATTGAATCCCACAAACATTCCCTCATCCATTCCTTTTTCCAAGACGGTCCAGTCGATTGTTTGTCCTTGAGTCAAGCAGATTAAACAGGACAGTATTAAAATCGAAGTAATGATTTTCTTCATGCATAAAAGGTAAGGACGCGTGCCGGATTTTCCAAGCCCAATGTGTAGTTTTCGTGAGTTTTATGAGGTTTTTTGACTTTCTTTTTTTGGAGCCCAGCAGATAAACACGTGGCGATGACCGTCCTGCTCTTCGTTCCAATAGTGGCCCTGTGGAGCAGCTGCCTGTATCCACTGCCAGCGTCTCGCCCTGCGGGACGAGCCACTGCCAGCGGCACAGGCAGTCTACTCCACAGCACCACTATTTCCTCTGCGATCAGGGCTATTTTTCACCTTCCTTCGGGCGCTCCGCCGAGGCCAGAGACATATTTGAATGAGTTCAGCGACATATCAATGTCGCCCGCCACGTCCCTGGCACCTCAAACACCACAAACGCGCTGCGCGCTGGAAATCTCTGGCCATCATCGCAAGAAGTTCTAGCAAGTACTCCACTTTCGCTTTGGATAAATTCATTCGATCTGGTGAAAGTGACGGTAGAGCGATAATCCGGTGAGCTGCCGGCCAAATTCTATTGATCTTTGCTAGCGCTGTGGGTTTTTTGATCTCAATCTTCAAGTGCGGAATCGTGCAGTTTGTAATGGAATAGGCTAAATTTGAGCTCAAAAAAAGAAAGAGATGAAACTAAGCGACCAGCAAATAAAGGACATCAGCGACTACAGCAACTCAGGGATGAAGTGCTATGTGAACCTCGACACCTGGGAGTTCGATTACATGCCGGATTTTGATCACTTTGGCGTTTACGGAGAAACAGAGGGTTGGGATGAAGTCATCGCCAAAGTGGATGGCTGGGACAATCATATTGTAATCGAAGGGATGTCTAGTCGGGATTCCTTTAAGATCATGGAACGGTTCTTACCCAAGGTAAAAAAAACCAAGCTCCGAAACAGGCTTGCTCATGCATTGGAAAAGCGAAAGCCCTTTAGGCACTTCAAGGACATTGTGGAGTACGAAGAGACCAGGGAGGCCTGGTTTGAACACCGCGATCAGCAGCAAATCGAATTCACAAAAGAGCAAATCAGAATGGCAATAGCGATTAAGACTGTGGGATACTATGAGCACCCGGCAGAGCCGGAAGAAGCAGCACAAGAGGAGGGAATCAATCTGACAGGTGTTTCCTTCCGGCTACAGAGTAACACAGCCGAAGGTGCAGTCGATTCGACCACTGTCCTATACTTCTGGCAGAATGATAATGTGGTATCCGCGGAATACGAAGGCATGAATGTGGAGGATGGTCATATCGTCGGTCATATTAATGGCGATGAGGTAAAATTGCTGTACCACTGCATCGTCGGAAAGCAAGAGCTAAAAGCTGGTCAGGCCACTGGCAAGATCACCCGCACTGAGGATAATCGTATGCAGCTCGAATTACAATGGCAATGGCTGACTGGAGATAAAGCCTCAGGCACATCAGTGTATTTGGAAGAGGTTTGATTGTCAAGAAGTCCTCCTCACCACGCCCTACGACCAGTGCTCAATAGCCCTGATCGAAGCGCTTATGAGCCGCCCGCAAGCCGTGGTGAATACCAGCGGATGGAGGCTCGGAACGCATGTGGAGAGACTACAGCCGCTGAGTATGAACAGGCTGGCGGGTGGCTCATAAAAGCGTAGAGCAGGACGGTCGGTGCCACGAGTCTATCTGCCGGGCTCCAAAAAAGAAAATCTATCCAATACTCACGACGCCTGCTATTCGGCAAGCAAGTCGCTGTTTCTTACTTATAAAACAAAAGACTATCATTGCAATATTATTTATTGATCACAACCCAACTTATGAAAACAACCCTTAACCAAAGAAAGGAAAGAAGACTGGCCATATTGCTAAAGCGTTTGAATCGACAGCTTCGGCAAGGTAGAAAGCCTCAGGGTCTTAGTATGCAGCGATTGATTGGCAAAGTCAAAGCCTTGATCCAGACTGTAGATGTTAATCTACAGCAGCCTAGATGGAAAAAGATGCTTGCTACTGCAGCATTGGCTGGTGGACTATTGATGTCTGGAAATGTGCAGGCTCAGCCCTTCGCCGAAATGACCAATGCAGGTTTTGATCTTCCAGCGGTGCTCAACACAGATTTGGGGGCACCGGTGCTCGTAGATATCGATGCGGATGGCGATCAGGATATGTTGCTTCAGTACAGTGATTCGAATGACGAGAATGTCATTTCCTTGTTTGAAAATGTGGGAACGGCAAGTCAGGCAAGTTTCGCTGCCGAAGAGATCGGAGCGCTGGGCTTAGTAAATACACCGGAGAGTACCGGAAGCCTGTTTACTGCGGATATTGACAATGACGGTGATTGGGATCTGTTTGCCGGTATATTGGATTCTGACGGCTATCTGGATCCCCTATTAGTCTATTATGAGAATACAGGAGATGCAGAAAATCCAGCCTTTGCTCCTGCGCAGATCAATCCATTTGGGCTGAACTTTCAGGGGCTGGAGATTCCCACTGATCTAGCCGATATTGACAACGATGGTGATGAGGATTTGTTTGTAGTAGAGATTGAAATACTGGATACAACTGCAGAGTATCGAAGCAAAGTGATTCTCAATTCGGGAACTGCTGAGGCCCCAAGTTTTTCTGGTCCTTCAACGGAGCCTGCGGATTTTTCTGGGGAAGATCATAGTCTGGTACAGTTTGCTGATCTTGACCAGGATGGTGATCAGGACATGCTCTTTTATGATTACGATGCAATGAGTATGTACTATCGTGTCAACGAGGGCAGCGCAGGAGCAAATGAATTTGCTGATCGTGTACTTTTGTTTGAGGCTGGAGATGATTCCGGTTTTGCAGGTGTTGGTGACCTGGATGGGGATGGCGATCAGGATTTGATGTACAGCATTACTGATACTAGCACTGATCCCGAAACCAATTACTTTTCGTACATAGAGAACATTGCAACTCCGGTTTCTGTGGAGGAGGCTATGTTTGCTTCCGGACTGGAAATATTGCCGAATCCTACCGAGGGAATATTGCGTATCGAAACAGATGAATTGCTAAATGAGATTCAATTGTTTGATTTGCAAGGTCGTCTCTTGTTGGCTCAGT
>JAHDDV010000090.1 GCA_020629205.1 Chitinophagales bacterium | reverse complement strand
AGAATTGTTTCTCCGAAGGGCGCATTGGCAAAAGAGACCAAGGAAGAATTTTCACCAATCGAGAGATCAGGGCTATACCATTCCAGGATGGATACATTCTGTCCAGCAATTGTCTCAATTTGACATTCCTGAGGATCCTCTCCTACACAAGTCGCGAGCCCAGAGGAATAAGCTGCCAAAGCTACATCTACTTGTTCACAACTCGCTTCGCCAGTTAATACTACTTCGAAATCAAAATTGGCCACTTGATTGGCTCCCACACCAGCAGGAAGTGGGAATAGCAATCGTTGGAATCCAGCGATCTCTTCAACCTGAATATCTTCTGTCAATTCATAGCTGGGAGGATTTACTGCCACAGCTGTTCCTGGCACATAGTTAAAGCCAGTTGGCAAGGTGACTGTTGCGAAGTCATCTCCGCCTGTTTCACCAGGACCTGAGTTGATCATGGTTAGTCGCAGCGTCTCGGTTGGAGAATTACAAGGAGAGACTTCTGGATTATCTAAGTACAGATCAGCAGAGTATTCGCCACCCACACCTTCAATCTCAATCAAATGGGACTGTAGAATGGCAGCGGCCATTTCACCGCAAGGCTGTATCCCACTACCAATAAACTTGAAAATCTGCCCAGAAGCAAAATCACAGTTTGTTTCCACATCAAAGCGGAAGTAAATGTGATTAAATGGGTCTTCTACCTGAGCAATCCCAGGGAAACCATTGGCTTCAATATAAGGGAGTAGCTCATCGAAGTTGAACCTATAGCGCAAGCCGGAAGGCGATGCTCCTATAAATTCCGGTGAATAACTCGCAGGAATCGCTTGATAGGCTGAACCCTCCGGATAGGATACCTCGAAGCTTCCCTGAACCAAATTCAGCCCCTCAAGTGGGAGCAATAGATCCAGATAAGGCTCGTAGATGGTACCCGGTTTTGTATTTTTCAATTCTATTTCAAATGACACTGCCTCACATAAAGAAGGCTCCTCTGTTACGTCTTCCAGATTGATCTGCATATTGCCTGGTCGATGTAGTACATAGGTCTGGCTATTGGAGAATAATTCTCCGCAAAGATCATCTTGACCGGTGGCCAGTATGGCATCATATCCACTTGAACAATTCCAACCGTACTCAACATTTAGATCTCCAATCGAACAGTTACTGAAACTTGCTTCAATCAAATAGAACTTGCAGCTCTGCGTCGCTACAGATCCTCCATCTATCCATAGGGGATCATTGCCTCCACCTTGAAGGTTGATGGATTGCAGGCTTCCATCCGGCAAGATTTCCCAAACCTGCTCTACGTAGATTTCTCCATCGGCACCATCAAATGACAACCAACTAAAATTAGCTGTACTTAGGCCGACATTACAAGCCTGCACCTGCCATTGCACATTGAGATTGACTCCCTCAGCAACAGCGTTCAATACGGTGATACTCAGGTCCGGAGCATCAAAAGTAAAGTTACCAGCAATGGTTCCTTGCTCTGCACTCTGACAAGCCGGATCAAAGGCAGACGCATAATAATGCTCGTCCACGTTGTAATAGAATTCGAAAGGATCCGAACCGATCAATTCGCAAGAAGGCATCAATTCAACCCGAAACAAAAGGGCAGGGCCTCCGCTGGTTTTGTCCGGAACATTGATACCTGGTGGCAATCCATTTACAAGTGTCAGATTTCCATCCGCGGTGTAAATCGGCTGCACAGCAACCCAGGTCGTGTCTGAGTCCGAAACCGACCCCACAAAAGTGCCACCTGAAACAATTGATAGGGCATTCTGCACGCCGGATAGCCCTGCGCTGACATTGCCAAACCAAGGTCGATACTCATTCGGAAAGTCATCACCAGTCACTGAATTGAGATAGATGGCACCATCAACGATGATGTTTTCATCGCAACCGGCTTGGGTACTAGTCTGGACATAAGGCAGCACATCCGGGTCAGACAGCAAATAGTCAAAACCCTTGGTTTCACAGATATAAGAATCAGCAGTTGATCCTACATAGGCTTGTGCTCTACACTGATACAAGGAGAAGTCTCCCGTCAATTCTGGGATATCCAAGACTTTTGTTTTTACCACCATATCCAACTGATCGCCAAAGGATAGTACTATCGAGTTATCAGCAAGCCATTGTGTGAGGGAAAAATCCATCATCAGCTTTCCTTGCTCGAGCGTAGAAACTGTAGGGCTTATATTGGCGTTGTAGCTTGTGCCATTGTAAACAATGCTTGTCGAAATCAGCTCCCAGGGCAAATCTACACCAGGAACCCAGGTGATTAGTTGCATACCAGCTTCGCTGAAGGTATCGCCCTCTTGACCAGTCACGGTATTGCTAATTCTCCAGTCTACCTGATCGCAGACATAGGCTCGGTCCGTTAAGGTGCTGCCGTCATCTGTTGCCAAAGCCGTCATGCTATCATCCGTCCAGCCGAAGCTCGTTCGAACCATCTCGAAGTCATCCAGGGTCAAGCCCGGGCATTCTTCGGTACCCGGAAGATCACATGAGGCATGTACATAAGAATGATAAGTCGCTTCTGCTTTTACTTGCACACAGTCCTGACAAGCACATTCATATACTACCTGAAAATTAAAGTCCTTTTCTTCAAATTGACATTCGCCAGCATAGCTTAGAAGAATGTCAAAGCACTCACTCACTGATCCTTCTGAGGGCAATTCAATCGCCGCAGTGTTTGCATCCAAATTGCTGAAACCAATCGTATTGCCTTCGCTGTCCGTTGCATCTAAAATTGTTATCGGAAGGTCCTCCGCTCCTATCCGTAGTGTAGCTGTGGCACCCTCACAGTCCGGACTCACACCTGCCTGATAATAGTAGCAAGCTGAAATAGGAATCTCGGCGGCTGTTCCGTAGAAATCAGGGATACCGATGAACAAGCTAGCTTCCTGCTCAGAAAGCGTGAAATCTGTAACAGGCTCATACAAGCTGCCTTGTGGAGACAAGCACTGATCGCTGTAAGAAACATAGACAGAAAAGCCAGGATTCAAACAGTCATTTGCGTTCTCTCCGAAATCATAGGATTCACAAAGGTAGCCATAGTCGATCTCCAATGTGAAAGAATCGCCAATTGGGAGATCATTGAATTGACCGTCTCCGTCCAGATCCTGGCCACCTGCACCATCGGGAAAATCGATCGTAAAATTGCCATTGATATCAGGCCCATTGATATTGGCTGCTACTCCATCAATAAAGGCTGTATTGATGCTGAGGATACCCGAGACATCTGCACTACAACTTGTTTGCAGAGTAATGCCCATGTTTCGGGCATATCCGCTACCAGGAGTAAATTCCAAACCTGTGTTGCTTATCTCATAGCTGGCATAATTGATATTACAGTAATCGGGACCTGCAGCCCCCAATTGTGTAGCTTCGAGTCTTGGAAAACTCTTGCTCACGTAGAATCCATTAGTCACCTTGTCGGTCTTGCAGAGTTCTGCATTGCAACCCCAACCCACATAGAAATCGGATAAGGTGCTTCCTGAGCACGCATCAATGCTTACCGTCTCCACAATACTAAGTCTCTCCCCTTCATCGAAGCCAGGGCCGATGCCTGCCTGCACCAATAGATCACTGGTGACAATCGAGAGGATCTGATTGCCGGAGTCTGTAAATGTCAAAGGAACAGTAATTCCATTTGGACCTACAAGACTCAGGTCCACCAGTTGAAGAGCACCATTGTACTCGTCGATAAAGGTAAACTGCTCCACAAATGCCTTAATTCCATCTTGCGAAATCAACAATTCTCTTTGATAAGTTTCCCCCACCTGATACTCTGGATAGTCAGGTGTGATGCTGAGAATGTTGGTTTCAGGAATGTAGATCTGTGTGTTATACTCCAGGACAGGAGTATAGGCAAAACTACCGCCTAGATAATCCAGGTTATAATCGATGTAGGCAGGAATCTCATTCTCCAGAATCGGGAGAATATCACAATCCGCTTCTACAGCGATAGAAACTGTAGCACTACCCCCTGTAGGAATATTGCTCAATTGGAATGCTGGTTCATTTGCTGTGGATCCAGCTGCTTCTGCTAATTGGGCACCAGAGCCTCCGACTGCATAGCCTGCATAAGTCATTCCCTGCGGCAAATCCAAAAACAGGGTGGTACTCTGCAAACTCACTGCATCTCCAACCGCTATCTGGATGGAAAGCGTGTCGGGTGGGCCACAGACCACTAGCGAATCAAATTTTGGAATTCCTGTCTGACTTGTATTGCGTAGGTCGATGATGCAAATTTCATCACCCGCAAAGGCTTGAGCCGAAATCCAAAACGCTGCAAGAAATACTGAAAAAATCCTGTATAAGACCTTCATATTGCTAAGTCTGGTAAACTGCCTGATATCAGACCACTCTTCTACTCGTTAAATCAGTGGCTTATTTGACTACGAAACAGGCATCTATAAATTAATTAATCACTAATGGGATTACTCCACCTTAGTGGCGCAAATGTTGTACCAATTTGCCGCCACTATTAAATGAAGCAACACATAACAACATACAGTCTAAGTCCCAACTAAGTCTGTGAGAATTCCACCATTATATATTATACAATATCCAATACCTATATGCATCAAAATCTACTGGTTGAATAGAGAAGTGGCCAGCGTCTGCATTTAGGCGACAGCTTTGCCTCGAAAAATGCCTAAAATAGGCTGAATGCCAGTTTTGAAAGTAAAAGTGAAAATTGGCCTAGCAGCAGACCTGTTGCAAAGCGGCTAAGGGTGTCTCTGGTGCTTGCGAATTGGAAGCAATTGAGCTAATCTCTATACAGGTATTATCGAACCGATAGGAGCAGCCGGGAGCCCTCATAGCCACGTGGAAGGGTGCTGGATCATAGTCGCGATCGAAGCGGAAATGAAGGCGCACTGAACTGACTGAATGCGCCGCTGGCAGGGGCTCGAAGCGAAAGCGCAGAGACCATGACAGCGGATGCATGAAGCAGTGAAGGGTGCCTGAATTGGAACGGAGAGCGGGTAGATAGAAGGAGCGAGCCAATGCAGCTGCACTCCAAAAAAATAAAAATCCCACTCCATCAAATGAAGCGGGATCTTTTTGGTGCCCAGAACAGGAGTCGAACCTGCACGAGATTGCTCTCACAGCCCCCTCAAGGCTGCGTGTCTACCAATTTCACCACCTGGGCTCGGGGCTGCAAATTTAGAAATAATTTGCTAAAATCAGTAAGAATCGGCATTTATGACTTTACAAAAATCATCGGGCTATGCGCTTGTTCACAAACATGCCAAGGAAGCCCAGGGCAATGAGAAATCCGGGGATAAACAGCGCCATATTACCGGTCTGTACTTGTCCGGGAGCGAATTGCAAAATGTTGTTGGCCAGCACGATAAGGCCGATACCAACAATCAAGATGGGATATCTTTTCAGTAGTCTCATGGCAAATAAGTTTGAACAATTAGTGAAATTTTCGTTTTGTTGACTAGTACATCCTGCCCAGTCCTCGATTTAGCTTCGGCTTTGCGGGATTGTTTCCCGGCCGGTCGGGACTGCTGTTCTGAGCATTGGCAGGCTCGATACCTTCGTGGTGCAAATAGCGATGGATCTGCTGATAGAGCTGATGATTGATCATAGTTTCGCGGCTTGCCAAACGCTGATCAGTACGCACGGTCAACTGGTAATCAATAGCCTCCGCCCCTATTGATTTGATTCCGGCACTCTGAAACTCGACGGCGTCCAGGTGTTCGGTTATTGACTTGAGGTCATCCGGAATTCGCTCCAATTGATCGGGACTGATTCGGTGGCTAATGGAGAAGTCAAGTGCAGCCACCTTATGCTGCATACGATTGAAATTGTGCACATCGAAACTAGTCAGTTTGGTATTAGGCACAGCTACTTCCTGTCCTTCCCTTGTACGGATTCTGGTAGTCTTGACACCTATTTTCTCCACCCTGCCACTCAATTTATCAACGCTAATAAAGTCTCCGATGGTGAAGGGCTTGTCGATCGAAATGGCTACAGAAGCGAAGACATCACTGAGCAAACTTTGCAGGGCTAAGGCAATGGCAAAACCAGCCACTCCAAGACCGGTGATGATGGAGGTGACATCAAATCCGAAGCTGGAAAGCAGTCCAAGGCTGATTACCAAAACGACCAGCGACTTTGCCATCAAAGTGAAAACCGGAAAGCCATCTGCCTCCAATGTCTCTGTTGTCTGAGGAGCATCAGCTCTCATGTATTTGCGTGTGATACTTTGGGCGTACCAGTCGATGAGTTCGAAGAGGATAGCCAAGGCTATAAAGGAGGAAACCACCAGTAGCCCCTTTGAAACCAAAGCGGGATTTGGCATAATGAACATGGCCTGCAGACAACTCAAGAGCAGGATAAGTGGCCATTGTAATTTGCCGAGAATCTTAGCGATTAGATTGAGCAGCAGATGTTGACGCTTGAGCAAGGCGAACCGGATGTCTTCGATAAACAGGTCATAGGCCGCATCGACTAAGATGCGGTTGATGAAATAGCATTGCAGGACCAGCGCGTAAGTCAAGAACTTGCCGAGCGGCACGATTAGAAGGAGCAAAAAAGTCAGACTGCAGCGCAGGAAATTCTCCTTTTCGCTCACCAGAAAATTGGCAATACCAGGGAGGAGGCTTCTGGTTTTTTCGGATACATGCTTGGCACGATTCTGCAAATAGTTCATTTGCCTTGAGCCCTCCGTTCTATCAAACTCTGCTTCAAACAGGCTGAATGCCGAGTAGAAACTTCGAGCAAAGAGATAGGCGGAAATCAAGTAGAGTCCTAACCAAATCAAGGGTAGTTCAAAGAGGGTTTTTGAAAGCCATGATTCTGCATTGCTGTCAATTAGCAAGTCATTAATGGGAAGAAAGATGATGGCCCCAAGGAGCAGCAGGAGTTTGAGCCCATTTCGACGCAAGCTGTGTAATTCATCGATGACTTGCCCCCAATCGCGTCTTGCCAATAAATCAAACACTTGACGACTGAGTAGCAAAATGGCAATGGCGTATACTACATATATTGTGCAGCGAAAAACCAGCTGCGAATTGACACCTTGTTCAAGCGCCGGTAAACCACTGGCATCGATCAGGCCCAGGTGACCTGCCAGATAATAAAAGGCTGATAATAAGCTGACTCCATAGCCAATGTAGAGAAAGCGCCTTCCTGTACTCCACAGTATGGAACGATATGCACTGCTCTTTGCCGCGTTTTCCTGTTTGCTGCTCCAGTGGCGATCGATGAGCAAAATTACCGCCATACTCAAACTGAGCATGCAGAAGACAAGTGCCCAGACCCAGATGGGATTTTCTTTCCAATCCCATTGCAGATAATGCACTAAATGGTAGCGCTCCGCGACGCCGGACCAGTGCAAAAGATAGAGTGCTGCCAAACACAAACTACAAATATAGAATGTATGCCGAGTCGGTCCGAGATCTTCCTTTAGGAATCGGCTATCGAACAGAATGGCCAGCCATAGCTGCGCTTTCTTCAGGAAGAGAAAGGAGAAGATGGCATAGAGAAGTAAGCCTATCAAGGCGGCTAAGGGTAGCTGCGTGGGAGTGAGTATTTCTGACACTGCTGCTGTTTTGAGCTCAAGAATTATTGGCTGGATGTTACACTAAAGTAGTGCATCATCAGCGCTCAAACCGCTGCATCGGAGATTCGCTGTTATCGGCTGTAAAGTTGTGGACCTACAGCTGTTATTCGTTCTTTCTCACAGGAAATGCGATAGCTTGTCACTCGTATTCGATCGTGCCCGGTGGCTTTGAAGTGATGTCATATAGCACCCGATTGACATTGGGTACTTCATTTATGATTCGATTGCTCACACGTTCTAAAACCGGGAAGGGAATTCGAGCCCAATCAGCAGTCATTCCATCAACACTGGTGACAGCTCTAAGGGCAACAGCATGACTATAGGTGCGCTCATCTCCCATCACGCCCACGGATTTCATACCAGTGAAGGCAGCAAAATATTGCCAAACCTCTTTCCCCAGGCCAGCCAATCGAAGCTCCTCCCGGAAAATATGATCTGCCTCTTGTACCAGCGCGATGCGGTCCTCTGTAATCTCCCCAATGATACGGATGGCAATACCAGGCCCGGGGAAGGGCTGTCGATCTACCAAATCATCAGGCAGGCCAAGTACTCGGCCAACTTCACGAACTTCGTCCTTAAAGAGATCCCTCAGAGGTTCGATGATCTCCTCAAAATCTACGTGATCTGGCAGGCCGCCTACATTGTGATGGCTTTTGATTACCGCGGCGCTACCATGGCCACTCTCAATCACATCGGGATATATAGTTCCTTGGACCAAGAAGTCGGTCCCACCGAGCTTCTTGCTCTCTGCCTCAAAGACATGAATGAACTCTCGTCCAATGATTTTGCGTTTTTGTTCAGGATCGCTCACGCCATGCAAAGCAGCATAAAATCTGTCTTGGGCATTCACCCGGATCAGGTTGAAATCATGCCCGGCAAATACCGCTTCAACTTCATCGCCTTCATTTTTGCGCAAGAGCCCATGATCTACAAAAATGCAGGTCAACTGCTTGCCAACAGCTTTGTGAATCAGCATGGCTGCTACAGAAGAATCCACACCGCCGCTCAAACCGCACAGGACTTTCTTATTCCCGATCTTTTCTTTCAAGGCCATAATGGCATTATCTGCAAAGGATTCCATTTTCCAATCAGCTTTGCAGGCGCATAGCTCAAAAAGAAAATTACGGATCATCTGACTACCCTGTGGCGTGTGTACGACCTCCGGGTGAAACTGCAGCCCGTAAATTTGCTTGCTGTCATTGGCAACTCCTGCCACGGGACAGGTATCGGTCTCAGCGATTATCGCAAATCCTTCAGGTGGACTAGCCAGGTAATAGGTGTGGCTCATCCAACAGCTGGTATGCTGATCGAGATCTTTGAAGAGTGCATGAGAGGGCTCAAGATGAAGTTCCTTCTTCCCATATTCGCGATGAGCTGCTTTCTCGACCTTGCCACCCAGCATGTGCCCCAGCAATTGGGCTCCATAGCAGATGCCCAGAATGGGTATTCCAAGATTCAATATCTCAGGGTCCAATTTGGGAGCATCTTCTTCGTATACAACGGAGGGGCCTCCGCTCAAAACGATTCCTTTGGGTTGAAGTTTTTGTACTTCTTTAGCGCTTATACTGCTGGCCTTCACCTCGCAATAAACTCCTGCCTCTCTGATTCGTCGGGCAATCAACTGTCTATACTGTGCGCCAAAATCAAGAATCAGAACTAGTTCTCTTTGCTTCATTATTATTCTGCTCTAAACATCCAGACTTCCGACCAATCTCCCTCCACATTGTATCGAACGGCCTTCACCCTCCAATAAATGTCAATCGGATTTAAGCTCTGCAACTGATGTTCTGCTGTCTCAATCTGATCCCGTTCATATTGTATGTCATCAAAACTCTCTGAATCCGAAAACTGAACAATATAGTGGGTAGCAATCTCTACCTCCTGCCACTCTAGTTCGATGTAATCTTTGTCCACCACACCAAGCTGATCTGGAAGAACCAGGATTGGAGCTTCAGGCGCTTCATAGCAGATTTCGGGATTACCGTTTGCATTGACCGTGAAACTGATCACTTGAGACCAAGCACTTTCTCCTACCGCATTGCCTGCTGACATTCGAACATAATACTCTTCATTGTAGAGATCAAACACGGCCAGTGTCACATCTACGAAAGGATCTTCCTCCACATAGCGACTATCCACCAGGTAGTTGCTTTCAAATTCAGGACTCGAAGAAATGCGAATCTCGTAGTAGAGGGCGTCTTCTATCGGTTCCCAATCAATCAAGACACAATTACCCAACATTTGACTATCACCGGGAGCCTGAATGGTAGGTATTGCTGGTATCATCAGAGGCGGATCATCAGGTGCATCATCTTTGTCGCAAGATAAGGCGATCATGACAAGACATAGCAGGATTAGCTGCAAAGAATGCAACTTAACCAAATGATAATATGGCGGCAAAAGAAGCTTTGTCAATTTTGCATTTTTCGTGTCGAAGCTACATGCGCTCCGGAACAGGTATAGCCAATAAACCCAATCCCTTTTTGAGCACGGTTGACACTGCCTGAGACATTGCCAATCTGGCCGTCTTGAGTTCATCGGTAGCCGCGTCTTTAACAGAATGTGCAGACCAGAAGCTACTGTACAATTTACATAATTCAAAGAGGTAATTGGCCATCAGATTCGGTCTATATTGCTGTGCTGCATTGACTGCGACTTGATTGAAGGATGCCAGCTTCAGGAGAATCTCCATTTCCTTGTCCTCCTTTAGGACAGCCCAATCGACATTCTCTTGCATCTCCTCCGCCAATCGCTTACAGAGCGAATTGATGCGAACATACTGATAATGCAGATAAGGACCCGAATCACCATCCCACTTCATCCATTCATCCATATCAAAAACGATAGGCTTCGCAGGATCGTACTTTAGCATACCATATTTTAAGGCTCCCTTTGCAATGATGGAGCCGGTCCTGTTCAGCTCTTCCTCGGTCCAGGCATCCCCAGTGCTGTGATCCACAATTTCTTGCTTGGCATGCTGCTCCATCGCCTCAATAATATCCATCACTGGCTGAATATTGCCCTTTCTGGAAGCCAACATCCCTTCTGAGGTAGAAACAAAATCATACTTTAAATGATAACACTTATCCGCATGCTCAAAACCCATACGCTTCAATGTGGCAAAAACCTGTTGGAAATGATGCTCCTGTCGCTTATCTACAACATAAATGTTCTTTTCTACCTCATAGTCGGCAAACTTGCGTCTGGCTAACTCGATATCCTTAGCCGCATAATTGCCATTGCCATCAGACTTCAGCAACATACAATAACCCAGCCCTTCATCCTCCAGATCCACTCCTACGGTCCCTTCTGATTCAATGAAGATACCCTTGGCTAGATATTCTCTCGCCAATTTGACAGAGTCACTGTCTACCTCAGATTCCCAATACCATTGATCAAAACTCACACCAGCCCAATTGTAGGCATCTTTCATACCATCAATAGACCACTGACGCGTCTCTTTCCAAAGCTCGTAATACTTGCCCTCCCCTTTTTCCAATTGCTTGAGCACCTCCGTCAATTCAGCGCGATTGATTTCCTCTCGCTCGGTACCGGTTTCTTCTTTCAAGAGTGAATTAGCCTTAGCGTACATTTCGCCCAACCAAATACCTCGTCTGCTCTCCGGCACAGGCTCCTCATTCTTATTTTCCATATACCAAAGACATTTCGCTACATGGGTACCTACATCACCGGGAAAAGTACTGCTCACAACCTCATAACCCGCATATCGGTACAGCTTGATTAAGGCATCTCCCAGAAATGTATTTCTCAGGTGCCCGATGTGCAATGCCTTGTGAGTGTTGGGTTGTGAAAACTCAATCATCGTCTTTGGAACCTCGCGCGTTAGCTCTGATGCAAAATAACTACCATCCAGAATAGCCTGCATTATTGCCTGTCCCAATACCTGGGAATTCACAACAAAATTCAAATATGGTCCAACCAACTTGCTACTTAGCCCCTCACTCAAGGCTGGAAGCGCAGCTTGCAAATCCGCAGCAATTGCGGGAGGAGCCTTCCGCAGTGCTTTGGCCAAAGAGAAACATGGGAAAGCATAATGTCCCATCTTCACATTTGGAGGAACACTCAGCAGCGCATACACCTCTTCGGTCTCCATTTCTGTGTCAAAATGCTTCAACGCAGAACGCAGCGCATCTGCCAATTCTAATTTAATTTTGTCGTGCATCACCTGCATAAGGTCCTGTATATTTGTCCATTATGACCAATCACTGGCCGCAATTCTAAAAGTCGCCTTTCAACTTCAAGCAGCGAAAGTAGCAAGGAAAGCCTATAAAAAGAAGAAATAGATTAACAAAGCTGCTCCAAAAGTTCTATCTTAATATCACGCACTTAAACCTCAATGATATGATCAAAGATACACCTGTTTTCTACATTATGACCAAAGAGCTGATCATTGCTACTACAGGCCATAAGCTATCCCAGATTCAGAAATTCTTTCTCGAATCAGGTATCCAGCATTTGCCTGTCGTCGACAGCGGCCAATTGGTTGGCATACTTTCAGGAAACGATGTCTTCCGATTTTATGCCAATAACTACAGTACTTTCAACACGGAAGAAGAACTGGATCGCGAGTTCAGCTGCTATGCTGAAATGACCAAAAATCCAGTAACCATCAACTCCAGAACCCCCATCATGGAAGCCGCGCAAATATTTGCGGAGAAAGGCTTTCACGCATTGCCGGTTGTGGATGATGGAAGTTTGGTAGGTATTGTTACCAGTATGGACGTCATTCGGTACATGTCAGTTCAATAAAACAAATATTACATTTGTTTTTTCTTTTTTTTGGAGCGCAAGCGTATTGCACCGCGTGCTGTCCTACCTGCTATCCGTTGCAATGCCAGCACTGTTCAGGGGCTTCCTTGCACCATGGCCAGCGTCTGCTTTTGGGCAGCCACTGCCCATGGGCAGTCAGTCCCCTGCACAGCACTGTCATTTCCACTTCTATCAGGGCTATTTGGCACCGATCTTCGAGCGCGCTAGCTTTTTTCTGGTTCAAATTGGATGACTTTTTGGAATTCTGACAGCTACTAAGCTAGTGCTACGCAAACTAAGTTCGTAACACTAGGGTGTGTTTCATCAACTGCTTGTGCAGCCCTCGCATTCTCAATGAGGGCTATTGCTCAGCTAAGGCCCGAGCAGAGATTATGGTCACAGCTGCATGACCGAGGAATTACGAAAGCAGGCGGAAAGAAGACAGTCAGACTGTATAGCAATGAGCTCGCCTTATGATTCCTCCAATCTATATCGTTGCTCTCCCGAAGCAATTCTGATAGGTAAGAAGTTCTCTCTTGGAGGAAGCGGGCAAATGTATTCCTCTGAATAGGCGCATAGCGGATTGTAGGAATAGTTGAAATCCAGAATTATCCCGTCGTGATCTATTGGTCCCTTGAGATTTAGGTACCGACCACCACCGTAGGTTTCTTTACCATTGGTCAAATCAGTGAAGGGCAAGAACAACATATTCTTATACTTTGGATCATTCTTAAATTCACTTGCCTGATAAACATTCAGACGCATGCTTCTGCCCTTCAGGGTGAAGTGCAACTCACCAAATTTGTAATAGTCCTTTGTTTCGTCCCCTGAGGTTGGCATTTCAATCTTCGACTCTACTTCCGACTTCAGAAAGTAAGCTTTTACCCGGTACTTGTCGTCCACTGGGAAATACTTGAGACCCTCAAACTTCTTACGATCTTTGCGCTTCTTAAAAGGGGTGAGTTTCTTGTCGCTGAAACGCTCATCTTTTGTGGCTCTATGCTCTGCAACTTTGCTTTCATAGACGCCTTCGATGGCAAACGAACTCAATAAAATGGTAAGGACAAGGCTAAAGATTGAAATACGCATTGCTGGTTAAGTTTTGGCCAAATAATCTGGAATAGGGGTAAGATCATTTGTGTTGACAGCTTTAAAAGTACTATCTTTTGTAGAATAACCGGCCTTTTTTCTCCATAATTTTACACCATAACACTGACCTCAATTTGTCAAGAACAGCTTGAGCTCTTGAGCATTAAGCAATTAGCCCTGAAGTTCCTATACGAAAAAAGGGCCGGACTGAAATTCCGACCCTCATGACAGTGCACTTAGGGATTGGGAATCAATAACTGTCTGATTTTGACGCCGCTGGAAATGATTTAGTCAAGGCATTTTTTGACAGCATCCTTGTTGGCTGGTGGAGAAAAATAACGATGGATAAATCATTTCCAGCAAGTCAACATGGACTTTATTGATTCCCAATCCCTTAATAAATTAAGTGGCTTTTATTCTTCCTAAATTCTAGTAGGCCCTGCCTTTTCCGCCATCCTGACAATCCAACTTCTTTAGCTGATCAAAACCTGTGATATCTATGTCGCCGGAGATATTGCCCAAAGCTTCCAGATCAATATCACCCTTTATCTGCATGACCACACAGTCATCCATATCCTGAGCGATCAACACTAAATTGCTAATGCGATCCTGTTCTCTTTGCACCATAAACTTTACCGTCTCTTCAGTACTTTCTACAGTCATCAGCTCTTCAAAATTGCCGGAGCTTACCAGTGCCTGCGCATCACGGTAAAAAGCCATCGATTCCGCGTCGGCACCTTCGGAATCAAAGGCCAGTATTCTGATCCCTTCAAAATTGCTAATTGCGTCATTCAATTCATCGACTTCTTCATCCGAACTCATGCTCGCCAGTATTCCGAGGACAGCAGGTCCAATATTTATACTGGTCACAGCATCATTGCCTTTGTATTGCTGAGCCAGTCTTGAAAGATCACTTTGCGCATTGGTCTGCAAACCAAAAAGTATCATCACCAAAATCAAGATCAAATTTCTCATTGTATAGGGTTTTGTAGGTTTCAAAATATCTCTAAATTCCAATTGTTTGTGCCCCTCAAACGGAGGGAGGATCGCAAAGGTTACAGATGAGGCGAAAAAAGAGGACGAGACACATAAAATTATTATCTTTAACTGAACTCAAATCAGTTAGACATGTCCAAATTCCTACTGCTAAGAATTTTTCTAATTTCCTTCTTATTGCTTCCATCCTATTCCGTATTTGGTGTACGATTTTTCACTCAATCCTACGATGAAGATCAAGTGATCAAGCAAGCATTCGACAATGCCTATGTAGATCATCCCCGAATACCCAAAGGACTATTGGAGGCTATTTCCTATAGCAAGACCCATATCAAACATCTACGACCAACACCTGAAAGTCAGTCATGTATGGGCATACCTGCCGCTTATGGAGTGATGGGATTGGTGCTCGATGGAAAGGACTACTTCCGAGATAATCTAAAGCTTGTGGCTGAGTTATCGGGGGTATCAGAGCAGCAGATTATGTCCGATCCGGCAGATAATATTAGGGCCTACGCAGCTGCTCTGGAAAAGCTGATTCTGGAGGCCGAATTGCCAACTACAGCTCCACTGGAAGACTATGATCAATTCATTATGGCCCTCAGTGAGCTACCTGCCAGAAGCGAATTGCACAACGATTTTGCGATGAATAGCTTCCTCTATGAGCTTTTTGGCTTTATCAATGATCCAAATTTTCAGCAGCAGCACGACATGCCTGCTTATTTTATCAATACGCGAACCTATTTTGGAGACAACAATTATGAGATTCTTTCAGCAAATCGTCTCTACAGCACTGATAGTACTATCAGCGACGACAAAGGCAACACCTACGAGAACAGCTATCGCCAGGCAGGACCTTGTTACGAATTCCCAGGGGTACTTTGGGTGGCAGCCGATCCAAGCAACTACAGCTCAAGAAACGGAACAGCGATTACCCACTTGACAATTCACACTATGCAGGGAACTTACGCCGGTGCCATTTCCTGGTTTCAGAATCCTTCTGCAAATGTCTCCGCCCATTATTGCATGAGATCCAGCGATGGTCAGGTTACGCAACAGGTCTGTGAGGCAGATAAAGCATGGCATGTAAGCAACTCTAACCCTTATGCTGTCGGAATCGAGCATGATGGCTATGTTGATGACCCATCTTGGTATACGGACATCACCTATACAACCTCAGCCGCAATGGCCATTGATATCGCGAATGAATACGGCATGCCATTGTTGGAAACTTATGATGGGCCCGGCTCTACTTCTGTAGATCCAATCAGTGATGGCTGCTTTTCTATCAAAGGGCATGGGCATTTTCCAAATCAGACTCACTACGACCCCGGCGCGCTTTGGGATTGGAATCGATACTACGATCTAATCAATCCTGCAAATACAACAAATCATACTTCCTGCAGCGGAACATTACTCGACCCAGGGGGAGCAGGCAACTATAGCAATAATGATCGGGCAACGCACTTGATACAACCAAGTGGAGCCAGTAGCATCACCTTGACATTCAATAGCTTTGAATTGGAAACCAACTATGATTACCTGTATGTGTATGACGGAGACAACCACGATGCTCCTTTGATTGCAACCTTGAATGGCAACAGCCTTCCAAGTCCGATCACTGCCAACTCCGGAAGTATGTATCTGGACTTCCGCTCTGACTGTGGCACCACCAGCCCGGGCTGGGATGCTGATTGGACTTGCTCCACTACACCGTCCGCTTGTAGTACCCCTACTAACCTCTCCGTGTCGAACCTCTCCCCTTTCTTTGCCAGACTGAACTGGGATGCTGTGCCGGGAGCAAGCAATTATGAAGTACGAATCAAATGGTCACTCGATGCCAGTTGGACGGTCTATAACACAAGCAGCACCTCTTATGATGTAACCGGATTGGGATCTTCCAGCTTCTATATCTGGCAGGTTAAAGCAAGCTGCGGTGGCAACGATGGCAGTTACGCCGCCAGCAACTTTGTCACCGACATGCCTACCGTGATCAACTACATTGAAAATACCTGCAGTGGAAGTTTTCAAGACAGTGGTGGTGCTCAAGGTAACTATCGAAACAATGAAGACTATGTCTACACTATTGCGCCTGTTAGTGCCACGGATGTCACCATCAGTTTCAATAGCTTCGACATCGAAGCCAATTATGACTATCTCGACATTTTTGATGGCCCAAGTGCTGC
>JAHDDV010000521.1 GCA_020629205.1 Chitinophagales bacterium | reverse complement strand
AGAGGAAATGCAAGCGCTGCACAGGGGACTGAGTATGCCGCTAGCGCTAGCTCGACGATAGGAGAGATGGCGCTAGTGGATATACGAAGCCCCTGGGCAGTGCTTGCATTGGAACGGACAGCCCGACGGGTGCTGCAACGAGCTTGTCTGTTGGGCTCCAAAAAAAGAACGATTTTCAATGTTAGCGACTAGATCGCTGGATTTTCAATCTTGCCCATAAACAGAATAGTGCCAGCCTCCTTCTCACTGATGACCATTAGGAATGGTCTGTTAAATCTCAGGCCAAGTGGCATGCTTTCTACGCCTATACCCACCACCGTCGCTGCAGCTGCTTCGGAGCCAGCTTCATCTACTTTGAGGTAAGTCTTGTGCTTTACACGACTGACGTGGAGACGACCGCCAGCATTGCCAATGCCTTCAAGCTGGGCATTTTCAGTAAAGAGATCAGCCAGACCCATATCAGACAATATATCTTTGTATGATTTCTCATATTCCATGTCGAGCTTTGGTAATTCCAGGGTCATATTGGAATATGGAGTCAGTGTGAGTCCGGCTTGTAGGGAATTCCATTCTTGTAGACTAAAAGTTTCGAGGAGTCCGTCGGCCGTCAGTGAGTTATCAGGTAGAATCAATGTCATCGTGTACAAGGAATCACCATAGGCCAATTCCACTGCTTGATAATCATCGGTACTGTAGGTGGCGCGCTGCATGTTGTCCTCACTCATCATGTCCACCATTTCTACGATGCCTGCCTCCGTATTGAATCCGCTTTCTTCTGTCTGTTCAGGGTCAAATGGCGTCGCCCAGAGTCCTTTGAAGTAGATGGCATTGATCAGAAACATCACCTCTTCATCATCAATGCTTTCAAGCAGGTTTGTGATTTTTCCATTGGTCTTGTCGTCCACCCAGGCATTGATTAGATCTACTGTTGCCGGATTTCGGAAGTCTTCGACAGCGACTTGAGCATCATAATAATGCTCATTGGTTTGGAGAAACGCATCGTGTACTTGGATGTCTGTGTCGTCATGCCAGATGGAATTGGCGATGGCTAATTGCACGGCAGGATCAAGGGCTATGAGTCGCTCGTAAACATCGTAATAAGCCGAGTTTATTTGATCGATGCTAAGATCCTCGAAGCCAAGCGTTTCTGTAAGTGCAGCTCTACTATCTGCGACAGCTCCATTATTGAGCATCGACAAAGCCATGCTGATGCTAAATGGAGAGATAAAGACATTTTCTCCATCCTCTTCTGCAAGGCAGGTACGTTTGAATATTTCAAAACAAAATTCATTGGCACCTTTGATCAAGGCCGCTTCTTCTTCCGGAGTGGCATTGACCAGATCAATTGGATCAGGGTCTGGATCATTGGAATTCGGTTGGTCTTCGTCCTCACAGGAAAACAGAAGTCCAAGCATGGCCAGCAAGAGCAGGCTTAAAAATTGATTCTTCATTATAAGGGTTTGTCAGACCTGCATGTGCAGGCTCGTTTAGGAAAATGAGCAGCCTGTTATGGGAAATGACTTTTAGATCGGCCTTTCCATCAAGATAAGTGTTAAGGACAAAAGTTTGACCGCAGGCTTGCTAAATACTAATCTTCAATACGGCGAGTCTCGGTTATTGGTTGCTCATAATCCTGATTCAAATCCTTTTGGTTTCTTTCGTTCCGCTGCGATCCTTCAGGCGTTCTTGGCTGAATGATGGTGCCAGCTATATTCTACCAATGTTTAGAATTGGTTTTTTTAAGGCCAAATTGCGGGAACAGTGGGACACTTGTCTTACTTTCAAAGCATGAATTGGTTGAATCGCAAAATCTCGAAGAAGACACTCTCGCTTCTACTTCTATTCGCAAGCCTTAGCAGCTGCTCAAGATTAGAAGACCTGCGTTATGAACCCAACTTGCCGGCCGAGAATTTCTGCGATCTACAACCTTGTATTGAAATCGGGTCATGGACTGTATCGCAACCAAGCTCTTCTGCTTTGGTTTTCTTGCTGGCTTTCTTTTCTCTCTTTTTGGCCTTTCAATTCTATAGAAATAGAGGGGGGCATAGATCAAAATTCTATTGGGCTCTATCCATGTTATTGGGAGGCATCGGAGCCTTATTGGCGGGTGTCAGTTTTCAGGCATTCGGCTATGAGATAAAATGCAGCGGACAGATTGATTGTTCCTGGACAAGCTGGTGGGAAATCTATTACAATATATGCACGGTGGCCGCAGCCGGAGCGCTTTTGGTAGCCATCAGCTATTCCTGGATGGGCAAACTCGGACAACATCGAGCAAAAATCTATGCCGGCTGTTCTACCTTGGTTTATAGCAGCATCATACTGATCGGCTGTATGCTACCCAACAAGTTTTTGGTGTCTTTTGAGTTTATGATCTTGTTTAGTTTGCCAGCTTATCTTATTGTTTTTATTTTGAATCTCAAAGTGTACAGGTCTGGGAAAACACCCTTGCGAACTGCGATGATTAGAAGTTGGGTCCTGCTGGTGCTTGTCTTTTTGTGCTATTCTGTTTATGGTGCTATGGATATTACCGGCCAACTTTGGGCAAAAGGGATTTGGTTTTCTGACAACGATGTCTTGCATCTAGGGATGTTGGCATGGTTGGTTTATATTTATTTTGAGCTGCGGAGATTGGTGGTGGAT
>JAHDDV010000089.1 GCA_020629205.1 Chitinophagales bacterium | reverse complement strand
ATGACAGAAATAGAAGCCCTTAAAGGTGGTGCGAATTTCGTTTGCGTAGCATTAGGTCGAAATGACGTTCTAAAGACATCCTTTAAGGTAATGCTGTTTTTCTTTCAGAGTGAGCTGCTTATGCCTTCTTTGACTTGCATTTGGCCTTGAAATGCGTTATTTTATTGGAAAGTGGAGATTTATTGCCTTTGGGCGTAAATTTTTTAACATTTATTGAGAGCGATGATGAGGCAAGTGAGTTAATATTGTGGAGTAGAAAATGTGTCAATTGTGAATTTATGTAGAAGACTTCTATCTGTTTGTGTGCTGGTTTTGATGATGCTTGGTTCCTTTGCTTATGCCGGGGAAGGATTGGCCCTCAGCTATGATGGGGACGCCGAAGAGCAGACTTTCCAAATCGGACTGGAAAAACTATATCCAAATCCCTTGAATCAAGGGGATAACCTGCATCTGGAATACGGTATGCTTGTGGAGGGAGAATTATCCCTGCAGCTGCTTGATGCCGTGGGTAATCTACTAAAACAGGAACCGCTATTTTTGAAGGCTGGAAATCAACATATTGAGCTGGTTACAACAGATTTGGCTCAGGGAATCTACTTCCTGAAGGTCAGCGACAGTGAAAACTCCGCAGTACGCAAGTTTATCGTACGCTAGAATCAAAAAACAACATATAGACCAAGGCCCGCCATCGTGCGGGCCTTTTTTGTTTTAGTATGCCTCAAAAGCGGTACTTTTGTGGCAAATTACGAATTGATGAAGTTCAGATGGATTCTCTACGCAGTGCTGGCTGGCCTGGTTGCAAATCATGCAAAGGCGCAGGTGCCACTTCCATTCTATCCACAGGATGCCTACCTGGATCATGTTGATTTTGAGCCTTACACCCAGTACTTCAATAATCAGTTTATGTTCAATCCTGCTTTTGCAGGGGATGACTCGCAGCCAGTGGCCAGTGTGATTGCCCGACATGCAACGAGCAGTCGGGAAAGTGGGATTTGGCAGGCTTTGCCGCCCTTGGGAGCTGCTTTGGGACAACTGGACCTAGCACCTAGACCACAGCTTTATCATTTCAATATCAATTCTTACGAGCCTTCTTGGAAGAGCAGCTGGGGCATCCATGCGACCTATTTCAAGCCAGGTAATCCAAACTCCAAGCGCGTAATAGATGCAGGCCTTTCCTTCAACTACGAATTGCCGATGGGAGATGTATGGAAGATTCGGCTTGGATTGTCTGCCAGCATCATCCACTATGATGAAGACTTTCTCTACAATGTGGACGGCAGCCCCTACATAGGAGGCCCGAATCAATATATACCCGTAAAGCTCAATGAGCGCAAAATCAAGACCAATAACGATCTGGGCATTTTGCTAAAAGGGCCAAAGCTATACATCGGCGCATCCATCGCAAATATGAATGAGCCGAGCTTTCAATTCTATGAAGCACCGGGTGGAAGGATCTGTCGATTCAGACGCAAGACTTATGTCACTGCAGGTTCAAATCTGGATCTGGGCGGAGTGATCAAATTCAAGCCTTCAATCTTTTTCTCCCAGTATCTAACTAATTCGACAGGTAGAAACTTCTCTATGCTATTTGATGTGAATTTGCTGGCAGAAGTGAAAGATCGGTACACTATTGGTACTACGGTCCGCTTTAATGATCGTCGATATGGTGGTGCACTGGCACTAGGATATAAATTTGCGGAGAAGTATCAGTTGATGTTTAGCTATGATTTGCCTAAAAGCGATGTGAGTTCCTTTACCTATTCCCGCTTTGAGGCTGGATTGTACTTACATCTGCCGAGGGTATGGGAAGAAGCGGAAGACTTCGAAGACCCATTGGAAGAGTAAAGCGCAGGAGCCATGAGTAGCGGCCTGTTAGATAAACGCAGAAAGAAAATAATATCAGTAACATAATGGAAACAAGTACTACAATTAGAGATACACAAATCTTTGACCTGATTGATCGGGAAGAGCAGCGTCAGTTGGGCGGAATCGAGTTGATCGCATCGGAGAATTTCACGAGTCAGCAGGTTCGGGATGCCATGGGTAGTGTGCTAACACACAAATATGCAGAAGGGCTTCCGGGCAAGCGCTACTACGGCGGTTGTGAGGTTGTCGATGAGGTAGAGCAACTGGCTATCGATCGGGTAAAGGAGCTCTTTGGCGCTGCCTGGGCCAATGTGCAGCCGCATTCTGGTGCCCAAGCCAATGCCGCAGTCATGCTGGCCTGTCTACAGCCAGGCGATCCTATTCTAGGATTTGATTTGAGTCATGGAGGTCACTTGACCCACGGCTCATCGGTCAACTACTCCGGTAAGATTTATCAGCCAAACTTCTACGGTGTTGAAGAGGACAGTGGTGTCGTCGATATGAACAAGGTCGAGGAAACCGCAATGCGTGTAAAACCCAAATTGATCATTGTTGGGGCATCTGCTTATTCCAGAGATTGGGATTACAAAGCCTTCCGTGCCATTGCTGACAAAGTAGGTGCGATCCTGATGGCTGATGTAGCGCATATTGCAGGTTTGATTGCAGCCAAGCAACTGAATGATCCAATGCCGCATTGTCATTTGGTTACGACTACTACCCATAAGACCCTTCGAGGTCCACGTGGAGGTCTGATCATGATGGGAGAGGACTTTGAGAACCCATTCGGCTTGAAGACAGGCAAAGGTGTCCTACGATCTATGAGTAGTTTGCTGGACAGTGGCGTATTTCCCGGGACTCAGGGTGGACCTCTGGAACATGTGATCGCTGCAAAGGCAGTGTCCTTTCAGGAAGCCCTGGGAGAAGACTTTAAACGCTATTCAAAGCAGGTGATGGACAATGCTCAGGTATTGGCCGCGGAACTGGTGAAGCGCGACTACAAGATCATCTCAGGGGGGACAGACAATCACCTGATGCTGATTGACTTGCGAAACAAGGACATCTCCGGTAAAAAAGCAGACCGCATTCTCGGAGAGGCGGACATTACGGTAAACAAAAACATGGTGCCATTTGACACTCGTTCGCCATTTGTTACTTCAGGTATTCGCTTGGGAACACCGGCAGTTACCACAAGAGGTATGAAAGAGGAAGAGATGAAACAGATTGCGGAGTGGATTGATGCCGTCATCAGCAATCCGGATAGCGAAGGATTACATGCAGAGGTAAAAGCTGCTGTTAATGCCAAGATGGGCGATTATCCATTGTTTGCATCATAGTCATTACAGACTAATCGAAAACAAAGAGCAAAGCTTGTGGAGGCCAGGCTGTAATTCTTGATTACCAGATAATTTTCCTGCTATGACTGATACCAAGATCAGTAAACTGATGGTCGCCAATCGCGGCGAGATTGCCCTTCGTGTGCTCAGAGCTGCTTCGGAGCTACGCATTCGCACCGTGGCCATTTACACCTTTGAAGATCGCTATTCGCTTCATCGATACAAGGCCGACGAAGCCTATCAGATCGGAAGCAAGACCGATCCCCTCAAGCCTTACCTTGATATTGAGGAGATCATTCAAGTTGCCCAAACCAATGGGGTAGAGGCCATTCATCCTGGCTACGGATTCTTGTCGGAGAATGTGCGCTTTGCCGAAGCCTGCAAGAAAGCGGGTATTATTTTCGTTGGTCCTGAGCCCGAAGTTATGGAGCGCCTCGGAGATAAGGTCAAGGCCAAAGAGGTCGCAAAGCTGGCAGGAGTCCCTTTGATCGAAGACAGCAAGGAACCTTTAGATAGCATTGAAGTGGCTTTGAGCGAGGCTCATCGCATCGGTTATCCAATCATGGTCAAGGCAGCCTCTGGTGGAGGAGGCCGCGGAATGCGCGTCGTACGAAGCGATGATGATTTGCAAACCGCCTTTGTGGAGTCGAGAAGGGAATCCTTAAATGCCTTTGGGGATGATACGATCTTCCTGGAGAAGTTTGTGGAGAATCCGAAGCATATTGAAGTGCAAATCATTGGAGATAAGCACGGCAATATTCTACATCTTTTTGAACGTGATTGCTCGGTGCAAAGACGCTTTCAAAAGGTTGTGGAGGTAGCACCGGCTCCAAACTTGCGACAGGAGACCAAAACAGCCTTGCATAATTATGCGCTAAAGATTGCAGAAGAAGTCCAGTACAGCAATGCAGGTACGGTGGAGTTTCTGGTAGATGAACAAGAGAATATCTACTTCATCGAAGTTAATCCAAGAATCCAGGTCGAGCATACCGTCACCGAAGAAATCACCGGAATCGACATCGTGCGTACGCAGATATTGATTGCTGCCGGCAAGCGATTGGATTCGCGAGGCATCGGACTGGCCAGCCAGGATAGCATTGAATGCAATGGCTTTGCGATCCAGTGCAGGGTGACTACCGAGGACCCAAAGAATGACTTCAAACCCGATTACGGGACCATCATTGCCTATCGCTCTGCAGGTGGTTTTGGTATTCGTATTGATGAGGGTAGTTCCTATCCGGGAGTTACAATTTCGCCCTTCTTCGATTCACTTCTGGCCAAGTTGACAGCACGGGGCAGGACGCTTGCAGGAGCTTCACAGCGTCTCAATCGAGCCTTGAGGGAGTTTCGGGTGAGGGGAGTGAAAACCAATGTCGACTTTTTACAAAATGTGCTGGAGCACGAGATCTTCGCCAAGGGTGAGGCTAGGGTCAATTTCATAGCCGATCATCCGGATCTGATCCAGTATCGAAAACGACAAGACCGGGCCACCAGGATCATAGGCTATCTTGCCAATGTGGCCGTCAACGGTAACCCAGATGTCAAATTTGTGGATGCTTCTGTAAATCTTAAGGATCCACGGATACCCGCTTTCAACCCCTATGCACCCTGCCCGGATGGGACCAAGCAGCGCCTCGATGCCGGCAGAGATGCATTCCTTGCCTGGTTGAAAGCAGAAAAAGAAGTGAAGATCACTGACACTACCTTTCGGGATGCGCACCAATCGCTCATTGCAACACGGGTCCGTACACGGGATTTGCTGAAAGTAGCACGCCCATTTGCACAAAAGCATCCGCAGACATTCTCTATGGAAGTGTGGGGAGGTGCAACCTTTGATGTCGCCCTACGCTTTTTGAAGGAGTGCCCCTGGGAGCGACTGAAGATGATTAGAGAAGCGGTGCCGAACATCCTGTTGCAGATGCTTTTAAGAGGGTCTAATGCTGTAGGATACACAGCCTACCCAGACAATCTGATCGAGAAGTTCATAGTCCACAGCTGGGAGACCGGTGTGGATGTCTTTCGCATCTTCGACTCACTCAATTGGGTCGAAAACATGAAAGTGAGCATCAAGACTGTACGGGAAGAAACGGGCGGAATAGCTGAGGCTTGTTTGTGCTACACCGGAGATATTTCCAATCCAGAGAAGTCCAAATACGACCTGCAGTACTACATCGATTTGGCAAGACGACTCGAAGATGCTGGTGCCCATATGCTGGCTGTCAAAGACATGGCAGGCCTGCTCAAACCCTATGCAGCCGAAATGCTGATCTCAAGTCTTAAGGAGGCTGTAGCTCTACCTATTCACCTGCATACCCACGATACTTCTTCTGCCCAACTGGCCACCTATCTCAAAGCAGTGGAGGCAGGAGTTGACATAGTCGATTTGGCCTTGTCCTCCATGTCAGGACTGACTTCCCAACCCAATTTAAATACCTTCCTGAATATCCTGGAAAATTCGCCAAGGAGCCCTAAATTCGATTTGTCCTCTCTTAATGATTTCTCCAATTACTGGGAAATCGTCCGAGAATGGTACTATCCATTTGAATCGGGCTTGAAGGCCGGTACGGGGGAAGTGTACCAGCATGAGATTCCCGGCGGACAATATTCAAATCTGGGAACTCAGGCAAGATCTCTAGGCCTGGACGATCGGATGCCTGAAATCAAGAAAGCCTACAAAGAAGTCAATGACTTATTCGGGGATATTGTGAAAGTCACGCCCTCCTCCAAAGTAGTGGGAGATCTTGCACTCTACATGGTATCTAATGGGTACCAGAAGAACGATATTGTGGAGCGTGGGCACGAGATATCTTTCCCGGAGTCTACGAAAAATTTCTTCATGGGTCGACTCGGTCAGCCACATCAGGGCTTCCCCGAAAAGATGCAGGATATGGTGCTAAAGGGACAGAAGCCACTCACAGGTCGTGCTAATGAAGCTCTAGATCAAATCGACTTTGATAGGCAATATGCCGCCTTTCAAGAGGAGTTTCCTGAGCGCAATGGCTTCAGTGATTTTCTCTCCTATTTGTTCTATCCAAAGGTCTTCAAAGACTATTACGAAAGCTTCAAGCAGTATGGCAATATAGGTGTCCTTCCTAGCAGGCAGTTCTTTTATCCCATGGAGATAGGTCAGGAGACTATTTTCGAAATGAGTCCCGGAAAACGGCTTCTGATCAAGCTGGTGTATATGGACAAAACTGCTGATGCTGAAGGATACAGAAACGTGCAATTTAAGCTAAATGGTCAAACCAGAACTTTACGTGTGCGGGATGAGTCTGTAAAAGTAGACACAGAAGTGCACCAAAAAGCTTCCCAAACTAATCATGTTGGAGCACCTTTACAAGGATTACTTTCACAGATCTTTGTGGAGGCTGGACAGGCAGTAGAAAAGAACACGCCACTCTTTGTCATCGAAGCAATGAAGATGGAAACCACAATTACAGCAAGCACTGCTGGCAAGATCCAACGAATTTATCTGAATGCAGGAACCCTTGTAGATGCTGATGACTTGGTGGTCGAACTGGCAGAGGAGCAGTAAACAGATTAAGAATCTAATTGTCGGATAGTACTTTGTTAAAGAAGCTTTTGAAAGGTAGCATCTGCTCAAAATGACCAGCTAGTTTATTGGTCAGCTGCTTGGACGACAGCTCCTTATCAGAAATTGAACGGGTCACAATGAAAGACTTATGGCGTAGGTACTCAATGGCAGGATTATCCTTTGCATATCCACGGGGTACAGATTTCAGTTTTTCTCCTTCAAGCTGGCCCCAAACTCGTTTGAATCCCTTGTCATTTAGGATGCTTTCGAAGCCTTCCAGATTGTAGTCAATCTCTTGTCTGATGGCCTTCAATTGTGCTCCCTGCGGCATGTATGAGCCTCCGGCAATCATAGATTCTCCAGGTCCCAAATGGAAATAATATCCGGTCACTAAACTCTTCCTTCCTCCCGGTCCCATACTGGCCCCAAAGTTGGTCTTATATGGTTCCTTGTTCTTGGAAAATCTAACATCCCGGTATATTCGGAATAGGCAGTCTTTGGCCAGCGTTCCTTTCATCTCAGGATCGAACATTGCCAATTTGTCCAGCAGATCCTGAACGGTTTCTTCAAAGTTATCTTTGGCCCTCAAGTAGGCGGCCTTATTATCTTGAAACCACTCTCGGTTGTTGTTTAATTTCAGGCTTTCAAGAAAGGATAAGGTGGCTTTATCTAGCATAGCAAAATTATTGAAACATTAAAGACAGAGGCGTAAAGTATCAGTTTTTAGTGCATTATAGTCATGAGGGCTAAAAATCGCAAAAGATATCTGCTTATCTTGCGGTTTTTTTCTCAGAGCTGGTTACTTCTTTACAAACTATGGTCATATAGTTAGTTAACGGATTAAGCACTCAATCACTTGACTTTTGCTATACTGCTCTATTGACCCAGAGCGCTTTAAGAGCCCTAAATTGACCCTTAGACTACAAATGTCAGACAAAAATTGAGGTAGCTGCAAAAGATGGAGATAAAAACACGTTCCAAGAAAGATCTTTCAGACGAAGAGGTAATCAAACATATACTCGATTCGGGTTCGATGCAGTACATTGAAGTACTCTATGATCGATACTCCCAAAAGGTATATCGAAAGTGCCTTAGTTTTGTAAAGCAACCAACAATAGCGCAAGATATTACACACGATATCTTTATCAAGGTGTACATGAACCTTGGTAGCTATCGAAGCCAATCGAGGTTCTCGACCTGGTTGTATTCCATTACTTACAACTATTGCATCGACTTCCTGCGCAAAGGCAAGAAGCAAAAGTTGGTATCAATGGAAAACCAAAGCAAGGCAATGGAGAGTTTGGAAGATGACGAACCGGAAGAGCTGCCATATATTGAGATAGATCGTCTGACCAAAATTATGGATCAGATATCCTCAGAAGAGAAAATGATTCTCCTGATGAAATACAAGGACGGAATGTCCATAAAAGATATCAAAGAGGTATTCGAAATTTCTGAGAGTGCCACCAAAATGAGGATTAAAAGGGCGAAAGAAAAAGTCCGAAACATATACTTTAGTACTTACAAAGAAACACTTTAAGCAGTGGGAGAAGAAAGAAAAATTTTCGAAGAATACGAGCCCGAGAAGGATGCGACCATGCCGGACGAGCAAGGTACGAAAGATGATGTGATGGGGGCAATAGTAAAGACTAAGAATATTTTCGAAGTCTTGTCTCTTTACTTGGGGCAAATAGGGTCTTTTATCGGTGCACTCTTAAAGACCTTTCTGGGAGAAGAAAAGCCCGGGTCGCAAAATGGTATTACGGATGATGACAACAAATCGAAGGGTCAGTAGGTAAATCTTTTAAGTGTTGACTTTCTTGCCAATGCTAAGCTCTAGAAGTGAATTACCCCATTACTATCTTTGATTCTAGTGGTTAGATATTGCGCTTAGACCCTATAAATGAATGAGGTATAAGTTTAATTTTGGATGCTAGTAATTTTGTCGCCAGTGACTTTGTTACAGGCGGATCGTCTAAAATCAATAATAAAGTAAAAACTATAAATTCACATCAGTCTTATGGATCTAGTTAACACGGTATGGGGAAACCTTAGGACGGTTTTCGAAAATTCCACGGCAGTCATTGGTAACAACCTGCCAAACATCATCACAGGTCTCATCCTAATCATCCTCGGATGGTTTCTGGCCAAAATCATCTCTGGTACGATTTCTAAAGCACTCGACCGAGTTGGTATCAACAAGCTGGGTGACAAACTCAGAGAAATTGAACTCTTCAAGTCCTTCAATTACAGACTTTCTGACATTGTCAAAAAGCTGCTTTACTACTCTATCTTCCTCGTTTTCTTCCTGTCGGCTTGCGAAACAATGGGACTTCAGAGTGTTTCAAACGGTATATTCAATCTACTAGGATACCTACCTAAACTATTGGTAGCTGGTATCATGTTCCTGGCTGGAACTTTCATTGCCAACATGGTCAAAGAACTAGTGGCCAACGCTACTTCTTCAATGAACATCAAAGGTGGTAAATTCATCAGTCAGGCGATTTTCTACTTCCTGGTTATCATGGTGTCGATCACTTCATTGAACCAGGCAGGTATCGGTACTGACATCATTACCAACAACCTTACCATGATTATCGGAGCAATCTTGCTAACCTTTGCTATCGGTTACGGATTGGCTTCCAGAGACATCATGGCAAGCACTTTGGCTTCATTCTACAGCAAAGAGAAATTTAAAGTAGGACAGACTGTTGGAGTCAACGGTATCAAAGGTCAGATTGTTGACCGTGATAGTACTTCAGTAACAATTGCTTCAGACGGTAAGAAGGTTATGATCCCACTAAGCAAATTGGTTGCTACAGACGTAGAGATCTACGACAACTAAGATGCTTGAGATTTAAATTTGAAAGCACATAGTAAAGAGAAGCCCGATCCTACATGGATCGGGCTTTTTTTATCTCTTCCAGGGAATTCCGCTAACGCACACTAAAATATAGAGAATTTGCTCCTCATCTTTTGTTTTGCTCTTTTCGAGAGACAGTCTTTTTGGAGCGGAGCTGCATAGGCCCGTTGCAGCTGATTACCCGTGCTCCACTCTTACTCGGCACCTGTCTAGCTGTTCGTTGCACAGCCTGGCCCGTCTCTCCTATCGTCGAGCCAGCCCAGGCTGGCACTCACGACGCTATACAGGCACCTCATACCGCTGCGCCCGGGGCTATTTTTCACCGACATTGGCTCGCGCGAAGGCTTCATTTCAAGTGTTTGAGAGATGGCTAGCTGGCGAGAAGCTGCCAGCTGCTAATACAAGGCTATAGGCCAAAAAAAGACCCGTCTACAAATTAGCAGACGGGTCTCTTTTTTATGCCGAGTTGCGGCAGCTTCATGGTTTGGGATGACCATTTATTCAGTCGTGAACTCGTTGATCTTTCCTATTACATCTTCCAACCTATCATACGCCAGCGAGTAAAAGATAAATTTTCCTTCGCGCTTTGTTGTAACTAGTCCAACATTGCGCAGGATTCTTAAATGCTGCGAAGTGATAGATTGTTCGAGTTTCAAGGTATTGTAAATCTTGTTTACATTAATCACATCGTTCTTGTGAATAAACTTGATGATTTTGAGCCGAAGCGGGTGTGCTAAAGCTCGGAGAAGCTCAGCCGCATGGCTAAGGTTCTCTTGATTGAAATGGGACATAAAAAGAGAATTTGACTAACAAAACCTAAAGATAGATAATAAAACCTCGAACCTAAAATTCGAGGTTTTATTTTCTATTGGGATACAGACCGAAGTCTGTTGGGACTTTATCTGAACTATCGGGCTAGCTCTTCAACTAAGTTGCCGATCTCCTCAATTCTATCGTGATTCAGCGAATAGTAAATGAATTTACCATCACGTTCGGTGTTCACCACACCACTTCGTCGAAGAATGGCTAGATGTTGAGAGGCTACGCTTTGCTCCAATCGAAGCTTCACATAGATTTCAGTTACAGTCAAACGCTTGTTATCGTCTAGAAGTTGGATGATAGATTGACGCAGCTTGTGGTTTACGGATCGAAGGACCAAAACCGCTTTGCGAAGTTGGTTGTAATCAATCTTGATCGTAGTACCGTTGTCTCTGCTAAGCTCGACAGTGTCTGCCTTAAGTGTTCCCATAGCTTAAAAAAATTTAGATGAGTAAAAAGATTTTGTGTTAGTGTTAACGACTTGAATGCAATATAGTTGAATTTCAAGAACGTATAAAGTTTTTTCGCTATTTCCTTTCAAATAGTGATTTCTTTGACCGGTGTGCGCCGGTTTGATGTTTCTTTAGATAAAATGGGGTCCAATAGGCTAAATCTTCGAATTGCTCAAGCGCAATTCGCTCTTTGGCCGGTGCTAGCAGGTGGGTGGCAGACAAAAATCCCTGACAATGGAAAACTGCATTTTCGTGTTGTATCACAGCAGCAACTTTTTCAGCACCACTTCCAAAGAAAATCATCCGATTTTTGTCCAATCTTTCTTTGAAAGAGTCTTGATCAACCACCATTGCACTGGGGGCCGTTACTTCCTGCCCTAGATTGTTATACACAGCAGTAAATACTTCCATTCTTCTCGCATCAATCATGGGACAAAGCAAAGTGTCCCCACTCATACTAGTTCCTTGTGCCAGCAGACCGACACACATGGCCCTCAGACTAGGTATCGCTACCAAAGGTTTTTCAAGACCATAAGCAATGCCACTGGCTACAGAGGCTCCGATTCTTAGTCCTGTATAGGACCCTGGGCCTGCACTTACCACGATAGCGTCGATATCCTTGAGCCGAATTGTTCCCTCCTCACATACTTCCTCGATCATGCTATTGATCAGATTCGAATGAGATTGTGGAGTCTCACTATCACGCCTAATTAACGCCGATTCTCTAGTTTCAAGTGCAACGGAACACAAACCTGAGCTTGTTTCCAAACAAAGTAAATTCATGTTTAAGCCTTGCTAGTTTCTAATTTTGCCTCACATGAAACAAAATTAGAAATTAAAAGTAACAAAAATATCATTCCTCAGCAACGACCCAGCACGAATTCGAAGGGAAAAGTAATATTATTTACACTTTTAACTTAAAATGCCTTTGCTTGTATAGCAAATGTAGGGTATTTTCGTAACAAAGTAGCCCGCAAAGTCAAATACAAGTCGTTTATGCGTATATTCCCTACGCATAAGGCAAGTGACTTTGAGACTGTTAGATATTTGGAAGGTCACTTTAAATGCTAGTATTTCCTTATTTCTTTGAATCTTGACTGGCAGTCATCTCCCCTTCTTTAAGCAAGACAAACTCATGATCTAGGGATGCATTTCCGTGGTCCTAAAGTCGTCATCCTTGTGGATCGACATGGCTTCATTCTGGAATCCAGCTCTGGAGACCCTGACTTTCACGGACGATCAATGCGCATACCTTTTCTGCTGCACAGTTGATCTGTATTACAAATGGGGGCACTGTAAATTTGACGGGGATCGAGTCGTTATTTTTCGTTGTAAGAAAGGCCAGTATACCTTCTTGGCCAAGCTGCTACTTCACCGCATTTGTACCTTGCTATCAGTTGACCGACAAGATTGCCTTCATCTCATCAGGTTTGCCAAATAGATCGATAGCATTGGCTACCAGCTTATCGTCTCTTAGCGTAGCTTCTACTTTCCCCTCCTGATAGTAATAGCGAGAAACGATCTCCTCTTTCAATAAGGGCAGAATTTCGGCTTTCTGGAGATTGGCAAATTCTGCATTACGCGATTTCATGGTGCTTTTCACTTCTTCGATATCTTGTTCGATCACCGGAGCGTACTTTTCAATCTCAGCACTCTTTTCCAATGCTTCGAGCAGCCGTTCTGTTTCTGATTTGAATTGCACCTCCTCCTTGTCTAGCCAGGAGACAAAGTCAGCAAAGTCACCGGCAGTGATTTCAAATTCCTCTGCAGGGGCTATGGATTCGTTCTTGCTCTTGTAGTAGTTGGCATATTGGAAAATGATCTTTTCCTCTCTTAGAAATTCGGTATACCTGGGAAGATCTTCAGTATCAAACTTTACGTCGGGAGTCACGCCGGATCCGTCGTAGACGGTACGTCCAGCCTTGGTCTTGAACTCCTTCTTTAGTGAGTCCGGAACTTCACTGACTCCGTCCGTGTAACGTCCAGAGTAATCTATGGATTGAATGCAACGACCGCTAGGCAGCAGATACTTGGCTACCGTTAGCTTCAGGCGAGGCTTGTTTGTTCCTTTTGGCTGGAAATCTAGTTCTAACTCTCGCACATTTTGTACCAAGCCTTTTCCAAAGGTATTGGTACCCATGATCACTCCTCTATCGTGATCTTGAATGACACCGGATACTATCTCCGAAGCAGAGGCTGAGCGACCATTGGTCAGTACAATCACTGGAGTAGTTAGGTCGAGTGGGTCTTCCTGTCCGAAGTATTCTTTGTTCCAGTCCTCCGTCTTTCCCTCTGTGCTAACAATTAGCTCTCCTTCATCCACGAATATATTTCCAATACGGATAGCTTCTCTTAGTAATCCTCCCCCATTTCCACGGAGGTCAAAAACCAAGCCTTTAAGGTCACTACTGTCTTTCAGCGCCTTGAATGCCTCTTTCACAAACTTACCGCAGTCTGCCGTAAAGCTGGTCAGCTTGATATACCCAATTTCATCATTGAGCATGGTCTTGTAAGTTACGCTCTTCGGAGGGATCTTCTCACGCAGGATGTTCTTGGTAAAGGATTCCTCACTAATGGCTTTTTCGACCGTCAGCAAGATGTCCGAGCCGACCTCACCAACCAAGTATGCCTGGACATCTTCGAGGGATCTGTCCTTTACCTCCTGTCCGTCTATTTCCAAGAGTACATCACCTGGCTCAAAGCCAGCTACATCAGCAGGTAAACCTTCTAGAACCTCGGTGATTACAAAATTGTCTTTGAATTTTTCGAGTGTAATTCCGATATCTCCAGGGCTTCCAAGTTGTCTCAATCTAGCTGCAGCGATTTGCGACTCCGTGATGTAATTGGTATATGGGTCGAGAGACTTCAGCATTCCGTCGATGCCTTGTTTCATTAGTTCGGCGGATTGTACTTCATCGACATAGCTGTCATGCATTACCCGATATAGATGAGCATACAAGTCCAGATTTTTGGAAATGGCAAAGTATCGATCATTATTGGAAAAGGAATACAGGCCCAACAAGAGAGCGGCTGCTATTCCAAGACTGGCGATTTTCATTTTTGATTGTAGCATAAGGCTAGAGAGATTTGAATTAGCGGCTTGTGGTTAGTAGTTCCTGATACTTCTGATCATTGGAAATGAGATCGATGCTTTCCTTGATCACCGGATCAAATTGCAAAGAGGTTTGAATACGGCCCTTTTGGAAGTAGTAGCGTGAGCTAATCTCTTCAGAAAGCAGTTCTGAGATCTCGTCCTTAAACTTGTACAAGTCATTTGCCTTGTCTTTTTGGATCTTGGCTTCCATTTCTTCCAGTTCAGTTTTCAAGGCGTCTTCGTAGCCTTCTTCCTTCGCTTTCTCTTTGATTGTTTCAAGAATCTTTTCCGTTCTACTAGTGTATTCAAAGTCCTCATTTTTTAAGAAGTTCACAAAATCATCAAATTGCGCATCTGAGATTTTGAACTGGCCTGGAGCAGCGATGGATGCGTTCTTGGCTCTGAACTCTGTTGCGTATTTGAAGATCAATTGCTTATTGAACAATCCTACTGATACATTGGAGAGCAGTGGTTCGTCAACTTCCAAATCGGGATCAATTCCGCTGGCATCGAATACCTTGCGTCCATTTTTCGTGTTGAAGGCAGTTCGTAGGGAGTCTGGAATCTTGTCGGCTCCGTCTTTATAGCCACCGAAATAATCGATAGCTTGAATGCATCTGCCACTGGGCAAATAGTATTTGGAGGTGGTCATTTTGAGTCGACTGCTGTAGCCCATTTCTCTGGTAGTTTGCACGAGTCCCTTACCAAATGAGCGCTGTCCTACGACTAATCCTCTGTCGTGATCTTGCATCACGCCCGAAACAATCTCTGCAGCAGAGGCAGAGTTTCGATTGGTCAATACGACAAGCTTTATGTCTTTGTCGACGGCTTGTTTTCTGGTCTTGTAGGTCTTTTCTACATCGGCTTCACGGCCCTTTGTGTTTACAATAGGGCTGCCTTTTGGTAGGAAGACATTGGAGACGGCTACTGCTTCATTAAGCAAGCCTCCAGGATTGCCACGAAGATCCAGTATCAGCGATTCGATGCCCGGATTATTCTTCTTTAGGTCTTCGACTGATTCGGCGATGTCTCTACCGCAATTTTCGGTAAAGCTACCCAAGAGCACATAGCCTGTTTGATCATTCAACATTCCGTAATGTGGAACACTAGGAATCTTCACCTCTTCCCTGGTCAAGGTTTTATCCTCTGTTGTGCTGCTGCCGGGCCGCTCAATGGTGATCGTAACTTCTGTACCGGGTTTTCCTTTCAGTAGTTTACTGATATCCGATGTATTCTTGAATTTGGCGGATTGCCCATCGATCTTGATAATCTTATCTCCTGCCAGAAGTCCGGCTTTAAATGCCGGGAAATTTTCGTAGGGTTCCGAAATGATCACATAATCACCAGACTCGCGGATGAGTGCTCCTATTCCCCCATACTTTCCTGTAGTAGTCAAATTGTAATTGCCAATCTCTTCTTCAGGGTAAAAGGAGGTATATGGATCGAGTGAGCCCAGCATGGAGTCAATGCCATCCTTGATGAGATCATCAGGGTTTAGATCATCAACATAATAGGTGTTGAGGTCCATGAACAATGTGGTAAAGAGATCGAGATTCTTGTTGATCTCGAAAGTGTTTCCACCAATGAAGGACATGGATATGGATCCAACCACTACCAGAAGGGCCAGTAGTGCTTTTTTCATAGATTTGGACATCGAGTGGTTTTTCTGGAGATTGATCTAAAATTACAGCTTGAAAACAAGCAGAGCAAGCTATTGGTTCTGCTCTAAAGGCTTGGAAATTGTCCAATTAGGGCACAGGATCGTGACCATGGCCTCCCCAGGGGTGACAGGAGGCGATCCGCTTAAGCGTTAGCCATAATCCTTTAAGGGCACCGTGTTTCTGCAGGGCTTCAATTCCATAATTGGAACAGGTTGGAAGATATCTGCAGCTTGGTGGAAACCAGGGAGAAATGGCGGCTTGATAAAAGCGGATCAGTCCGATGAATAGTTTCTTAAGCATTCCCTAAGTCTTCGCGCATTTGCTGTTCTATGTACATCAAACTTAACACCAATTTTCCGCTTATTATTTTATAAGGAAGGGGTTCTTTGTGTAGAAAGAGGAACATTAAGGCGACCTGTAGCTCCTGTTCTTCCAGAAGCTTGTAAAAGCTGGCTTTATTTTGACGATAGGCTTCGCGCATACGTCGTTTGACCAGGTTGCGGTCGACAGCCCTTTGGAGTTTTTTTTTAGAGACAGCAAAGCCTGCTTGTGCTGGTAGACCGGGATGGCCTAGCGGAGTGACTCTCCAGACAGCTTTGATTGGATAGATTACTTTCCCTCTACCCTCTTCAAACAGGGATTTGATGAGGGTTCGACTTTTTAATCGTTCGGAAGATTTGAGAGAATTGCGGGACTTTGTCATGACGACCAGCACATTGACCGAGACTGGTCAGTGTGCTTTTGGAGAAAAGAAAATGGCGGGCGAAACTAATTACTTAGTGTGCTTTTCATCAGAAACAGTCAGTTTCTTACGACCTTTCTTTCTTCTGCGAGCCAATACCTGACGGCCTCTCTTGCTCGACATTCTTTTTTTGAATCCGTGCTTGTTGGTTCTCTTCTTTCTTGATGGTTGAAATGTCCTTTTCATCGCTGCGTCGCATTTTTAGAACGGCAAAGATACGAAATGTTTTGCAAAATTACTAGTGATGTGGGAACTTCTAGTGACTGATGACTGATGACTGATGACTGATGACTGATGACTGATGACTGATGACTG
>JAHDDV010000088.1 GCA_020629205.1 Chitinophagales bacterium | reverse complement strand
GACAGCAGGACGGGTGTCGCAAGGAGCACAACTGCTGCGCTCCAAATCTTAACCCTAAGTTGATATTGTAATCCAGACTCAATCAAACATTGAATACATATAAGACTCAGGCAGCAAAATCGAGGCAAAATGGCTCTAAATAAGGTAGTTCAACAACAAATTGTCGCCCTGTACTGCTGCCCTTGATAGCATTAATGGAGTATATTTGTAAGCCTTGCAGTAAAGGTTCAAAATGATCTCATGCCGGGAGATTTTTGGGCCTCTTGCAAGCTCATACCATCAAAAGAACTGAATACATGTATTTAGGACAACTCGGATTGCCGCCGATCGCTCGTACGCTCATTTGCCTGATTTTTTTTGTATGCTTTACTTATGCAAATACCTTGGCTCAATATACTGGTACTGCCCCACACTGCCACGAGTATGGTGGCCTTGTGATTAATGAAATGTCACAGGGACCGGGCGAGTATGTGGAGTTTGTAGTCGTCGGTGCTCCGGGCGATCCCACTGCACCAGTTGATTTGAGCGGCTGGATCATCGATGATAATAATCTCAACCAATCTGGAGTTGGTACGGCTGAAGGTCATTTGATTTTTGGTGCCGGCTATAATGCCGTTCCTCCAGGTTCCATCATTGTGGTATATGAGAACAATCCCGCGAACCCATCCTTGCCCCCCGTAGATCCCTACGACGCAAATGGAGATAATGTATACATCGCCTCACACAATCAAAACAACTCTTTCGATTTGTGCTATAGCAATCCTAGCACCTCAACTGAATATTTTTGTCCCTGCCCAAATCTTAATGACCCGACACAAGGGCTTGTTTGGATGTGTAAAATGGCCAATGACAATGACATGATTCAGATTCGAGATAATTGCGAGACAGTTGTGCATGTGGTGAGTTACCAGCTCAATGCCTCTGAGGTTACAACAGATATCAGTAGCAGCCCAGTCTGGGTAGAACTGAACCCAGGTGGTCAGTCCGGAAGTGTGATTAGCTTTATGAACTCCGTAAATGATGATTGGTCAAACCCCGCCAATTTCGTCTCCGCTCCTATCGCCGGAAATGAGACTCCAGGCGCTGCAAATAGTCCGGAAAATCAGGCATTCATCGATGCAGTAGCTGCTGGCACCTTCCCCTGCAATGGGATCGTAGCCAGTTGCGATCAAACAGACGCCGGGGACCTTGCATTAGAAGATGATACCCATCCGGGCTATGATCCCGGTAATGGATCAGTCGACATCTGTCAGGGTGATGATCTAGACAACTTCACAGTGAGCTGGACTGGCTCTGAACCAAACGCAAGTGGATTTAATTTTGAATATGGCTTTCTCCTGGTAGAGCCTGGAACGGGCAATATTGTAGATTTTATAATCTCTCCAAACCCAACGCCTTACTATGGGGACTTTGATTTCTCTGGCTATCCTAGTGGCACTACGCTGGACATCTATGGATTCTCCTACTTCCACAGTAATACAGAAAACACCCTGCTCGACTTCATGACTGAAGCACCCTTCAATATCAGTACCGTGGCAGATATTTTATCCTATAGCGATTGTGGTTATGCAGGTGATCTGAGTCCCTTCCCATTGGTCTTGAATGTTGGTGATCCACTTGCAACAGCGATCGACCCTGCAAGTGGATTTTGTACTGGTGGACAGTATACACTGGATGGAACTCCATCCGGAGGAAGCGGAATCTACACGCACACCTGGACAGATGGAGTGGCCGGAGTACTACAAAGTCCCTTTGATCAATCAACTGTGAATATAGACTTGACCGGAATTGCCCCTGGCACAAATATCACCATCACCCATACAGTCACAGACGACAATGGATGTACACAAAACGATGATATCAGCTTTACCGTAGGAGGGGATGATGTGGTATTCGACTATTCGGTCGCACAGGCTTGTGCCCCAACCAGCGGAAGCAATACGATTAATGTAAATACCAACCCACCAACCGCTGGAGGCACCTACACAGTGGACCCAGCGACCGGATTGACAGTGGACGCTGCGTCTGGAGAAATCACTTTGGATAATGGCTCCGTAGCAGATTCCTACACAATCACCTATGAGGTGGATGATGGCACATGTGTCTCAAGCCATAGCGTTTCATTTGAAGTACAGACTTCTGTGGAACTCCTATTGGATGATCCCATTGTCGTCTGTGAAGGCGGTGATCTGGACGTTAACGCAACCGTAACATCGGGAGACCTCGGAAGCTTTGAGTGGGAGTTGGACTATATAGCGGGCACTATTCCTGGAGGTTCTGGCTCTGATGCCGATGTACTCAATATCATGCCTTCGCTGGCTGATGATGGAGCAACAATCTCGGTGAGCTTTTCACCGGACAACCCAGCTGTCTGCGGTACAAGCGTCTCGGGAACCATCTCAGTCGTTTCAGCACCACAAGCTCCGGACCCTGTAACGGATGATGTACTGATCTACTGCACCGGAGCAAGCATCGAACCGATAACGGTGAATTTTGTGGCTGGAAACACAGTAGAATGGTATGAAGATGCTGCATTGACGGCACCGGCTCTGGGAACTGGAGATACCTACACCCCTTCTTTCGACATCACTTACGATCCGACAGAAACCTATCCGCTTACCCTTGAAGTTTATGTGATACAGTATGATCCGGCAAACCCAGATTGCGTGAGCCCTCCGGGAGTCATAGAAATAACGATAAACGAAGGACAACAGGCCGCGTTGAATTATTACGGAGCAGTCTTCTGCGAAGGTATGGGTGTGATTGATCTAAGGGATGAATTTCAAATACCAAGTGGCAACCCAGACGGCATCTGGTCGGGAGACCCGAATATCAGTGGCAATAACTTTGACATAGCAGCTGCCGGGCCGGGGACCTATACGCTAGAGTTTATCGAAGCAAACGACTGTGCTTCCCCTAGTAACCCACTTACTATTCAAGTAGTGGAAGACCTTGATGGGACTGTTACACCAGAAGTAAATGTCTGTCCTGAACAGACTCCCTTCCCTTTGAATGATTATTTGCTCACAGGACCAACGAACGGCTACTGGACAGATGAAAGTGGGGCAGTTGTAGTCGAGTATGATCCTGCTCTTTATGGGGCTACACACGTTTTTACTTACACCCTTGGAGCCTGTACTTTCCCTGGCACTTTCGGAATATGCCCTGCCGTTTTCGATCCAGTCTGCGGATGCGATCTTAACACATATGGCAATGAATGCGAAGCAATCGAATCAGGGGTCTTCTACTTTGTACCGGGAGAGTGTGATGGATTCCAATTGTTTGACTATGCTGGCTGTGAGCTGGTCTTGACAATGACGGTCAATCAGGATAGCGCCCCGACTATTGACTTTGCACCGACTTACACGCTTTGTGCCGGTGATTATACTGTGGATCTCTTTGCAGACCCATTGGCCTATGCAGTTGCGCCGCCAGCTACCAACGGTAGCTGGACTGGTATCGGTGTGGATGCACTTGGTAACTTTGATGTCGCTGCGGCCTGGGGAGACAATCCGGACATCACTCAGCCTTTGGATGTGGTCGTAAATCTCGCTTATACCGATCCTTGTCCTTTCGACGAAGACCTAAGCATTACTTTGACACCACCAGCGGACCTTAGTCCTTTGCAGGAATTCGTTTGCGATGGACAACTAGTGGATCTAAACTTTGTCTATCCACCTGCTCCAGGGCAGATAGTCTTGTGGTATAGCGAAGACCCAGATGTGGATCCAACTAGTTTTATAGACATTTCAGACTATGCATTCTATCCTGATGCGAATCAGACTTTATACTTGTCTGTCACAGAGAACGGAAGTGATTGTACTTCAGTTACAACACTGGATATTACCTTTAGCGATTTGGACGGCTTTGGCATCATTGATGAATTCCACTGCTCCGGTCAGGAGCTCGACTTAAGCATTTTTGAGCCACAGCTCAACACAGCTGCTTATGATGGTGCATTCACCTGGTACGATGAAAGCCCATCCGATAACCCAGCTGCCACACCACTCAGCGATCTGCTTGTTATCCCTACTGACAACCCGACGGTATACTACAGCATTTTTGAACAAGATGTCACAGGCTGTCAGGCTGCTGGCACAGTCGTCTTGACCGTGCAGGCTTCTCAGTTGGTCGAATTTACAGACCCGGAAATCCTGATCTGTGACGATGGCACAGACATTGATTTGAATGACTGGCTGGTAACCAGCTATCTGGGCTCTGAATGGAGTGGTGACTACACCAGTACCAACGGGGATTTAGATGTGGCTGCGGCAATTGCTGCAGGGGATACCAGCTTTGATGTGACTTACAGCACTGGGAGTAACAACTGTGATGACACACAATCGATCACAGTAAATATCGTAGAGGGTGCCAATCCATCCTGGGATGCTCCAACTGCTTTTTGTCATACAGCAGCCTTTGGTTTCGATAGCTATGTCACCGGTGACCCCGGCGGTATTTGGACTGATCAAGATGGCAATGAATTAGACCCAATAGCAGATGAGTTTCTTTTTGAAGACCTAACTGCCTCTGAAGACTTTGACATCACTTACTCGATCGCGGGTTCAGTTGATTGTCCTCCGGCTTCTCAAACCTGGACCATACCTGTCTTTCTCAATCATGTATTGGTCAATAATCCAATCAATCTTTGTGGTGATGAGCTCATTATCGATCTGAATGATGCCAGCATTATTGTTGGAGACACTAATGGCGATTGGAGCTATGATGGTAGTCCATTAGTCGGCTCTACCTTCAACCCCTCACTCTATGGTGATGGACCAAGTTATGAGCTTACCTTTACACCGCCGAGTTTCCCAGCATGTGAGGAGCTGATCCTCACCGTTAATGTAGCCGATCCCCCCGACTGGACAGAAACGGTTACAGTCTGTGCAGAAGGAGGCGATATTGATCTGGATACCTATTTACCTACTGGTGCTCCCTCAGGAGTGTGGAGTGATTTTGATCCTGCCATCGAATTGACCGGAAGTCTATTCACCAATGCGGCAGACTGGAGTGGTCAGGTGGTTGAATTCTACTATGACGTGCCTGACACCGAACCTTGTGCAGACAGGTATACACTGTTTATGAGTATAGAAGCAGAGCTAAATCCAAGCTTAACGCCAGCGAATATCTGCTATGAGCCTGGAAGCGTAGACTTAAACGACCTTATGGCCCCAGACCCTCCAGGTGGCAATTGGTTCGTTGATGGAGATCCGCTGTCATTTGGCACATTAACACCTACAAATTACGATGCAAATGCAAACATCGAAATTAGCTATCAACTAGACGCAATTGGCGATTGCCCGGAACCTGATCCGGCACTCGAGACAGTGAGTTTTTCTATACCAACAGAAGCAACATGGGAGACCTTCAGCATTTGTCAAGACGATGAACCCGTCAATCTGCAAGAGCAGTTGGAGGATCCAACGCTGGCAGGTACCTGGCTCGGAAATGGGGTCACCGGCACCATCTTTGACCCGGCGGCTGATGATGTAGAAACTGGATTTGTGGATGTTCTATTTACACCGGATGATACCGGAGGTGCTTGTTCACCGGAACCATTTACTCAAGCCATCCTTGTTCTGGATACGCTGGACATAACAGTTGGAGACATTCAGGTCTGTGAATGGCAAGGATTCTTTAATCTGACCAATCTGGTAAATGGCATCCCAAATGATTTGGCTGTTACCTGGGAGGGCTCCTGTGTTTTGGATGATGGCATAACCTTTGACCCATCGGGCTTTGGCGGACAGACAATGACTGTGACAGGTACCGTGTACAATGTCTTCTGTGTAGATCCTACAATGATAGATGAAACCTTGCCATGTCCGGCCGTGGTCGCCCCTGTCTGTGGCTGCGATGGTATCACCTACAATAATGACTGCGAAGCAATAAATTACGGTGGGATTCTCGACTATACCGACGGAGCATGCCCTTATGCACCACAAGATTGCATCGATCCTTTGGTTGTTGATATATTTGTGGATCCATGTATATTATGTCCAGTCATTGAATCAATACCGGTTGACCAAACCTTATGTGCAGGAGATGCCGCTTCATTGACAATTGTTGTTGATGATCCATTTCTAGCAGACATAAGATGGACAGACCCGCTCACAGGCGATCTGCTCGGCTTTGCACAAACTTATGACCTGGGAATACTTGAAAACAATACTTGTGCACCAATTTCGCAGTTCATCGATTTTGCAGTCATCTGTCTTGAAGACGGAAGCACCATAGAGCAAGGGACGGTAGAAATCACTGTTTATCCCTCAGATATCCAGTCTTTTGTAAACCCAGTTGGTGCAGGTGAGTGTACTACATCGGTAGAGATTGACCCCAGTTGCGAACCAGGATTCCTGCAGGTATATGACCCTAGTCAAACGGGTTTGGAAGGCACTTCCGGCACACATGAATACACAGTCGAAGTTACTTATCCGCTTGGCTTAAACTGCACAGGCGATTTCACTGTAGAAGTTCCTTATGAATGTGAGGCACTTTGCCCATCTGATCCTACTGCCGGAAGTTCCGCCACGGAAGTTTGTACGGGTGGGTTCTTTTCGCTGGAAGCCTCTATGGGAGTCGGTTCTGATGAAGAAGTGACTTATTCTTGGACGAGTGATATAAGCGGAGCTGTCGCAGACCCTGCTGCAGTAAGCATCGACCTTATCGGCTGCGATCCAGTACTCTATACTTTTACGCTCACAGCAATTTGTGATGGAGAAGAAAGCCCAGGGGAAGGAAACGAAACTGTACAGGTATTAATCTATCCAGCCGTACCAGAGCCAGTTATCATCCAAAGTGCCGGATGTGGAGAGTCTAGTTCGGCCATAATCTTTGGCATCGACGACGGAATATGTGCAGAAGCAAGTACTGCGGTACCTGCCAACCCTCCTTGTGACAGTGGCTTGACCAATGAAGAGAGCGTGGATTATTCCTTTGTCTTTTTTGAAGGAACGATCTGTGAGACTACCTACGAAGGAACATTGGTGGCTGCTTGTGAAGCAGTGGCTTGTACTGAGTGCCCAAGCACAATAGATGCGCCACAGACAGCAGAAGTCTGCTCAGGCGAAGCACCGATTGCACCGACTCCTGTACTCATTGGAGACAATGGCAATCAGGTCGAATGGTATCAAGGGGATGCATTGACAGGCACTCCATTTGGGAGCTATGACTTCGGTAACGATGGATGTGACCCAACAAGCGTCACCTTTAATGCCTTTATCCTTTGCGATGAAGATGAAGATCCCGGCACTGCTGAAACTTATACGGACTTGTTGTACACCTTTACAGTCAACATTGCCCCAGCTCAGCAAGTAGCCCTGGAATTGCCAGGTGGATGTGGTCAAGCTGCTACTGTGCAGTTTATCTCGGAAGATGGACAGACTTGTGGGGAGCAACAAGGAACAGTTCCAGTGCAGCCAGATTGTGGAACTGGCTTAGATGACAATCAACCACTACCCTACACTTTCACTGGCAATGCAGGGACAGCCTGTGAATATCAATTGACAGGAACAGTGCTTGCGGATTGTTTCGCACAGGAATGCACAGACTGCCCCTCCACAACCGACCCATCCGGCAGCATAGAAATTTGCTCTGGCACACAGCCTCTATTGCCTGAGATCAGTTTACAAGACGAAAACGGCTTCGCAGTAGAGTGGTTTGAAGGAGACGCTCAAACAGGTACGCCATTGAATGCTGTCGACTTTAGTAACACTGGATGCGAGGCCCTCCAAATCAGCCTTTCCGCCTTCATCCTATGCGATGCTGATGAAAACCCTGCAACAGCCGAGGAATATATTGATCTACAAACAAGCCAAACGATCACCGTGTATCCAGAGGCCCTTACAGCTAACCCAAATACAGCCGGCTGTGATATCGCCGCGAGTGTTGAGTTCCTAAGTGCAGACGGCAGTTCCTGCCTAATCACCACAGCTCCGATAGCGCCAAGTCAGCCTGCATGCGATGAGCCTGCCGACGAGCAGAGTCTAAATTATAACGAAACTTTCTTCCCAGGTACGCTTTGCGAACAATCATTTGAAGGATTTGTAGAAGCAAGCTGTCCATCGGTACCCTGTGCAGGCTGCCCAAGTACGGTGAGTACTGCAAACCCAACGGACATCTGTGCCGGTGATGTACCAACACTTCCTGCACTAGTAATCGATGAGGGCAACGGCAATGATGTTGAATGGTTCCTTGGTAATCCCGACACGGGTCAGGCCTTTGCTGACGTCGATCTCAGCAACCTCACTTGTGCGGAAGCTAGTTACACCCTCAATGCCTACATTGCCTGTGATGTCGACAATGACATCAATACACCGGATGAACTTGTGCCGCTAGGAGTGACTTGGACACTGACCGTCTTTCCAACTGAACTGACAGGCAGCAGCACTGATGGTGGATGCGGTGTGCCTGCTAGTCTACTGATCGTTTCCGGCGATGGAAGTGTTTGCTATACTCAAGAGGGACTGCCGCCGATAGAGCCAGCCTGTGGTGAAGCAGATGCAGACGAGAGTCAAAGTGTCGAAGCAATTTTCTTCGAAGGCACCATCTGCCAACAAACCATTACCTTATCTGCCGCTGCCATCTGTCCGGCACCAGCATGCCCCACTTGCCCCTACACCGAAGATCCTTCAAGCAGCTCAGAACTTTGTTCAGGAGATGTACCAGCAATACCGGACCCTGTGCTACTCGATCCGAATGGCGAGCCTGTCGTTTGGTATCAGGGAAACCCAGACACCGGAACGGCCTTTGAAGACCTGAGCTTTAGCAATAACTCCTGCGAAACCACAGAGATTACGCTAAATGCCTTTGTTCTCTGCGATGATGATGGCGACCCTCTAAGCCCAGCTAACTATGTTGATCTGGAACATTCCCATTTGATCACCCTCTTCCCAGCAGCCTTTACTGTTTCGGAGAATGTCGGAGCCTGCGGTGCTGCCGCAACGGCTGTCTTGTTCTCCGCCGATGGTCTGGAATGTGAAACACAAAGCGGAGCCATTCCAACAAACCCGATCTGCGATAGTGGTATTGACAGCGAGGAACCGCTTGACTACAACTTTACTTACTTTACCGGCACTAGCTGCGAACAATCAATTGCTGGAACCGTCCAAGCCACTTGTCCTGCAGAAGCTTGCACAGCTTGTCCAAGTACCAGTGACACTCCAAGCTCACAGGACATCTGCTCTGGGGAGGCGATTGCAGTACCGGAGCTAAACTTGATTGATGACAATGAGGAGCCCATCCAGTGGTTTCTCGGAGATCCTGATACCGGGACGGCACTTGCTGATATCAGCACCGAAAACAACAGTTGTGATATGCAAAGTTTCGTGGTCAACGCCTACATCTTATGCGATGCAGACGAAGATCCCAATACCCCTTTGACTATCGAAAGTCTATCCTTCGGCCATACCGTGAACCTCTATCCTGCACCTTTGGTAGCCACCCCTACACCAGGTGCTTGTGATCTGGCAGCAACAGTGCTGGTACTTTCTGCAGCCGGTGATCAATGTGATTTTGTCGAAGGCATTGCACCAGTACAACCAGAATGTGGTAGCGGCTTGACCGATGATCAAAGCCTGAGCTACGAGCAGGTGTTCTTCCCTGACAGCCCCTGTCCAAGTGAAATCGCGCTCCTCGTTCCAGCCCAGTGTGAAAGTGTAGAGTGTTTGACCTGTCCAGGAACTTCAGATCCAGACCAGATCATCGAATTATGCACAGGCGATGTCCTGGACTTTGCTCCTGTAGCCCTTGTTGATGATAATGGTAATCCAGTAGAATGGTTTGAAGGGGATCCCGACACAGGAACTCCCGCAGCTGATCTGGATCTAAGCAATCAAACTTGCGATACTCGCTTGATCGACCTAACAGCTTTTATTCTATGCGACGATGACGGAGATTCAAACACAGATGAAATCTACATCCCGCTTGGACTGGAAGCCCATATTACAGTCTTCCCGGACTTGTTGACCGAAACGGTCATGCCTGGAGGCTGTGAATTGGCTGGGTCAGTTCAAATCCTTGCTGCCGACGGTACTCTCTGTACAGAGGCGGAAGGAGATGTGCCAGCCACACCAGAATGTGATAGTGGCATCACGGAAGATGCTACCTGGACCTATTTCACTACCTTCTTTTCTGAAACAAGTTGCGAGCAGGTATTTGAGATAGAAGTTCCGGCATTCTGTGTGGCCGTTGATTGCACTTCTTGTCCCAATACCGCTGATCCAAATAGTGCCGCCGAGCTTTGTTCCGGCGATCTCATTAATCCTCCGATACTAAACCTCGAAGACGAAAACACCTTTGAACCAGAGTGGTTTGTTGGCGATCCAGCTACAGGGGTGGCTCTGGCAGATGTGTCGACTCAGAATGCCACTTGCCAGACTTTGGAAATAGTGTTGAATGCCTACATTCTCTGTGATGTGGATGAAGACCCAGGAACTCAGGAAGAATACATTGATCTTGTATACTCGCATACTTTGACCATATATCCTGAGCAGTTTTCAGCAGTAGAGACAATTGGTGATTGCGGGATTGATGCAATGGTTGAATTTGTTGCCGGCGATGGCAGCCTTTGCCTTGATGAAGTTGGAACATCCCCAGATGTTCCCGAATGCGACTCTGGTATCACCAACACGGCAGTGCTGGATTATAATCCCACCTTCTTTGCAGGGAGTATCTGCGAGTATACGCTAGGAGGTACCATAATATCCGATTGTGCGGCTGTTCCTTGTACCAATTGCCCGTCGACTAGCGATCCGGATAGCACTGGTGAAATTTGCTCGGGTGATGCGATAACGACTCCTCTTTTAAACATCAGCGATCCGAATGGCAATGAACCAGCCTGGTTTGCCGGAGATCCGGATTCAGGCACTGCTTTAGCAGATATTGATACACAAAACACGGGCTGTACAGAATTACAAGTGGAGCTCAGTGCCTATATCCTTTGCGACCTGGATGAAGACCCCGGAACTGCAGATGAATTTGTTGAGCTTAGCTACACCCACACGGTGACCATCTATCCTGAGACTTTTACCGAAACAGTCACCATAGGAGCTTGTGGGCAAGCTGCCAGCGTACTATTCCTGGCTGGTGATGGAAGCGAATGCGGCGGCGAGACTGGAAACATCCCGGTGCAACCGGAATGTGATTCTGGCTTGACAGACATACAAGACCTAAACTACGCCACGGTTTTCTTCGAAGGTAGCATTTGCGAATTTACCATGCAGGGTGGAATAGCGGCTGCCTGTGAAGCGGTGCCTTGTTCCGAATGTCCTTCTACCAATGACGTCCCCGATGGAGAAAGCATTTGCGATGGAGATGCTCCCACACTACCAAACCTCAGCCTGAACAATGCAAACAACAATGCGGTTGAGTGGTTTGAAGGCGACCCCGATACAGGGACCGCTTTAGACAATATCGACTTCGGTCTGACTGGCTGCGAGAGCGCAAGCATCACAGTAAGTGCTTACATCCTTTGCGATGTAGATGAAGACCCTGACACACCGGATCAATACGTGAATCTTAACTACACACATACTGTAGATGTCTATGCTGTTCTGGATGGATCAACAACGATCAATGATTGCAATGTGGAACTGAGCATCGCTTGTCCGGATTGGGCAGTCAGCTGGGAGGCATTACCTTCGGGAGCTACAGGAAGTGGTACCAGCTTTACAACAACTACTGAAGGGGAGGCCGGAACCGTTACCTTTACTATCAGCGACCCAAGCTCTCCTATCGAATGTGGGACATTAACCATCGATGCGGCCTACACTTGTTCTTCCTGTGCTGCAGATGCAAGTATCAATTCTCCTGCTAGCCTCTGCGAAGGAGATGTGCTTGATCTCAGCTCTCTTATTACTGGAGATGCAGGAGGGACCTGGTCAACGGACGCACCTGCGGGTACGATAATCGACGATAACATCTTCACTAGCGATGGACTGGCAGGACAGAGTTTCAGTATCACCTACACGGTCTCCACGGATCCAGACTGCTCAGATAGCCAGTCAGTAAATATTAGCATTGATGATCTCGCAATCATAGAAGCAGGAGCCGATCAAGTGATTTGTGCTGATGAGGTTCTGAGTCTCAATGGAAGCTTCACTGGTGCAAGCCCTGTGACCTGGTCGGGAGGAGCTGGTAGCTTTAGCAGCCCGAACTCACTCAACAGTAGCTACACCCCTGATGCCAGCGACCCAGAATCATTCTATCTGACACTCAGTGCTTCGGATGATTGTGGAAGCTATATAGACTCCATGATGGTGACTTTATTACCTGCCGATGGCATCAATCTGGGAGCAACCATCACCATTCAAGAAGGAGAATCCATCGAGCTGCCCTTTGCAGGTACAGGCGATTACATTTGGACTGACCCTCAGAATACACTCAACTGTACCGACTGTCCGAACCCTATAGCCAGCCCGCTGAATCCCACGACCTATACTGTCGTTTCCAGCAATGGTTGCTCAGAAGGAAGCATCTTTGTGAATGTCTTGCAAACGCCAAGAATCCTGATTCCAAATGCCTTCTCCCCTAATGGCGATGGGACGAATGATCAATTCAGGGTGACAAGCGTACAAGTGGAAACTATAGAATGGTTTGTATTCGATAGATGGGGAAAGCTACTTTATTCAGCCACCAGCCTTTCGGAAGCCTGGGATGGGACCTACAAAGGAGAGGCTATGCCCATCGGTGTATATGTCTACTACGCCAATTTCAATTACATCGGCGAAGAAACACAAATGGCAAAAGGGAATCTAACTTTGGTACGATAACACAAAATTCATGGCCTGCTTGCAAACACTTTCGCCTTAGTTTTGTTAGCAGGTCATGACACATTTAAAAGTTAATGACAAGGCACCAGATTTCGATGCCGTAGATCAAAACGGAGAGCAAATTCGATTGTCTGACTTCAAAGGCAAAAAGCTGATTCTTTATTTCTATCCGAAGGACAATACACCGACCTGCACGACGGAGGCATGCAATTACAGAGACAACTACAATTCTCTTTTAAAGAAAGGTTATGATGTCGTAGGTGTCAGTGCAGACTCGGAAAAGAAGCATCAAAACTTCATTGCAAAATTTGACCTGCCATTCCGACTCATCTCTGATCCAGAAAAAAAGGTAATTAATGCCTATGGCGTCTTTGGCCCTAAGCAGTTTATGGGAAAGATAAGCGATAGCATACACCGCGAAACCTTCCTCATCAATGAAGAGGGAGTTATCGAAAAGATCATTGAAAAAGTAAAAAGCAAAGAGGCCACAGCTCAGGTCTTAGAAGACTAAAGAACAGCGGCTTGAGGCATATCCCTGCTTCAAGCCGCTGTCTTCATTATTCCTTCAGGTCGAATGTGCACAGAGAACCAGTAAAGCCAGTAGGTATCACATGCCCAGCCGCAACAATGTGCTCGCTAAGCTGAACTTCCTTGCCTGTACCAGCTCTAAATTTATGTTTGTCCAAAAGCTTCTCATAAGCCTTCGCATGCTCAGCCTCCATCAGCTTTCCGTTGAGGTACAAACCGCTCTTGGGGTACTCAAGTAGTACCATTTCTCCAACTTGATTCACCAGGTTATCACTGATGAGTTGAGCATAAAGCTCCTGATGCAGTTGATGGCAAGTTTCAAATTTAATATCATATGGTATCGCCAGAGGATTCTTAGGCTGCACATCATTAACCCGCACAGATTTGCAATAATCACGAAGCCGCGCCCCCTCTTCCTCTTTCAGTTTCTCCCATTCCAGCTCTTCCGAATCCTGTTCACCAAGTAAGCCAAGAGCTGCACCTTCCGCTTTAGCAGTCAAATCGCTATCCGCATTGGCAAAGTCTGCCTCAAAACGCCCTACTCCACTCCCTTTAAATCCATCCTTTGTAAAATCACCAACTTTGATGTGATCTGCATCCATCTCAATACGGCGCTCAGGCCCCCAACCAACTCGATATGTCAGTTCAGCATATTTGGGTTTCAACTGCTCGACCACAGCTGTCTCGTTTACCCGTATTTCCTCGCCTGGCAGATCAATTCGCACAAATTGCTTGCGATTTCGAACCAGCCCATCTGCTGTCAAATTCTTGTACAATTGCTTCTTGAGTCGTCTCAATTCTCTAGTATTGAGCGGACGCAAAACCGTTGCTGTCTTGGCAGAAAACTCACCTGAACTAAAATCCCCTGGCTCGACTGATGAAGTAGGTGGTACAGCTTGTATAAGAAATTCCTGTTCTTCAGTGCCTAAGTCTTCATTCGCAGTCTCTAGCGACCAAATTTCAGCCACCGGGGCTTGTCTGTGTTCCTGTGCATTTGCCGGGCTTTCTCCTGCGGCAAAAATCACCTCTTCCTCCGGGTCAGCAGCAAAGGACTTGCTTTCAAATTCGGGAATTGCTTCTTCTTCTAATGAGCTAATAACAGGTAATTCGCTCGGCATTTCCTGCCGACCGACACCTTGCTGGATCGCAGTAGGATCAGGACCAGTGAGCCCCGAGTAAAGTAAAAATCCAATAAGTACACTTGCTGGAATGACTATCATAATGATCTGGTTAAGGTTAAAAAAATGACCCCAACTATTGTCATTAGATGACTTCAATTTCCCCTCGGCTATCCGCTCAATCCTCTGCTCTACCTCCTGTAAACTCAGCTCCAGCGGTAGCTTCCTCAAGTGCTCAAACACTTGATCCTGCTTTTCTTTTTCCGACTTCATAAGGCAATGGATTTGAGTGAAGTAATCATCGACGGAAGACGTTCTGCTCTTTCTTCAAGCAGTGATTTCAAGGCTTTACGCGCCCGACTGACCCGAGTCTTTACAGCCCCAACTCTGCACTCCTGAATCTCAGCAATTTCCTTCATGCTAAAGCCCGTCACCTCAAACAGAATCACTGCCTCACGCTGCTTGTCCGGCAATCGATCCAGCGCCCGATACAAAATCTGAATATCCAGCAAAACCTCAGGAGACACCTCCTTGGCCAGCATCTTATTATCGTGATGCTCCAATAATTCGGCTCTAAACTTTTTCCGCCGCCACTTGCTGATCGCCCGATTTCTAGCGGATCGAATCAAATAGTGTAAAAACTGTCCCTTCTTTTCGATCTTGTCCCAGCGCTGATAAGCTGAAAGCAACACATCCTGCACCAGGTCCTCCGCATCCATCTTACCATAGGCCAAAGCAGAGCAATAGCGCATAAGCGGCTCATGACAAGGCTGATAGGCGGCAAGAAAAGACTCGTGTTTGGGATCCCTCATCCAATAAAATAGTTGTTTCGATAGGATAGTCGCTTGAGAAGCGAATAGGTTACAAGCACCTGCAATTTTTATGCTGTTCTTTTTTTTATGCAGCGCAAGCTAATTGGCCCGCGCTAGCCACTTCCCGTCCTCCGCTAATACTCAGCACCCAGCTAGCTGCTCGTTGCACAGCCTGTTGCGTCTCTCCTATCGTCGAGCCACCACAGGCTGGCACTCACTACGCTATCCGGGCACTTCGTTCCGCTGCGACCGGGGCTCCATTTCACCGCCTATCTACCGCGCTTTATGGAGGGCATACAGCCTAAACGAAAAAAGCCCCGAAACCAATCGGCTCCGGGGCTTTCTTATTCCTTTACTATCAAAACTTATTCAACAACAAGCTTTGTGGTACGGCTTTCTGCACCATCAGTTAGATTCAGTACATAAACCCCAGCTGGCAATGCTGAAAGATCCATGCTCAAGTTGTTCAAACCAACAGTTGTCTCATTCAAGCTTGAGATCACTAGCTGACCCTTTGCATCGAATAGTTCCACTGTCACTTTGGTATCACTTACTGCCGTGAAGTTGATGTTTACAATATCCGTAACAGGAATCGGTGTGATAGAAGTAATTCCGAAGAATGACTCCCCTCTGTTTAGGCTTATCACCTCAGACACCAAAACCTCTACGCCATTTCCATTACGCTCGACAAGTCTGTAATAGCTTACACCTGCTGGTGCATCTTTATCCATATGCTCGTAAGCAGTTGCCGTTGAGGCAAAACCTTGAGCCTCGATAGTGGCTACCACTGCAAATGACTCACCATCAGTAGATCGCTCTAGCAAGAACAGATCACTGTTCTCTTCCAAAGCCGTTACCCATTGGATCATGTTTCCTTCGGCTTCTACGGTTCCTTCAAAGCTGATCAAGTCAACATCGGTTTTCTCACACGGATCGGCACCTTCACTGAATTCAAGATTCACCCCACAGAAAGCGTCCTGATCTGTAATGATGATATTGATCATATCTGTTTCAATATAGTCGGTACCAATTGTCACCGACTGCCCAGGAATAACCGTGAAAGTTGCATCTCCCGTAAGTTGGTAAGTACCACCTTCTGCAGCCGCAAGACCACCGTCTACCAGTGCTGTGACTGTAAGTGTTCCTGTTTCCTCATCACAAGCCTGATTGATTTCAACTGTGATCTGATCGATACAGCTACCATCATCTGAAGTAGCAGCAGGATCATAGTTACAAGCCGTTTCATCAGTACAACCAGGTACTGCATCTGGATCACAAGCTGGATCGTTTCCGTCCAGACGATCTACATAAATAGGGTTGGATAGCGCAAAACAACCAGTGATGTCTCCTACCTGATCGCTTGGAATATCAATGTCATCGAAGTTCACCGCCCAAATAGCGCAGGTACCAACTGGCGCCTCATCGAAGCTAAATGTAGGATCATCCGTTGGACC
>JAHDDV010000520.1 GCA_020629205.1 Chitinophagales bacterium | reverse complement strand
TGTTTATTGTTTATTGTTTATTGTTTATTGTTTATTGTTTATTGTTTATTGTTTTAATATGTTTAGATGCCGCTATTGTAGCTTATTTTGCCTGGGACTCTTCTTTGCCGCGCTGTTTCTCGGCTGTAGTGGCGCCAAGGAAATGCAAGTGGAGCGAAATCAGGTACATTTCACCAAACCGGAGGGTTGGAGAATGGCTGTTGATGCTTACCTATCGGAACTGACCGAAACCTATACCATAGAAAAGATGGGCATCTCCTCCAGCGGTCTGACCATCATCACCTGGTTTGGAGAATTTCTAGCTCATGAGCATCCCGATTCTCTATTGCTCACTCTGCAAGAGAGCCTCAGTGTTTCTTTGGTACATCGAAAAACCATCGAATTTTCCGAACCCTTTGATGTCGATTATGGAAATTATCCCGCCCGCTCCATCACTTTTGAGTTTCGGTTACTTGGTATGCCACATCAGGGCCAGATATGGGCTTTCGATGCCTGCGATCGAAGCTTTCAGATAATGCAACAGACTGCCGTCGAAGATATTGAAGCAAATGCCCAGGGATTCGAAATCATTGAGCAAAGTTTTCGTTGTCCCTGACAATCTAAGGGGTTTATTTTGGGCGTGCCCTGCAGAGCGCAGACACATCTTCGTGAACTCCAACAATATTCTAATGCGCTCTGCAGGTCGCGCTATCCACTATTATTCCCCTTGTCCACCGCGCTTCGGCTTATGCGCTCTGTGGTCTCTACACTGCGTTCCGAGCCCCCATAGCGCATGCCTCAGTCGCGGTGGCCGGCGGCTCATACCGTTCCTATCGCTCACGCGAAGGGACTGCTAAGCAAATTTAGACTACCTTCGTCCTCTGATACTACACCCATAAGCACTAAATTGTGATTAGTCGGTTTCTACTATCTGCACTTATAGTATAGGCTTGCATTGCAAAATTTTTTATTTGGCAACCATTAGTCTTTACTATGAATACTGAAAGTTTCGAAATCGAGTCGCAAACCCTATTTTCCGAAAGCTTGATCTGGAAAATCAACCGAGACTTCTACGAAGATAAAGGTCTCGCAGCCTGGAGCGATGGCATTGTGCCACACCATATGACCAGTAATTCCAAAGTGGGATTGACCTACGCATCATTGATCTTCGGCTTTTTACGGGACCTGGCGGCGAAAGGTCAAGATCAAGAAACAGTCTACTTACTTGAGCTGGGTGCCGGACATGGGCGTCTGGCTTTCCATATTTTGAAGCATCTTGACACAATGCTTGAGGGAACCGATGAGGCACTTCCCCCTTACTGTTATGTACTGAGCGATTTTGTCGAAGAGAACCTGCTGTTTTTTCAGAATCACCCACAGTTTCAATACTATTTCGAAAAGGGCACATTGGATGTGAGTTTCTTTGACGCCATCAATAGTAAAGACCTCTATCTTCGAAACGCCCAAAATTCCGTAAGTCCTGGTAATTTGAATCAGCCCATTTTGGCGATCGCCAATTACTTCTTTGATTCGATTCCAACGGAGCTATTCTATGTAGAAAACAAGATTGTCTCTGCCTGCTCCGTTTCCATCAGCTCTCCCGAGGATCCCAAAGATATGGACGAAACAGAAATGATTCAGCATATGGAATATGCCTATCACAATTCTGTTCCCGAATCACCCATCTATGAGAATGCCCTCTTGAACGAAGTCCTGGAAGACTATCGACAAGCGCTAGCAAAGAGTTATCTGCACTTTCCGAAGAATGCCATCACATGTATGGAATTTCTGGCCACACTATCGAAAGCCGGACTAGCCGTATTGACCATGGACAAGGGCTTCCATGAAATACATGATCTTCAAGGAAGAAAAGAACCGGAGCTCGTTGCCCACGGCAGTTTCTCCATGTGGGTCAACTATCATGCATTGGGATCTTATTGCGAGAAGCAAGGGGGCAAAACCATGTTCCCAAGCTATTCAAATTTCCATCTTGAAATTGCCTGCTTGCTGTTCATGCCAGATGGCGAATCCTATGTACAGACCGACGCAGCTTACGAGCGAAATGTCAACGAATTCGGACCGGATGACTTCAACAGCGTCAAACATCTGGCCTACTTCAATGTCTCGCGTCTCAAGCTAAAAGAGTTGCTGGCATTCTATCGGCTCAGTGCTTACGATGCGGCCATCTTTATACAAATGCTCCCTCGTCTCAAACAAGTCATGCAGAGGATTAGCTTCAATGAACGTCGCCGAATAGCACAGACCCTCGATCGAGTCTGGGATATGTATTTCAATATCAACGAGGACTTTGATCTTGCCTACGAGATTGGAGGTATGCTATACGACCTGGCCTTCTATGCCGAAGCCCTCCCCTACTTCGATCATTCGAATGCTGCCTTCGGCCTCAAAGCCGATGTCTTCTACAACAGGGCCCTTTGCCATTACCAGCTAAAGCAAGATGATCTATTCTATGCTACATTGAAGGAAGGTAAAGCCGCTTTTCCGGATTTCGCCCTGTTTGAGAAATTGGATGGCCTGGATATGACTTGAGTTAATGCACAGAAAGCTCTTGTGCTCTAACCAGCCGGCTTCTAGCAGTTTCTGGTCATTAATACTAGTGCTGCGTAAACAAGGTTCGTGACACCTTTTAGGAGCTTATCTTTTTGTCAGACGAGGCGCGAGGAGGGA
>JAHDDV010000519.1 GCA_020629205.1 Chitinophagales bacterium | reverse complement strand
AAAAACTAACAATGGCTAAGAAAGAAAAATCCAAAGGAAAAAAGAGCAAGAAATCCAAGAAGCAAATACCCTATCATATGAAACCGGCCCGGATGACGGTTGAGCAATGGCAACATGCCTTGAGGGTACAATACGGACAGGATTCAAAATTCAAACTCAGCAATCTCGGTGAGCATCCGCTGTTTTCTGATTTTCTGGTTAGAAACCCAGAGACCGGAAGTGAATACAAAATCTCCATACGAGGGGAAGAAGAGCTCTTTTGCTCCTGCCTCGACTTCAAGACCAACCAATTGGGCGTTTGCAAGCACCTCAGTTTTGCGATGAAGAAATTGCTTCGGAAGAGAGGCCATAAAAAGCTCATCAAAGAACCCTATGCGAGGGCACATAGCTCCATCTACATCGATTATCAAGGCGACCGGAAAGTAAAAATTTGTTTCGGCTCCAAAAACCGAAAAGCTTTTCAAGAATTAGCCAAATCCTATTTTGATGAAGAGCTAACACTCACAAAGACCGGCATTAGAAAATTCGAAAAGTTCTTGGAGCAAGCTCGAAAGCTCGATGCGCAGTTCAAGTGCTACGATGACGCAATGGAGTATGTGATCCAGCAGCGAGACTTTTTGAAGCGCCAACAAAAGGTCAACCGACTCTTCAAAGAGGGATTAAAAAGCGCTGTATTCGATCGCCTAATCGATGCAACACTTTATGACTATCAGAAAGAAGGGGTGCTCTTCGCCATCAAGGCGGGTCGCTGCTTGCTCGCAGATGACATGGGACTTGGCAAGACAATTCAAGCCATTGCTACAGCGGAGTTTTACAAACGCTACTACAAGATAAGTCGAGTCATCATCGTCTGCCCTACTTCTTTGAAGTACCAGTGGAAACATGAGATAGAGCGATTTACCAAGAGTAAGGCGATGGTCCTGGAGGGCAACATCCTGAAGCGAAGACAGCTTTATGAAAACAGCAATTGCTTCTACCATATCCTTGGATACCGCATGGCGGCCAATGACCTTCAGATGTTGAACGCTATGGAACCCGATCTGGTCATTCTGGACGAAGCGCAGCGAATCAAAAACTGGAAAACCAAAACCAGCACAGCGATCAAGAAAATCCGCTCACCCTATGCCATTGTCCTTACCGGTACACCGATCGAAAATAAGTTGGAAGAGCTGTACTCCATCATGCAGTTCATTGACGTGTATAGACTCGGCCCCTTATTCCGATTCCTGCATCAGTATCAAGTTAAGGACCCGGAAACCAGCAAGGTGATCGGCTATCGAAATCTCAAAGAGATTTCAGTGCGACTGAAAGATGTCTTATTGCGAAGAACAAAGGCTAAGGTACTTTCGCAAATGCCCAAACGGCAAGACAAAGTTTTGTTGGTTCCAATGACAGAGGAGCAGCAGTCCGCACACAAGGAATTTTCAGATACGGTCGCTCGCCTGGTAAACAAATGGCGAAGAATGAAATTCCTCAATGAAGCAGATCGCAAGCGTTTGCTCTTGACCCTCACGCAGATGCGCATGGTCTGCGACAGCACCTACCTATTGGACCAGACCACCAGATTTGACACCAAAATATTGGAACTCATGTGCATTCTGGATGAGTACTTCGACAATGGCGGTGATAAAGTCGTCATCTTCAGCCAATGGGTCAGAATGCAGAACATCGTAGCTGAGGAGCTGGAAGAGCGCGGAATCAAATATGAATACCTGCATGGTGGCGTTCCTAGCAAAAAACGAAAGAAACTGCTTGACAGCTTTCGCGAAAAGGAGGATTGCAGAGTATTCCTTTCTACCGATGCCGGGGGCGTTGGACTCAATCTTCAGGCAGCTTCTCTCGTCGTAAATCTAGACATCCCCTGGAATCCCGCTGTCTTGGAACAACGGATTGCACGGGTCTATCGCCTGGGGCAAAAGAACCCAGTACAGGTAATCAATTTGGTTTCGGCTGAAAGCATCGAGCACCGCATGCTCGATGTGCTGGCTTTCAAAGGATCGGTGGCCAAGGGTGTATTGGATGGTGGAGAAGACGCCATCTTCCTTTCCGATTCCAAGTTTAATAAACTGATGGATCAAGTGGACGATCTTACAGCACAAAAAGAAGGGCCACAGCACGAGGAATCACTGCTAGAGATTCAAGAAGAAGCCGCAGAACAAAAGGCCCCTACCGACAGCGAGCCAGCCGGACAAGCCTACGAGCACTCCGAAGACATCACTGATAACCAGAGTCCCCAAACAAGCAGCTCCCAAAACAATCCTGCATCAAGTGCCAATGCACTGGTCCAAACTGGCATGTCCTTTTTGAACGGAATGCTGAACACTTTGCAATCGCCCGAGAAAACAAAAGCTCTGGTAGAAGAAATCACCGCCAAAGACGAGCAGACTGGTCAGACTTATCTGAAGATCCCTATTGAAAATGAAGAGATGGTTTCGAAGGCGCTTCAAGTCCTGGGGGCTTTGTTTAAGAAATAGTGGATAGGAGGACTGTGGATTGTAGATTGTGTATTGTGTATCAATGTTGTCCTGGGAAAAATCGGAAGACTCAAGGCTGAAGACGCAAAACGCAAGACTCAAGACTCAAGACTCAAGACTCAAGACTCAAGACGAACTGGTAGATGCTAATGAATCAATCAAAAGAGGTTTAGCGACATATCAATGTCGCGCTACGGGACAAGG
>JAHDDV010000518.1 GCA_020629205.1 Chitinophagales bacterium | reverse complement strand
ATCTACGTCATGCACATCCTGCTCCAGGGTATCATAACAAGTATTGTTCACATTATCACCTGTGATATGTACACCATTGTAAAAGGCAGGTGCCGTAGCTGTGTTCAAGACCTCGGCCTGAAACTCGATACGAACCCCCTCTCCAGGAGGAAAATCAAAACCATTAAAATCCCATTCCAGCAATGTCCTCCCCGAGTTATTGTAGTTATCTGTTACTGTAAAAGTAGGAGTGCCAGCACCTGCCGTCGTGTAGTCATTCATCACCACCCAGGACGAAGGAACATAGGCTAATTCCTGTGGCAATAGATCCACAAGAACTCCATTCATCAAATCATCTGCTGACGACTGACCGTTTTCAATCTCAACACTAAAGGTGACTATATCTCCGGGAAGATAAGAGCCGGCATTGTTGACTACGTACTTATTGGGATTTGCTACTGCACCAGTGATCGGTTCTACAATCTCAATCGCATGACAGGGATCTCCACCAATGGTAAAGGTATCCGGACCCGACTCTGTCAAAGCAATGCAGTTGTTTGTCATTCCAGGAGTTGCATCATCCAATACCCGATAGTACACCTCCGCGTCATCATATGAACTAAATCCAGCTGGCACATCATCTGGTCCAAAGCAAAACCGGACAGCATTTACATACTCCCCTGTTCCCATAAGATTTGTCAAGCCAACATAATTATCATCAAAGTAAGTATGAGGGCTATTGGGTTCAGTTGTCCAGGTCGAGGACAAGTTTGTCTGATACTGCACGGTAATCTCAATATTGGTCACAACACCCGGAAAATAGTACTTACCAGGTCTCACTCCTTCGAAAGAGATGCCCGGAGGAGCAAAATCCTCAATACAAACATCCGATGCAGGTACATTTCCATCATTGTCAATATCAAGAAGGTAAGTTCCCGTTTCTCCCGGAAAATTAGCGGTGGTATAACCCGTTTTGTCTAAATAGTAATACGGATTCTCACTTGGAATCACAAAGCTGTCACTTGTAGTCCCTGTCACCTCCGGTTCGCCCAAAGGAGTGTAAGTGTAGTCCGCCGTATTGGTAACCGTATCTCCTACACTAAAATCCGGAGAAGGAAAGATCAAGGTCACTTTTGGCCAGCGACACTCCCCTAGTCCAAAATCAGAAGGAGGGAAAGTCCAAGTGACCGTGTGTGTCGCTGCGTCATATACACCACCATCGGTGCTGGAATAATACACAGCACCAACAGGCAAAGGATCCACAATGACAACATTGCTGGATGGGATCAGTGTTCCGGAAGATATCACATCTTCCTGGCCATTACACACTTGAATGTAGAACGACGTATAGCCATCCACAGACCCCTCCACATCTACACGCTTACTGATGATCATTCGATCAAAGGCAGTAGCTGTGGTAGAAACCTGATTACTAGTAACAGGAGCTGCATTCGTCCCATCAATGACAGCATCATTGAGAGCAACGGTTCCATTTGCAGTAGGACCATTCGGAAATCTAACAGTTATCTGCACTTGTCCAGTCGAGCCCGCAGGCAGTGGGTCCACAAAGTCAAATGTCACTTCATGCGTCGCCGGATCATAGCTACTGCCAATAGTGTGCGTACTACCTAATGAACTGATGTATTCTACTTCAGGAGGTAAAGCATCGACAATCGTCACGCCTTCACAATTTGTAGTTGTACTCGGACAGGCATACTGCAAGGTGTAGGTAAAGGCATTTCCACATTGGACCGTCGCCTGATCAACAGACTTCGTGATATCCAACTGAGCAAACGCAAAGCTGTAGCTAAGCATGACCAACAAAAGAAGTAATAATCTTTTCATAATCTTAATTGATTCTTCGACTATCAAGACGTTCTGAAAAACTCCAGATTCTCAGTAGGGTAGACCAAGCCATTCCCAAAAGTCGAAAGGGTACAGCAAGTTCGAGTCAAGAATGCAGCCATCCATTCATTAGCCAAAGCTGAAATTTCAAAGCTCGCTCCTATCAAACACTGTCTTAATCATATACACATTACAAGAGCTCTACACGATCTCGTCAAAGACTCACTATGCAATTGCAATTGGTGTCCAGCTTCCTGAACGATTCCTGGCTTGGAGTAATACAATCCGATCTGCAAGACAGTTGCCTATTTTTGATATTTCTTTTTTTGGAGCGCTGCTGATAGCATAGCCTTAGCTACGCGACTAACGAGCAACGATGTATGACAGAAATAGAAGCCCTTAAAGGTGTCACGAACTTTGTTTGCGTAGCACTAGAAACACCAAAGCCCGCTAACTCAAGGAGCTAGCGGGACATTGAACTTTGTAATTGTATTAAGCCTAATCGGCTCCCGTACTGACGTTTATGTTCACACAATCTGCGTTCGGACATTGAGGATTACATGGAATGGGTGAGTTGAAATCATCTGTATCTGCACAGCCCGTACTTGTTTCAAACTGCGCTGATATTGGGTTGTTCAAGGAGCCATCCGGCGTAACGAAGAATCTAACCGTTTCGGGAGAAGAACTACTAGATGGATCGACCGTTAAGGTCTGGCCATCGGCTATGATCTCAATCAGTTCACCAGAAGGCGGATAAGCCCAGGTGACTTCTACATCAAGAAAGGCACTCATGACACCAGTGGCATCATCGTAGGTACATGGACCAAGATCCACATCCGTGATGGCCAGCGAACA
>JAHDDV010000517.1 GCA_020629205.1 Chitinophagales bacterium | reverse complement strand
TGGAGCCCCGGTCGCAGCGGAACGAGGTGCCCTGATAGCGTGGTGAATGCCAGAGTCGGGCTGGCTCGGAGCGCTAGCGTAGAGACAGACTGGCTCCGGCATGAACAGCTAGCTGGGTACCGAGTATTAGCGGAGGACGGGAAGTAGGTACCGCGGCCTCATACCGTTTTGCTACCAAAAAGCCCTCTTCCAATTGTCAATAATAGGCAGGAAGTTCAATTGGCTTAGGCAGCTTGTCGGTCTTGCTTGCATGCGATAGGCCAAAGTGATACTTTTAAACTTTCCCTCCCAACAAAATAGAATCATGGAAATTCCTACGCTGTTACTTAAGCAACTTTACAATTTTGGTAGCCTCAAGAATCTAGAGCATGGCTTGACTTTTTCGGTGAAGAATCGGCTTAGCGATGCTGTCGTTGTGGGTATCAATAGCCTTACAATATCGGGCGAGCAGATACCCTTGGATAAAATCAAGCTCAAGCTCGCGGCTGAGCTTTCGATGCTTGCCTCGGAGGTAAGTGAGGAGAATCGGATTGGCTTTCCGTTGAAGAAAGTCATTGATATTGAAGTAGAGGGAAAGCGACTATCCGAAGGGCGTCATGAGATCGAATTGTCTATTGTCTCGGAGCCATTTGGAGAGTTAAATATTGCTGTGGCAGGAGGGTTTTCAGAGTCGAAGCCGACTGAGATAAAGATCCCTCGTGACAATACCGACGATTACAATCCCGAAATCATCAAGGAGCGTCAGGCATTTGTGGAGGAGTATAGTGACACAAAGTTGGAGCATCTAAAGCATTACTCTTTTGACCCGCATATGTTGGAGGGCAATTGTGAACACTTTTCGGGTGTTGCGCAAATTCCGATTGGTTTTGCTGGTCCGATCAAGATTGATGGGGAATATGCCAGGGACGAATTCATGATTCCGCTGGCCACTACGGAAGGTACACTGGTGGCTTCTTATAATCGTGGCATAAAGGTGATCAATGAATGTGGAGGGGCTGTCTGTACCATTGTGGATGATGCCATGCAACGAGCTCCTGTTTTTGTGTTTAATGATGCTCGTGAATCTCGGGACTTTGTACGTTGGGTACAAAGTAAATTATTGGAGATTAAGGAAGTGGCAGAGGCAACATCTTCGGTAGCGCGCCTACAGTACATCGATCCATACCTGTCCAATAAGTTTGCCTATTTGCGATTTAACTACTCAACTGGTGATGCGGCTGGTCAGAACATGGTTGGGCGTGCGACCTTTGCGGCTTGCAGTTGGATTATAGATAACTACAAGAAAGATAAAATTAAAAACTTCTATTTGGAATCTAATCTGGCTACAGATAAAAAAGCCTCTCAAGTCAACATTATGCGAACGCGTGGAAAGCGGGTGACAGCGGAGGTAACCATTCCAAAAGAGGTGCTGGAGCGTATCATGCGTGTCGATCCCAAAGCTTTGAATTACCATTATGGCATTGCCAATATTGGTGCCTTTCTTTCTGGAGCCAACAACAATGGATTGCATTCTGCTAATGCGATCACGGCTATGTTTATTGCTACTGGTCAGGATGTGGCCAATGTTTCTGAGTCTTCGGCGGGCATACTTTATACTGAGCTTACGAGTGAAGGTGGGCTGTATATCTCGATCACTATACCATCTCTAATTGTGGCGACTTATGGCGGCGGTACTGGATTGGCTACGCAAGCAGAATGTCTTTCTGTCCTGGGATGTGTAGGCAAAGACAAGGTGAATAAATTTGCCGAGATTGTCGCTGGTGTTGTTCTGGCCGGAGAGATTTCATTGGCTTCTGCGATTAGTAGTTCTGACTGGGTTAGTAGTCATGAGCAGTATGGTCGGAATCGGTAGATTTATCACGGTTTGCATGCAGGATGTCACGAGATTTTCTGAGGGCTAGTGCCTTTGCCTGAAATCAGCTAAATTTGCCTATATGAGATCACTACTAGCACTTCTGATTGCACTGCTAATCATTGCCTGCTCCATACAAAAGGGTCAGGCATCAGGCATGCAAGTACAAGAAACCATAATTGTGAAAGGAGTGGGCCTACCAGAATATCCCATCGGAGAGACCTCTATTGAGCAAGTGATTGAGGGGTTTGGTAAGGACTACCGTGAATCAGAGGTGAAAGGTCGTAACATGATAGAGCTGAAATATGAAGCGCTTGGTCTGGTCTTTTACCACAAGATTGGAGATGAGAGCAAGACATTATCAGGTATTAGATTCTTGGCACCGTTCAAGGGCAGAACACAAGAAGGCATTGTTCTCAATGAATCAAAACTGAGTGATGTGGAGGACCTGTATGGTGCCGAATCACTGACGATAGGAAGTACAGGAACCAAGTTTTCCATCATTGAAGGGGAGTACCCTGGGATCAATTACATTGCACGGATTGATATCGACCTTGCCACTGGGCGATTTCCATCCAGAGAATTTCAATTGAGCAGAATAGTCGAAGAGATCTATATTACCAATTACAAAGGGTACAAGGAGATTATCATTGATTCTGATGATATGGAAATCGAAATGGAGATGGATTATTAAGGTATGAAAATTATTTGGGCGTGCCCCTCCGCCGTCTATGCAGACCAGCCCCCGCTGTAGGGACAACTTACAAGTTGCCCCTACAGCGGGGGCTGGTCTGCATAGCCAGCTCCGGGTCGGGCTCTCCGCTATTAT
>JAHDDV010000087.1 GCA_020629205.1 Chitinophagales bacterium | reverse complement strand
GGCTCAGTCAGTTGATAACTTAACCTTGTGAAGTCCTGATTTCCATCATCATCTGGTGAGAAACTTTGCGGTTCCACACTGAAACTTTCTGATAGCCCCTCTCCTCTGGCAATATACTGGCTGTTTTCTGAGGTAGGTGTACCATAGCCTACCGTAGAGGCCGCCGAATGCCAGTTATTCCCATCGCTGGAATCTCCCTCATATGAGGTCCTTTCCAAAGCCACGCCGGCTTTATTGCTGATCAAACCAAAATGCCAGTCACTGAAATAATGCACTTCATCCATTTTGAAAGAGAATGGAGGGCCTAGTATTTGTATCGCTCCTTCACGATCATCAATGGCTGGGAGGTTGGGTACCCGGAATACATTTTCGGGATGTAACACAGTGAAATTGTCTAGCACCGACTGTGGCTCCACGGTGAAAACGAAAAAGTCGCCAGGAAACATCAGTAGCTGAACTTCCGGAGAGACATTCTCCACATTGATAGCGGGGAAACCCTCCTGTTCCACATCGCCCTTAGCTATGAGAACATTTTGCAGATCGATGATCTTTTCTGAGCGATTGTACAATTCGATATAGTCCTTTTCGCCTTGTTTTGGCGTAGGCAAAAACTCGTTGATGAGTACGTCGCCAGCCTCCATTGGCACACCCACCCCTACCCGGGCACTGTTCTTCAGACCGACTTGATTCCCGGCGCAATCCTCCACTTGATTCACTGTAACCGTGTAGATCGTGTTTTCAGCTAGTGCCTGATCAATGGTCAAAACGATTGAGCTGCGATCCTGATCATCAAAAGAGGCATCGATTACAGTTATACCATTATCTACAGTAAAATCGCTTGATTCCAGCACCTGTGCAGGCCCAATGATCTCATTAAATCGGAGAACAATTTGCCCAAACAGATAATTCGCTCTTAAAAGATCAGGTATAGATTCATCAGCATTGTTGGCAGCTATAGAATTCATTGCTCCGGGGGTTCCCCCTTTCAAATCTACGGAGCTGGACCAATTGCCTATCTCCTGACATGGATTATGCACATCAATCATCTCCAGTGACCAGCCGCCTTCTTCTTTGGCTGCATCCGCATGCATCGATTTCTTGTACAAGATCTGGTGCAACCAGTTACCTTGCGCATCAAACAATCGAAGGGTGTCCAACTCATTTCCAAGATTCACATTCGCCGAGGTGCTAGCTACTGATCCATAAACCGTAAAACTATCAACCGACTCCGGCTTGACAACCGTCAAGTACTCCCCCGGCTTCAGTAGATAACTTTCAATTTGGCGCGGACTATTGGGATCACTGTAGATCACCCAGTCTCGCAGATCGAAAAATTTATCAGAGCGATTGTAAAGCTCAATGTATTCCAGCTCAGGCAGGCCTACTGCCGGGCTTTCATCCGACATGATTTCGGTAATCACAACATCCAATGCGGAAGCCTCCTGTGGCACAGCAAAGATGGTCGATTGCACACTCTCATTACCGATGCAATCCTGAAGGCTGTAATTAAGATTGTATACCAGATCTTCATCCCAGGCACCCGAAAATTTCAGTCCTACCAGATTATAGTTCAAATCCAGACTCACCGGACTTCCAACCGTTTGGTCTACGGTGTAGCTCTCCGGATTGCTGGCAATGTCGATGTCGAGGTATTCATCAAAAGTCAAGAGCAGCGAATCTGGTTGTACAATTTCAATGTTTATAAGCTGTGGACCTTGCAAGTCTTCCACCAGTCCATCGACTGAGTTAACTCTTCCCGGAGTGCCACCACTAGGATCATCGCTACTCCACCAATTGCCGGCCTGAACACATGGCTTCGAGGTGTCTTTCATTTCAAGTGACCAGCCTCCCTCGCTCTTTGCGGGATTGCTATGTAAGCCTTCCGAATACGTAACGGTGTGGATAAGGCTGCCTAAAATATCTGTGATGCTGATGCTGGCTCCACTGTTGGTGAGACTTACAGAACCGTCAGTGCTCACGACACTTCCAAACGCAGAGAAAGCCTCAGCAGCGTCTTCCGAAGCAAGAATTACATACTCATTTGGCTTGATGAGATAGCTGTTAAAACTACGCTGACTACTAGGGTTGGTGAAAATCAAGAGAGAGGACAGGTCGATGAACTTGTCGGAGCGATTGTATAGCTCTAAGTACTCAAACTCTGGTAATCCTACCACTGGACTTTCATCGGCCATGATTTCTGTGATGATGATGTCAAACAGACCAGCCTGCTCTGGTAAGGCGAAGCTCTCTTCGACCTGCAACTCATTGCCCACACAATCGGTGATGCCACTGATGCTAATGCTATACTCTGTAGACGACTGCCAATCGCTGGCATAAGTCAATGCGATCACGGTCCCGTTGATCAATACTTGTATTGGATCACCCACGCCTTGATTCACTGGATAATTATCCAGTGTTGTTGCTTGCGACAGGTCAAAGGGCTCATCAAACTCCAATTCAAGCCCGTTGGTTCCTACCAGGGAAAGGCTAAGTAAATTGGGAGCCGCGCTGTCGTCCAAAACTCCGTTTACCGAATTCTCCTGTCCGGGTGTGCCACCTTCAGGGGCGATAGAGGCCGTCCAATTACTATCACCAAAACAGGGAACGTTTAGATCTATTCGTTCTAGCGCCCATCCCCCTTCTTCTAACTTATCGGCATCATCCAGCCAATTAGCCTCAAAAGCGACCTCGTCAATAACTCCCGATTCTCCACTGAGTATAGCTGAATCCCCATCGTTGTTCAATGCTGGCATTCCATCTATTGTTCCTGTATTTCCTACAGTCGAATAGGTGTCAAGGTCCTCTTCATCGCAAAGGATAATATAGCCTTGTGCTGGAATGCTTCCACTGCTAATCGTCTTCGGGCTGGAGCTCTCATCTTGAAAAGCAAAACCTGTCAGATCTACAGCAGCATTTCCCGGATTATAAACTTCGATGTACTCAGCAGGAAATCCACTATCAGAAGCTGGATCAAAAAATATTTCTGTGATCAGCAGTTCTCCAGCCGTAATATTTGTGAAAGAAAAGCTCAGGCTTTGCAGATTACTGGCATTGCCAGAGACATCGACAACTCCATCCACTTCAATACTAATGTCCACATCTTCCGGAAAATCGTTTTCAAAAGTCAACAAGACTTGATTCGATGATCCGCCGATGCTTACCTCAGTAGGGTTGACTCCATCAATACTGTAGATCTCTGGATTAATCGCTTCAACTGTAGAGACAGCCTCGTCAAATGTTAAGAGAATGCTGTTGGAAGAGATCAGTTCGACTGACTCAAGAACAGGACCCTCCGAATCAACAATCTCCTCTCCAATGTACACATCATCGAAGAAAAACGCGTCTGAGTTTGTGCTGGTATGCTTACAGTAGAAACCAAACCAATTGCTACTTGTATGAATGTCATCCTGTACACTTCCGATTTCCACAAGCCCACCATCCAGCTCTTGAAAGTAGGTCCAGAGTCCAGTTGCAGACCGAACGACCTTGACTCCAAAGTCCGGATCATCACCAGCATTTGGCAAAGCTTCCAAAATCATTTCCTCCTCTTCACCGGTCTGACGATAAAGGTTCAAAGCATCCAAACTACCGGTTTCCCCAACTTCGAGATAATAGCCGTTCAAGGGTGCTTTCAGATCCTCTGAGTCAGATATTAAATAGACTCTCAGTAAGTTGGAACCGGAAGGGGAAAAGTCTAATCGAAAATTGAATCTCCATTCGATGTCATTGATCTCTGTGTTCTGTGTCACCAACACGCCAGTATCTGAAGCCACAGGGTCATCGAGTTGCAATTCAAATGCTTCATTGACGATGAACTTGTCCGTATCGCCTATCCATTCGGGCTCATTGCTAAAATCCCCATCGGAGAAATCATCTACGATTTGCGCAGTGAGAATGGCCGGAAAACATAGCAACAGAAGGAATACGTATTTCATAAGGTGAAAATAGTCATTTTCACCTGCTAAGCTCATTCTTTTGGCTTTCCAAATCCTCGATTTCCATCGACAATGTCTCCCAGTTTTCCATCTCTTTGTTGAGGGCGGCCTTCTGATCCTCATAGTGCTTCAGAAACAAGTCCGGCGCTTTTTCTGTTTGATAGAAGTCTGACTGCCCGATCTTAGCCTCCATTTCCGCTATTTCCTTCTCTAGTTGGGTAATAGCCTTTTCGGACTTGGAGACTTTGTTTTTCACCCTTTTTATGGACTTATCCAGTTCCCACTCTAGGTTTTTGTTACGCTTTTGCTGCTCGGCATCGGCATTTTGGGGCTTTTTTTCCTGCCGACGACCTCTTTCCAAATCACTCAGGTTATCGATAGCGCGCTTATCGAGAAAGGCCTGCAAATCTCCTATATGCTCATGTATTCTACGGTTTCGGAATTCGTATACCTTGTCGGTCAGGCCTTTTAGGAAATCCCGATCGTGGGAGACGACAATCATGCTACCTTCATAATCAATTAGGGCCTGCTTCAAGACCTCCTTGGCAGCCATATCCAAGTGGTTGGTAGGCTCATCCAGGATCAACAGATTGACAGGTTGCAGTAGCAATCTGGCCACCGCCAAACGAGACTTTTCTCCACCGGAAAGCACCATGATCTTCTTATCCACATCCTCCCCACTAAACAAGAATGCGCCCAATAGACTTCGAACTCTCTGTCGTAGGTCACCAGTAGCGGCATTATCAATGAAGTCAAAGACAGTGACATTGCCGTCCAGATTCTCCGCTTGATTTTGTTCAAAATAGCCGACCTCCACATTGTGTCCAAGTTTGCAATTTCCGGTAAAATCTGTTCTTCCTGCAATTATCTTGGACAGGGTCGTCTTTCCCTCACCATTTTTGCCTACGAATGCCACTTTCTCTCCTTTGAGCAGGCTGAAGTCTATATTGCGCAAGACATGGAGATCGCCATAGCTTTTGTTGAGCTCAGTTATCGAGACCACTTCCTTACCAGATCTCGGAGCTGGGGGAAAGTGAAATCGAATGCTGGCGCGTTCGAGATCATCGATCACTACATCTTCCATCTTATCCAGCTTTCGAATCAAGGTCTGGGCAAATTTGGCTTTGTTTTTCTTTGCCCGAAATTTGTTGATCAGCTTTGTCGTTTCTTCTACTTCCTTTGCTTGACGCTTAGACTCAATAATCTGTCGTTCCACTCGGCTCTTTCGCAATTCAACAAATTCGGAGTAGCTGTTCCGATAATCATAGATCTTACCGCCGACAAGCTCTACAGTCCGGTTTCCCACTTTGTCCAGAAATTCCTTGTCGTGAGAAATCAGAACAACCCCTCCATGGTAGGCTCTTAGGAAGCCTTCCAACCAGATGATCGATTCGATATCCAAATGATTGGTAGGCTCATCGAGTAAGATAAAATCGGGTTGACGTAAAAGAATCTTGGCTAGTTCCACACGCATCCTCCATCCACCACTAAACTCTTCTAATGGACGATCAAAATCAGAAGTCAGGAAGCCCAGCCCTTTCAGAACACGACTGATCTCTTCGTCACGGCTGCTTCCACCCAGGCGATCCAATCGGTCTGTTGCTTCTTCGAGCGCCTCTAATGTCTTCGCATATGCCTCGGATGTATAGTCGCTATGATTGCTAATCTCCTCGGTCAATACCGCGATCTGCTTCTCAATTTCTGTGATCCGATCAAATGCCTTATTGGTTTCCTGAAAAACGGTCAAAGCATCCTTGAAGCTAACTTCCTGCTTCAGGTACCCAAGGCTAGTGTGATTGCTCATCACGACTTGCCCCTCGTCCGGGATCACCTCCCGCATGATCACCTTCATCAAAGTGGTCTTCCCGGCTCCGTTCTTGCCAACCAAACCAATTCGGTCCTTCTTTCGGATGCTCAGATTCAGTCCGTCGAACAGCACCTGTCCCCCATATTGAATCGATATGTTGGTCAAATCAATCATGTGCACAAATTACAAAAAGGCCCGATCCTTTTGGGAACGGGCCTCTGTTGAAACAATTCTATTTGTTCTTTAGCTGGTCACTACTTCAGAGCCCAGCAGTTCCTTGATCCCTTCAATGGTCATCGACTTAGGTCTTTCAATTGGCATGCCCAAGGCACGATCCCAACAAAGGGAAGCCAATACTCCTGTCGCACGAGAAACGCCAAACATTACTGTATAGAACTCATACTCTGTAAATTCATAATGCATCAACAATGAACCAGAGTGAGCATCCACATTCGGCCATGGATTTTTGATCTTCTCGAATTCGCCCAAGACCTTTGGAGTCACATCAAATATCTTCCAGATTACATTTACCAAAGGATCATCAGGGAAGTTTTCCTTAGCAAATTCCATTTGAGCAGTGAATCTGGGATCAGGCTTTCTAAGCACAGCATGACCGTAGCCTGGAATTACTTTACCTTCAGACAAAGTCTTTCTAATGAAAGTTTCAATTTGCTCCGCTGTTGGATTTTTGGTGCCCATTTCCTCGAGCATCTGCAAGACCCACTTGATCACCTCTTGCGTGGCTTTTCCATGTAGCGGTCCGGCCAGGGCATTCATTCCACTTGCTAATGAAGCATAAGCATCACTCAAAGTCGATCCTGTCAAATGAGTCGAGTGTGCAGAAGCATTCCCCCCTTCGTGATCAGCGTGAATCGTTAGATACATTCGCATCATTTCATGCGAGCCTGCTACCTCATTACCGAGCATATGCGCAAAGTTCGCTGCCCAATCGAGATTTGGATCTGGAGCAATGTGCTTTCCATCGCCATAGGAGCGGCGGTAGATATAAGCTGCAAGTCGTGGAAGACTAGCGACTAGATTCATGGTATCCTCATAAGTTGGATCCCAATAGTCCTTTTTGCTTATTCCTTCACTGTATGCTTTGGTAAAGATCGAATCAGTCTGCAAAGCCATGATACCAATGCTGAACTGTGTCATCGGATGCGCATCAGTTGGCAAGGAATCTAAAGTTGCGAACACATGATCAGGCACATGACTACGTCGCGTCCACTCGGCAGTCAACCATCGTACATCCTCTTCAGTAGGTAGCTCGTCGGTCAGCATCAACCAGAAAAGTCCTTCTGGCAGTGGCTCCTTGCCACCTGGTGCTTTGGGCAGCTTCTCCTTTAGTTCAGGTATGGAATAGCCTCTGAAGCGTATCCCCTCCATTGGATCCAACAAGGATGTCTCCGTTACCAAACTCTTTACACCTCGCATACCACCTGCTAATTGACGCAGTGTTACGGTGTCCACTTGCCGATTGCCGTTTTGTTTCACATATTGTTTGAATTCAGAAGCTACGGCAGCCGCTTTTTCAGCAAATTTTTGTTTTAACCTATCCATAAATTACGTCTACTAGTTGATGTCTTTGGAAAATCTAAAATTACGATAATTGTGCCAGATTTTATAGTCAGATAGGCTACTCAGAAGCCCATTAATCAGGCATTATCCAAGGAAAAAAATAAGCTTGGGGGCCAGATGACAAAACTGCCACAAGTTCCCCTATAAGTAGCAAAACAATCCAAGTATGAGGCTAGTTCACGAAAGTGCTAGCCTTGATATTCCCCAAATATTTTCCTTAGTTCATCACTGATCTCCCCCAAGGTGGTTTCCGCCTCTACCGCCTCTACAACAACCGGCATCACATTTCGACCATCTTTGGCGGTTTGTGACAATTCCGCAAGCAATCGCTTGACTTGCGCATTATTACGCTCCGAACGCAACTTTTGTAGTTTTTCCGATTGCAGGACCCGGATACTATCGTCGATCTTGAGCAAATCGGGATTCAGCTTCTCCTCAACAGTGAACTGATTCATACCCACGATGATCTTATCTCTCGATTCTATATCCTTTTGGTATTGATAGGCCGATCGTGCGATTTCTTCTTGTATGTAGCCTGCCTCGATGGCGGAAACGGCTCCGCCCATGGCATCGATCTTCTCCATGTACTTTGCTGCCGCAGCCTCCACCTGATCGGTCAGTTCTTCTACAAAATGAGAGCCTGCCAAAGGGTCCACTGTATCTGTAACTCCGCTTTCAAAAGCGATGACCTGTTGGCTACGCAAGGCAATTCGAGCCGCCTGCTCCGTGGGCAAGGCCAAAGCTTCATCGTATCCATTGGTGTGCAGGGATTGGGTGCCACCAAGCACAGCTGATAAGGCTTGCATGGTAACACGGGAAATATTGTTGAGAGGCTGCTGTGCTGTAAGCGTGGATCCGCCAGTTTGTGTATGGAATCTCAGCTTCTGTGCTCTGGCTTCTGTAGCTCCCAGGGATTTTGTGATTTTTGCCCACATTCGTCTGGCTGCTCTAAATTTGGCTACTTCTTCGAAGAAGTTGTTGTGTGCATTGAAGAAGAAAGAGATGCGCTTGGCAAAGACGTTGATATCCAGTCCTGCATCGATGGCTGCCTCCAAATAGGCTTTGCCATTAGCCAGTGTGAAGGCCAGCTCTTGAACTGCATTCGAACCAGCCTCCCTGATATGATAGCCGGACACCGAGATAGTATTCCACTTGGGCAGCTCCTTGCTACAGTATTCAAAGATATCTGTGATAATCTTCATCGAAGGCTTGGGAGGATAGATATAAGTTCCTCTTGCAGCGTACTCCTTCAGTATGTCATTCTGCACGGTGCCTGAAAGCAATCGAATATCAGCACCTTGCTTTTTCGCTACACCCACATATAAGGCCAAAAGGATGTAGGCTGTCGCATTGATGGTCATGGAGGTGCTGATCTTTTCGAGCGGAATCCCCTTAAATAAGATTTCCATATCCCGAATAGAGTCAATCGCTACACCCACTTTTCCCACCTCTCCATCAGCAAAATCGTGATCGGAATCATAACCAATCTGGGTCGGCAAGTCAAAGGCAACGGAAAGTCCGGTGGTGCCTTGTCCAAGCAGATAATGATAGCGTTTGTTGGATTCCTCGGCGGTGGAAAAGCCAGCGTACTGTCGCATGGTCCATAATCGACTTCGATAACCTGCTTCATGCACACCTCTTGTAAAGGGGAACGCTCCTGCCTTCTCAAGCGGCCGCTCCTGGGCTGGATAAGATCGTTCGATCGAAATACCCGAATCGGTTTGAAAAGACTCTTTTCTTTCTTTGATCTCTTTGATCTTCTTCTCCATTGTGGAAGGGCTTTTATAGCTTGACTTAGTTTAGCAATTCTCTCATTTCCCTCTTTAAACTAAGGATGACGTGCTCTGTGGGCAGTATGTCGCTGGTCCCGGCCAGATACTGGTAGATTCGATGGCTCAGGTCTTTTGCACTGGCCTCCGGAGGCAAATCACTTGCAATACGATTGATAGTCGATATCATCTCCTCGTTAACAGCCTTAATGCGTATCCACACCTCATCGGATACGTATATCTGCTGCGTAATATTGTGCTCGAGTTCTGCTCTCATGGCAGTGATCATAGCAAACTGCAGATCACTGGCAGACATACCATCGACCCTTAATCTGGAGATGAGCATGCCTGGTGCGATACGCTCCAAAAACAAGACCAGTCTTTCATAGGCTTGCAAACGCACGGGCAGGCGATTGTCCATTCTTTGCTTTTGTAGTTCCAGTTGCTTCATTTCCATTTGGTTTTTGAAGTGGCTGGATAGCATCAGATAGGTCACCCAAACAACAAGAAGTCCTGGAAGGGTATATTTAATAATCTCGAGCAGTATGTCCATGATGGGAAATTTCGCCAAAATTAGTGATTTTTTAGCTGTATGAGGGGCAGGATTGAAGGAGCTGATTGCCGCTAGTACACAATGTCGTTCGAATTTGTAATTCAAAGCTAAATGTGGCAGGGATAGCAGTGGTATGAGCCGCGGGGCAGACTGACTGAGGCATGCCTGATGGGGGCTCGACGGCAGGAGAGACCCTAGCAGGCATAAGCCGAAGCAGCCTGCACAAGGTGAATAAGAACGAATAGCCCGGCGAACAGCTGCCTTTTGGCGCTTGGATACTGATCATTGGGTTGATTGGGGGTGGCAATTGCTATGGACTATATGCTTGCCGGGCAGCTGGGCGGCCACCCAAATCATTAAAATCAATGCTACATTGAGGTCTTGCATATGGCGGATCGTCAGCTGGCACACATTTGGGAGGGGAACCATCTGCATTCGCGAGATGTTTAGTATTTTTAGAGTTGAGGCTAAAAACATGCTATGAAAGAGGTAAAAGAAAAGGAGTCAAAGTTTGCTGTTTCGCCTATCAGTTTGACGGCTGGGGCAATAGATGAGATTAAGTTATTGATTCAGGAGAAGGAGATTCCGGAGGGTCATGCATTGCGCATTGGTGTGAAGGGTGGTGGCTGTTCTGGTTTGTCCTATATTTTGGGCTTTGACCAGCAATCGGAAGAAGATGAGGTTTTTGAGGTAGAGGGCATCCGGATTGTGATGAATCGGGCTCATGGAATGTATTTGCTAGGTATGGAAGTGGATTTTGTGAATGGACTGAATAACCGGGGATTCACTTTTAATAATCCGAATGCTTCAGATACCTGTGGCTGTGGTACTTCCTTTTCGGCTTAGTTCGAATTGGAGTTTCAGAATGGTTAATGCCACTGCATTGCAAGCTCATTGCGCCAAATTCTGGATGAGTGAGAATGAGGTGTAGTGCATTTGTAAAATTGGAACAAAAGAAGAAGGCCAGTGCTGAGTCAGCATTGGCCTTTCTATATTGCGGTATGGTTTTCTTTCTAATCCTTAAGGACCTCTTGTAGCCTGGCGACGGAATCGTCAAACTCAAAGACATCAAATACAGACTTGAAGTTTTCTGCATCGCTGAGCTGTTGATAGGCTCTTTGAGCGATGGCGAGCTTGATATTTTCAAACTCGAAGAGCATCAGCAATTCCTTCAATTGTTGGCTAGAGAGGCAATTCTTTTCTAGAATCTTATCGACTTCAGCCACCTTGTCATCCAAAAAGCCAGCCTCTTCAATAGCTGCACAAGCCTTCCGGAAATCCTGCTTGGCCATGGGCGAGCAGTTGTTCTTGGTAATAGCCATCGCACTTGCACTCAGCAGGATTCCTGCACAAAGTACTACAATTAGCTTTCTCATAATTGAGATTTCATTAGTCAAAAGAAGCCTAGTGCTGCGTAAACAAAGTTCGTAACACCTTGTAGGAGCTTATCTTTCTGTCAGACGAGGCGCGAGGAGGGAGCATAGCCTTAGCTACGCGACCGACGAGCAACGAAGTATGACAGAAATAGAAGCCCTTAAAGGTGGTGCGAATTTCGTTTGCGTAGCACTGGGTGGGACTTCTATCCAGCGCAACTATGACTAATTTAGGCATGTTTGGTTTAAGAATCAAGGCTTTAAGCGACATTGTGGAAAAAGAAATTATAGGCAAAATGGCCTATTTATCAAGTATTTCAACATTTATTTGGCGCCAATAGGTGAATATTGGGCATAAAAAAACCCGCTTCCTTCAGGGAAGCGGGTTTCTCAAGAAATATTGGATTTTCTTAGAATTGGTAAGCGAAACCTACTTTAACCAGGTTGCTTACTTGCCAGTGCTCATCACCCAATACACTGTAAAGTGGGTAAGTCTGGTCAACATCGCGCTTTACAGTAAAATCAAGGCTAGCTGTGATGTACTTGTTAACTGTCAAGCCGAATACGGTGTTCCAAAGAACATCGATGTTTTTCATGAAGTCAACATCTTCGCAGTTTTGATCTTGAGAAGGATCCGTGTAGTTAGCGAATGCTTCAAGCGTAGAAGTAACAGTCAGGTTGCTCATCAACTTTCTGTTGTATCCAGCCATCAACTTTGCACCCACCTCAGAACGGGTCTTTTCTCCTACATCTACACCGAATGCACCGTATGAGCTCAAGAAGTCATCATTTACGATAGTCAACTTATAGGTAGCAGGTGAGAAGAATACTGTGAAACCAGGCGCTGCAGCCCAGTCAATACCAGGACCAATCTCAAGGTAAGCTGGAGCCAGGAACTTAGAGATGTAATCAGTATTTCCGTCAGTTCCATAAGGCTTGATTGTTTGGAGCGTATCAGCAACACCAGTATCACAGTTAGGACGAGTGATGTACTGATTGTCAAGGATACCGTCGCCATTGCCGTCAGCTCCGTAGTAAAAACCTTTTGCAAACTGAGAGCGGAAGTTAGCTAGCAAGCTCAAACGAACTTTCTCGCTAAACTTGTAACCAAACTTGCTGTAAAGGTTAATTTCATCTGCACCTTTTAGCCAATTGTTGAAAGTCTCACCAGGGTTTGCAGTGTCTTGGAAAGTAACACCACCATTTTTGTTAAAACCTAGTGTAAACCTGGCACCGTTTTCCCAGATCCACTGGTCGTCAGCGTAATTTCCAAAAAGGTTAAGGTTACCCTCAATGTTCAAGTTGTTGTTGTTACCACTAACCTCTTTCCAGGTATCGTTGTATGATACATTACTCACAAGGATAGTGCTCAAACCACCTGTTCTCCATCCTCGAGTCATTAGTGCTTCGAGTTGCGCTTTCTTGGCGTTTGTTTCTTTGTTCAAGGCTCCGACCTGAGTTTCCAGATCTTTGATTTCCTTCTTAAGTTGGATTTCAGAATCTTGTGCTGACACGCCGAATCCAGCGAACGCGAACAGCAAAGCGATTAGAAAAATCTTTCTCATGGAATATGAATTTGATTAAATGAATGTGTGATTTCCAGGGTGATTCGAAAAAATACGGTCTTGAGACGCCCCTTACATCTCGTCGTCACTCGGCAAAAGTAACATTACGCCACTGATTAACTAAACAATCAAAGCAATAAATCTTAAGTCCAAATATGGCATATCAAGGTACTTTGCATTGCATAGTACCTTTTTTTGCCTTAGATTTGGAACATGAATACGGAAAACACCAAAGCGCAGATGCGAAAAGGTATTTTGGAGTATTGTGTCCTTACGATCATTGCTCGATCGGAAGTTTACGGAACCGAGATACTTAAAGAGCTAAAAGCGGCAAAAATTCTCACCGTTGAGGGAACTCTTTACCCCCTTCTCACCCGTTTGAAAAAGGGAGGTATGTTGAGCTATCGTTGGGAAGAGTCTCACAGCGGCCCTCCACGCAAATACTATACCATCACTGAAGATGGTAAAGCCCTGTTGTCAGAACTTGGGGATAGCTGGAAGCAGCTGGCCTCAGCAGTACATTCTATAACCCTAAAAAATGAAAGCGTCCATGAAGAAAGTCATTAGTATGCACATCGGTGGTGTCTTGTTTAACACGGAAGACAGCGCCTACAAGTTGTTAGAAGATTATTTTGCGGCCATAGAAAAAGAGCTGCAAAAGCAGGAGGACAATGACGATACTATCCTCGATATTCAATACCGTGTTGCCGAACATCTCAACGAGCGTCGAAACTTCGAAATGGACTCGGTGATATTGGAGGCACAGGTGAAGGACATCATCAGTATCATGGGTGCGCCAAAAGGTTTTGGCTCCGAAACAGTAGAGCGCTCAACAGCAGCCTATGCAGCGACTGAATCCCATACACCAATGCCTTTGCTTCCCACCCGTAAACGGCTCTACAGAGATGAAGACGATAGAGTGATTGCAGGTGTTTGTTCTGGCCTCAGCTACTATCTGGGGATCTCCGATCCGATGTGGATGCGAATCATCTTCGTATTGCTTGGTACAGTGAGTGGCGGAGGATGGCTATTCCTGTATCTCTTGTTCTGGTTTATTCTACCTAAAGCCATTAGCCCCGAAGAGAAAGCCTTGATGCGAAGTGGTCAGATGGAAATGGACGAAATGCGCGAGTGGATTGATCGCGAACTCTCAAACCTGAAGGAGGGTGTAAGCCATATCGGTCGCAAATTCAAGCGATAAGGCCGATAAGCTCTCTTTGTTTATCTTTGCGGCATGAGTGCAGAAATCTTTGAAAAAGCCAATGCTTTTTTGGCTGAAATTGAGGCATACGAAATCAGTGATGCCGCAAGTCTGGAAGCTTTCAGAATCCGCTTTCTCGGTTCCAAAAACATCCTCAAAGGATTGTTTGCCGAGATGCGAAATATAGAGCCAGAGCGTAAGAAAGATTTTGGCCTATTGGTAAACAAAGTCAAAAAAGCCGCTGAGGCCAGGTTTGAATCAGCTGGCGATAGGGCCACTGGCAGTGCTGCGGCTTCGGTCGACAAGCCAGACCTAAGCCTCCCGGCAGGCAATAGATTCCAAGGCGGAAGACATCCACTATCCATCGTTCAAAACAAGATGGTGGATATCTTCTCGCGTCTTGGATTTGCAGTAGTAGAAGGCCCGGAAATCGATGATGACTGGCACAACTTTACCGCACTCAATACCCCGGAGGATCACCCTGCACGCGATATGCAGGATACCTTTTACGTACAATTGGAGCCAGCCATGATGCTGCGTACCCAGACCTCCTCCACCCAGACACATGTCATGGAAAAAGGACAGCTGCCCATTCGAATCATCTCTCCGGGTCGTGTCTATAGGAATGAGACCATCTCCGCCCGAGCTCATTGCCAGTTCCATCAGGTCGAAGGCCTCTACATAGCAGAAAATGTATCCTTCGCAGATCTGAAACAAACCCTGATCTACTTTGCTAAGGAGATGTTTCATAGAGATATCAAAGTCCGGTTGCGTCCTTCCTTCTTTCCTTTTACCGAGCCTTCCGCCGAGATGGACATTAGCTGCCTGATCTGCGGTGGCCCCGGCTGTACAGTCTGTAAAAAGACGGGTTGGGTAGAGATTCTTGGTTGCGGGATGGTAGATCCAAATGTTTTGACCAACTGCGGAATAGATGCAGAGAAATACACTGGCTTTGCCTTTGGTATCGGTGTAGAACGTACCGCCATGCTGCATTACCAGGTAGGCGATCTGCGTCTCTTCTTCGAAAACGATATGCGCTTCCTCTCCCAGTTTAGAAGCGTAACATAAGGCTTAGACAACTGTCAAGACCGATTATCAAGCCAGCATAAAGAAGCACCCAATGTCTATAGAAGAGATCAAAAAAGTTGTTGTTATCGGTGCCGGAACCATGGGGACCGGAATTGCTCAAATGGCTGCCATGGCTGGCCTCGAAACCGTCCTGTACGACATTCAAGACGAGGCTTTTCCCAGGGCCAAACAGCAAATTGAAGCTAATCTCGATGGAGCGGTTCGTCGCAACAAAATTTCTCCGGAAGACAAGCTAAAAACCATAGAGCGAATCAGCATGACGGATCGCTTTGAGGAGCTGATAGGCGATATCATTATCGAGGCTATCGTAGAAAAACTCACAGTAAAGCAAGACCTGTTTTCAAAGCTGGAGCTGATCAATGACAAGCGCAGCATATTTGCGACCAATACCTCTTCGATTCCTATTACTCGAATTGCAGCGGAACTCGAGCATCCGGAGAGAGTTGTAGGCATGCATTTCTTCAATCCGGCCCATATCATGAAACTGGTGGAGATTATCTCTGGCGCTGCTACCTCTGATGAAGTCGCCAAGACCACTCGTCTTCTAGCAGAGAAGATGCGCAAAAAGGCTGTAAGTGCGCAGGACTCTCCCGGCTTTATCGTCAATCGGGTAGCTCGTCATTTCTATGTCGAGAGCCTGCGTACACTGGAAGAGCAGGTCGCCGACGTCGAAACAATAGATGCGATTATCAAATCCAGTGGCTTCCGCATGGGACCTTTCACTTTGATGGACCTCATTGGTATCGATACCAACTACGCCGTCACCTGCTCCATGTTTGATTCCTTCCATCAAGATGCCAAGTTTCGCCCTTCACGTATACAGCAAAAGCTGGTCGATGCGGGTCATCATGGCCGCAAGTCTGGCAAAGGCTTCTACGACTACAGTACGGAATCATAAACTAGTCCCTAAAAATTATCCAAGGTGAAAGTTGATGGCAAATCCTTCCAAACCATATGGCTGCAGGAGCCGGGCCTTGTCAGGATTATCGATCAACGCCCACTTCCTCATCGTTTCGAATTGGCCGATTTGCGGTCTTGCAGGGAAGTGGCCATTGCTATCAAAGAAATGTGGGTGCGAGGTGCGCCCTTGATCGGTGGCGCGGCTGGCTTTGGCATGTACCTGGCTTGTCTGGAACATCAGCACAAAGCAGATTTTGATATTGCTTTGCAAGCCTCGGCGGAGCAATTATTACAGAGTCGGCCCACGGCGGTCAATCTTGCCTGGGCAGTGCAGCGTCAGCAGCAGGCTATCAAAGCTGCCAATACGATACAAGACAAAATCGAAGTGAGCCTGCAAACGGCAGAAGCGATTCTAAAAGAAGACATAGAGATATGCTCACAAATCGGCGATCAGGGGCTGCAGCTGATCGAGCAAATCAGCATGCAAAAGCAAGGCGCTCCCGTCAATATCCTCACGCATTGCAATGCAGGTTGGTTGGCCACGATTGACTGGGGTACGGCGACAGCGCCAATTTACAAAGCGCATCACAAAGGCATCCCCGTACATGTGTGGGTAGATGAAACCCGCCCGCGCAATCAAGGCGCACGTATCACGGCTTTCGAATTAGGGCAGGAAGGGGTTCCACATACTGTGATCACAGACAATACAGGCGGCCATCTGATGCAGCATGGTCTGGTCGATCTCTGCATTACAGGCACCGATCGCACAACCCGTACAGGCGATGTAGCCAATAAGATCGGCACCTATCTCAAGGCATTGGCCGCTGCCGACAATAACATCCCCTTCTATGTCGCCTTGCCCTCTCCTACTATCGATTGGAATATTCGCAATGGACTACAGGAGATTCCGATCGAACAAAGATCACAGGACGAGGTAAAGACCATTCAGGGCTTGCTCAATGGAAAGGTCGAGTCTGTTCTACTTTGCCCTGAGAATAGTCCCGCAGCCAATTATGCTTTTGATGTCACACCTGCTCGCCTTGTCACAGGTCTGATCACAGAGCGCGGCATTTGTCAGGCAAAGGAGTCTGAT
>JAHDDV010000516.1 GCA_020629205.1 Chitinophagales bacterium | reverse complement strand
TCAATAACCCAAACTGATCACAATACGAAGAAAGTAAGATGCAAAGACAAGATTCTTGAAACTAAAGCACTAGACACCAGGCACCAGGAACCAGGCACTAGACACTAGACACTAAACTTCAAGCACTCGCCCCCTTGCTATTGGCAAGCCAAAACCATATATTTAGATACCCTAATCTTTACAGCCCAAACCCAAAATCTCTATGTTGAATATCGAGTCAATACTTCCCTTAATCCTGCTGCTACTTTGCATGAACAGCAGCGCCCAGGAAATCCCAATACTGGATTACGATCAAGACAACAATAATCAGGTACTCTTGAGCTTCGCATCTCAAGCCGACAAATACTATAGCCTTCATGTACAAAATACCGCCGCAGATAGCTTTCACGTAAGCTCCATCGGCATTGGTACAGGAGATACAATAATACTGTCAGAACCGCTCTCAGCACTACCACAAGAACAATACAAAATTTTTGAGCATGAGATGGATGCGCCGGGGGATCTGGATGCTGATGGACTGGATGATCTAGTGGAACTAGCAGACATGCCTTCAATGGCGCCGCTCAATGCAGCGACAAGTATCCCATTGGAGGATGGAAGCGCAAGCATCCCTGATGCCATCATTTTCAAAGAACTTTCCTATGCGGGATCGGACATAACCTGGGCTTACTTTCTAGACAATCAGGAATTTGTAAAATTTGTCATTGTAGATATTGACTCCCTATACCCGCAGCTATACTTTGTAAACAGTGAAACACATGAACTGCATTCGGACTTTATCAATCTAATGGGATTGAACTTTGGTCAATGTACAAGAGGAGAAATTGTGTTTTACCCAAACACCCTGGCCAACAATGGAACCATCGGTACTTACTGTTTCAATTTCTCTTTGGGCCAAGGGCAGAACTTTGAAATCGTGCAGAAAACACATGAACTGATAGCTGCCAATATGCCCTTTCTGAAAAACAATCTAGCCTATTTTGTAAGGGCTGACTTTGAGTACACCGTAGTATCAGCACAAGCCGAATTTGATCAATCCAGAATACCAATCCTGTTCGAATCAGACATATACGCAGACATTGACTACCTTGCCTTGCATGTAGCGGAAGGATACGGCCGCCTTCGTTTGATGAGCCTCAATGAAACACCAGGCGCAAGGGATATCGTGCTCTACGAATCCCTACCCAATACATTACCAAGAGTGGGCGGTATCATGACTTCCTTCCTGCAGACCCCACTATCGCATGTAAACGTTAGAGCAATCCAGGACAATGTTCCCAATGCCTTCATTCGAAGTCCGCTTTCCGATCAACGAATTTCCGACTTGCTTGGCAAGTACATCTACTACAAAGTGGATCAAAGCGGCTACTATCTGCGAGAGGCAAGTCTAGACGAAGTTGAGCAATGGTACGAAGAATTGCGACCAGACTTTACTCAAAGTCCGGCCATGAATCTCAGCTACACGGAGATTCTCCCTCTGGATGATATCAGCTTTGAGATGTCTGACGGGTTTGGGGCCAAATGTGCTAATCTGGCCACCATGAGGACTTTCGATTTGCCCGATGAGACTATACCAGATGGCTTCGGCATTCCTTTCTACTATTATCAAGAATTCATGCAGTACAATGGCTTCTTCCAGCAAATAGAAATCTTACTTAACAGCCCTGCTTTTCAGAACAACTTCGAATTGAGAATTGATCTATTGGCTGATCTGCGAGCAGCTATTAGAAATGCAGACATGCCTGAATGGATGTCAGAGAAACTAGCAGATATGTACGCCGATTTCCCCGCAGCAGCATCGGTGCGCTGTCGCTCCAGCACCAATAATGAAGACCTGCCTGGTTTCAGCGGAGCTGGTCTTTACGATTCCAAAACACATCATCCCAATGAAGGAACAATTGACAAATCTATCAAGGAGGTCTTTGCCAGCATGTGGAATTTCCGCGCATACGAAGAACGCGAATTCTACCGCATTGATCATATGACTGCCTCTATGGGTGTTCTTTGCCACCTCAACTACAGCGAAGAACTAGCCAATGGCGTAGCTATCACCACTGACCCAATCTATCAAACAGACAACACCTATTACCTCAATTCGCAGCTTGGAGAAGATTTGGTTACAAACCCCGAGTCCTACTCAATGCCGGAAGAGATCTTGATCGACGCCATTTCCCTGACAGAAGATGACTTTCGCGTAGTTAGGTACTCCAATCTCCTAGGAGAAGATACATTGGTAATGGACACAATCTACCTGGATCTACTCCGAGAGTATCTGGGCATCATACATCATGAGTTTGCCTCACTGTACGAAGTTCAGGATCTGAAAAACTTTGCTATGGATGTAGAATACAAAATCAACAGTGCGGGCCAGCTAATCATCAAACAGGCCCGGCCCTGGGCGTCTTTCTGGTCCAACCTTGAGGCTGAAGAACCAATCACTATGCTTTCCCAACCGGCAAGGCAAGGCTTGCTCTGCTACCCCAACCCCACTCAAAATGAACTCAAGATCTCTGGGCTTAGAAATCTGGATATGCTCTTGATCACGGACCTCCCCGGCCGCCCAATTTTGGCAATTGACTTATACGACGAGCAGAATTCGATCGAAACAAACCTTAACCTTTTTCCAGAAGGGATCTACTTGATCAAAGGGCTCAGCGAGGAAGGAGAAGTACTATACATCCAGCGAATTATCAA
>JAHDDV010000086.1:12927-17076 GCA_020629205.1 Chitinophagales bacterium | reverse complement strand
CAATCCATACTAAAACAAGCCGGACTCCGGAAAACCCCCTGTCGAACCCAGGTGCTAAGCCTGCTATTGCAAGAAGCAAGAGCCATCTCTCAATCCGAATTTGAGATGCATTTGGAGGATATAGACCGTGTGACGATCTACCGCACCCTGCATACCTTCTCAGAGAAAGGCCTGCTACACAAGGTCGTAGATGGACAAAATCAGTCGAAATTTGCGCTCTGCTCACATGAATGCGATGCTCATAACCACAAGGACGAACATATCCATTTCCATTGCCTCAAATGCGACAAAACGCGCTGTATAGATGACTTGGGAATCCCTCAGATCAATCTCCCTGTGGGTTATACGGCCCAATCGGCCAATTATCTGATTGAGGGCCTATGTGCGGATTGCAATACCGCGCGCCTATAATGGCGGTACTGGATCGATAAAACAGGAACTCTTCGAAAATTCCTCCGACCGACCACTCTTGTAAGTAATATTGACCTTGACCCGGGTGCGCTCCTTGTAGTCTTTGATCAGTATGCGCAATCCATCCGGCGATAGCTCCCCTTCAGCCGGCTCCTCCTCCTTCTCATAAATGATCTTATCCAGTGATTCCGCAGGCTCATCCAGATAAATCTGATAATAGTCGATCTGCGGTTCCTCATGCAAATATTGCCCATAGGCAAAGTCTGCCGTAAACAAGAGAAGGATGAATAGAAATAATTTATGAAGCATGATTTGCGTTTAATTGGAGCGCCTGTATCTAAAAATAACATTTCAAGCACAATTGTTCAGTGTAAAACAAGGACTAATGCAAATACCAGCCTTGAGAAAGGGGAAAGGGTCTTTGTACAGCCTTTATCTGACATCTTAATGACAATTCTGTTGACCTCTGTCGACCGCTTGCGTCTGAAATTTGTTAAATTGACTAGCTAGCCATTTTTGCCATAAACAATCAACTGTATGCGCTCAGCCCCATTCAAAAGGCTTTTTTTCTTTGTACTCTTTAGTATGCTCTTTGTGGCAAAAGCGCAAGCATTTCACATCATCGGTGGAGAGCTTACCTATCGATGTATCAACAATGAAACCTATGCCCTGACACTGGATGTCTACAGAGACTGTCTGGGCGATGGTGCGCCATTCGATGATCCGGCCTATCTGCACTTTTTTCGGGAAAACGGAAGTCTCATAGAAAAGGTGGAAGTACCGCTGGGACAAATAATTCCTCTGGAACCAGAAGACAATATCTGTCTGGAATCCATTCCGCCGATATGCGTGGAGAAAACCAGCTACAATTATACATTTACCGTACCCGGCAATGTAAGCGGACCCATTGATGTGGTCTATCAGCGCTACAGTCGCAATGGTACCATTCTCAATATCATCGCTCCGGCAGAAACCGGCTCCACCTATATGGTGACCATCGCCGATCCGGACGAATATCCATGCAATAGCTCACCAACCTTCAACGAGTTTCCGCCGATTCTTATCTGTGCAAATTCACCGATCATCTTCGATCACTCGGCCACAGATATCAATTCGGACTCGCTATCCTATGCGCTTTGTACGCCATTGATTGGAGGCGATGAAACCTGCTTTCAGCCAGGAGGAGAATACTGCGAGCCACCTTTTGCGCCTGCTCCTCCGCCGCCTTATCCGCAGGTAAACTGGGTAGGCGGATACAATGCCACCAATCCGATCAATGCCAATCCACAATTGGCCATCGATCCGGTCACTGGATTGCTCACAGGTACGCCCACAGAGGTAGGGCAGTACGTCGTCGGTATCTGCGTCACCGAATGGCGAGATGGGGTGCCCATCGGTACGGTCAATCGCGATTTTCAATTCAATATCGGTACCTGTGATGTTGTAACGGCCATTGTCGAAAGCGATGATATCAGCGAGGCCGGAGAGTTCCTGATCTACGAATGTGGCGATTATACCGTCGACTTCGTTAATCAGAGCATCGGGGCCCAGGACCATAGCTGGGACTTCGGCGATCCCGCGACCGAACTGGATGTAAGTACCCTGGAAAATCCGACCTACACTTATCCGGACACCGGTACCTATGTGATCAATTATATCGCCAACCCTGATCTTCCTTGCAAAGATGACGCCACCGTTATTGTCTATCTGTACCCTACATTGGAGGCTGATTTTAGCTATCTCCAGCCCAGTCTCTGCGCTGGAGAAGAGTTGATTTTTTCCGATATTTCTACGGCCGATTTTTCGCCGGTTGAACAGTGGGTCTGGACCTTTGGCGATAGCACCGTAGCGGTACAAGCCAACCCTAGCCACACTTTCACCGAAGGCGGTACCTATGAGGTCACCCTCTCAGTGCTCAATGAAGTTGGCTGTCAGGACGAGGTCTCGCAAGACATATACGTGGCTAGCCTTCCCGAATCGAATTTTGAAAGCACACCGCTTTGCCTCGATCTGCCCGTGCAGTTTCAAGACATGAGTGGCGATAATATCGTTTCCTGGGAATGGGATTTTGGAGACCCCAATGTGCCGGCTGATCAAAATGTGTCGAGCCTTCCCGCACCTTCTCACACCTATTCAGAGACAGGTGATTATGTAGCCATGCTCACAGTCACCACCAATGAAGGTTGTCAGGATACGGAGTTGATTCCCTTCACGATCTATCCGGAAATTTTCGCCGACGCTGGTGCCGATCTGGAGGCCTGTGCCTTCGAAGCCGAGCAGATTTTTGGCAGTTCCAATGGTGGTGCAGGAGCAGATAATAGCTACTCCTGGTCTCCACCCGAATTGTTTGACGATCCAAATGTGCAAAATCCAATATTCACTGGAGAAGTCGATGTCACCGTCACCATGACTTCCCTCGATCCCAATGGCTGTAGCTCGACCGATGATGTATTCATTCGCGTCTTCCCGCAGCCTTTCCTCGATGTCACGCCCGAGCAGACCATTTGCTATGGCGATTCCATGCAATTGGATGCCCAGATACAAGATGGCATCGACCTGATCGAATGGACGCCCGATAGCGATCTAAGCGCATCCAATATCCTTGATCCATGGGCCAGTCCTTTGGAGACCATCGAATACGTCGTGTCCGTCGTCGATACCAATGGCTGCTCTAATTTCAAGCCCGTCCTGGTAAATGTCGTACCACTCGTTGATCCCAATGCAGGCCCGGATGGAGAAATCTGCGCCAACGATAGCTGGCAGTTACAAGCAAGCGGAGGCGCGCAATATGAATGGACGCCAAGTACTGGCCTAAGCGATGCTACGATTGCCAATCCTATAGCCAATCCCATCACCACGACGGAGTACGTCGTGCGTGTTTACAATGAATGTTTCGAAGGCTTCGACAGCATGACCCTCACCGTCAATCCCTCACCCTTCGTGGATGCCGGTCAGGATTATCTGGTCAATATCGGCGATCTGGTACCCATCAATGCCATGGCAGACGGCGATGTCACCTGGTCGCCCGCTACAGGTTTGTCGGATATTACCTCCCTCACACCTACCGCCCAATTGATTGAGCCTACGACTTTCTACCTAAGTTCTACAAATGAATTTGGTTGCACCACTGTCGATTCCATGTTCATCGATTTGACCTACTTCATCGATGCGACGATCCCCAATGCATTCAGTCCCAATGGCGATGGCATCAACGATATTTACCGCTTCAATATCCGCGGTATCAAGGATATTATAGACTTCAGTATCTATGATCGATGGGGTAAACAGGTCTACAATGGCTCCGACAAAGACAGCGGCTGGGATGGCACTTACCGCGGTGAGCCCCTCCCCTTAGGCGTCTACGTCTACGCCCTACAAATGGTCAATTTCTTTGATGAGCCCATGCTGGAAAAAGGAAATGTTACCTTGATTCGCTAGCATGTGTACTGCTTTTGCTCCTGGCTCCCCGAGCTCTGCAAGGGGTTAATGGGATTTAGACCCTCCGGGCCTGTGCAGTGGCTACGATTCCTGGTGATTTTGCTTTTGGTGGTATTGGGGCCTGACACCAATCTTGGTTTTAGTCCCATCAAAGAAAGAGCTCCAGAGGAGCGGCCATGATTGTAAGGCTGGCCGATAGGCCAGTTACGTGCCAGACACCATGGCACCCTGCGCCCTGCGCCCTGCACCCTGCACCAGCCACCCTGCGCCAGCCACCCAGCACCATGGCACCATGCACCA
>JAHDDV010000086.1:1825-12827 GCA_020629205.1 Chitinophagales bacterium | reverse complement strand
ACAATACACAATACACAATACACAATCAACAATAAACAACCCCAATGTTTACCTTTTTCCAAAAATCCGTTCTTAGAGTAGAAGCGCTAAATAAACAGCACTCAAGAATATGCATCCCCATATCAAAAACAATAAAATAAGAACGATGAAATATGGCTACAAACTAGTGGCGATAGGGATGCTACTCATTCATGTCCTGGCCATCCAGGCACAGGATCTCATACTTCCCGACGAACTATCCAATGCGATAGTCGAAGAAGCAATCGACAACTATCCCTACGGATTTAAAGGCTTCAACGGAGAAGCCCTAACGCTGAGAGATGTGCTCCGCCATCCAGAGCAGTATCACCTCATTGGCAAGACAGAATGTGTGGAGGGCGAAAACTTCCATGTGCAATTGGACTATTACGACGAGGACAATTTTGGCTTTCTGGATCATGATCTGGTTGATGACAGCAGTTCCCCATACTTTGGATTGGAGATCGGTGCAGTAAGACGAGCAGTCCTGCACCAGGTGCTCAAAGACTACTCTGCCCTCATTGAGACCAGTGTTAGCCCGGCCAGCGATTGCTTCAAAGAGCTGCTTTGTGATGTACAGCCCTGCTTCGAGGATGGGAAGCCCATACTTTTGCTCAAGATCAGGACTTCGGAAACTATCTTCTTTAGTGCTCTGGGTGAAGTCGTGGGTAGTGCCGGTACAGAGTTTGTGCCGCAGAATCCCAATCCTATTCATTACGGCAATGTGTGGCGGAAGCTACATGGAGAATCAGGCTTACTACTATTCCCTGTGTCAAACATACCGGTCTATGATGGATCTATACATATCAACTTCGAAGCCTTTCCCAACATGGAATTGGACCCCATGGAGCCGATGGATCCCACTGTCCCCAATTTGTACCAAACGCTGGCGCATGAGTTTATGCATACGCTGGGTATGAGCACTGGACTAACCGTTTTCGGTGGATTTGCAACAACGACGGGAGGATTTCGGGTCTATGATCAGTACCTAACTTACGAAGGTTCTTCGCTAATCGATATAGACAATGGCAGTATCTCTGGCGGTGCTGAGTCCTTGACAGGAGACTGTCCCAGCGATGTGTTTTTTGAAACGATGACGGGCGAAGAACTTCCGGTTTTCCTTAGCAGTCCTTTCGCTCCCGGCAGCAGTATCGCACATTTTGCCTCTTGCCAAAATCCCGGTACACACATGATGGAAGCAGCCGTAAACGAGGTGCGCGCACCCGGAGAGCCTGAGGTGATGGTCTTAGCAACCATGGGCTATCACACGACCGGGGCTTTTGGTATGCCAGTGATCGAACCGCTCACCCTGACGAATAGCACCTTGTCATTCCACACCACAAGTCTACCGGTTTTGGAGAAGAATCTCTATCTGCCCTCTCAAAAACTATCACTTGCATGCGATTATTCCTTTGAGACTTGTAAAGATGAAAGCCTATTGCTCACAATGACTGAGTTGATACCGGGAACTTACCCCGGAGCCCAAATTGTGAATGTGGATAGCAATGGTGGACAAGCCACCTTAACAAATCAGGGAATCGCATTTAGCTCATCCGAGCCTGGGCTGTTCCAGATAGGCTATTCGCTGATCACAGCAGAAGGCGAGCTGACCAACTTTGCCAACATCTACATCAATGTGAATCGCTGTGGCAGCCTAAACTGCCCCGAAGTACCCTCCTGCAATCTCATTTGCAATCCTATTGCATATGACAATGGCGCTTGTGCAGAGGCACTAAACCAACAAAACAGCCTGCACGGTCACTGCAATGATTTCCCTGGCTGGTCATCACATTGGGGAACGCCGGGATACTTTAGCGAAGACCAGATAGAAGCAGGCAATGCCACTGATCCGGGCTTTCTTTTTCTAGGAGCCGGAGGGCCAGTGTGCAATTGCGATGGCTATACGGAAAGTGTATATACTATCGTGGAGGTGGAGCCGGAAAAGGAGTACATCCTATCCATACAGGCCGCCGCCGAGTACCAAAATTGTGAGCTTCATACAGAACTAATCAACACCGGATACATGCTGGGGCAGCTTGATTTTGCCTTTCCCGGGACCTTTTGTGCAGAGGAGATTCCTCTGGATCAAAAGCAGTCCATCGGATCTCATTCGTTGATCAATGGAGAGGGTTTCACCCAATATACAAGTTGCTTCAGTTCCGGTTTTGATCAGGCTTACCTACATCTCTATCCACTGTCATTTACCTCTGCGGCAGCGCACATCGATCATGTAGATTTGTTCGAACATCCATTCTCTTCTGTGGACTTAGTCACCGAGATAGAGGCCTCTTGTCAGGAAGAGCAATCGATCACGCTAGAGCTGCCAGAGGTCTGTCTGCCACATGCCTGGACCTTGCAATGGTATCTAGAAGTGGCAGATGACTCCTGGCTGGAAATGCCCAATACTTCATCTACAGCAGTTGTAGAACCTACACAAGCCAGCTACAAAGCATGCCTCTTGATTGATGGGGAATTGCCTCTGGATGAGGCGGATTGCAACTACTGTCGCTACTTCCATGTGTCTACCATCGATCCAGAAGAGGCAGTTATCACAAATGACTTTAGCGAAGACATCTGTGTATTGACAGGGCCCATTCAGTTGATCGCCAATCCTCTTGGTGGAACATTCACTGGTCCAGGTGTGGTAGGGACCAGCTTCGATCCATCTTTGGCTTTGAGCACTGGACTGTCTGCACCTTATGTGATCCAGTACCAGCACCCAGACGAATGCGTTTCTGGTACTAGTATTTCTGTCACGGTCTTGCATTTGACCACGGCCGAGATTGCGACCACTCAAACTTCGTTTTGCAGTACCGAAGGGGCAGTAGTCCTGGAGGCTTTTCCAGCAGGTGGTGCCTTTACTGGTCCTGGAGTCACTGGAAGTAGCTTTGATCCAGCAGCAGCATTGTCCACTGGTTCTGGACCTTATGAAATTAGCTACGTATTGCCGGATGCTTGCACAGAAGCCGCTACGATTCTGCTTGAAGTGCAGGACTATCAGTCAGCCGATTTTACCTTGCCAAATGAGAGCTACTGCTTCGATGGGATTCCCATTTGGATACCCATCGAAAACTTTGATTCCGGACAATGGACTATAGAACCTGGCATAGGAACAAGCCAGCAGGCCAACGGCTATTTGATTTCACAAGTCGGGGATTACAGTATCACGCATAGCTACGAAGGCATCTGCGCCAACCAACATATAGAACAAGTCAGCATTGCTGAAGTTGAAGCAAGTATCGTAGGGCTTGAAGCGGCCTATTGTCCAGAAGATGCGGCAGTACCCTTGGTAGGCGAGCCAGTAGGAGGCAGCTTTCTAGTCAATGGACTAGCTGTCGAACAATTTGAGCCGGAGTTCTTTGGTTCTGGCCAATACCTGATTTTGTATCAAGGCACTATCGACGGCTGCTCCTTCGAAGCAAATACCACCGTCACGGTACTCGATGCAGAGCCAGTCGATCTGGCTTTTGAGGAAAGCTATTGTATGGCTTCCTTGCCCTTCATTGTTGAGATCCCTGCCGGAACACCAGCCGGTACCTGGTCCTTCCCCAATTGTGTCGATTGTTATGCTGCTAATGGCCACTTGTATTTAGAACAATTCGGTCCAGTCGCCATTGCATTAGATCCAGATGCTACTTGCAGCCAATCCGCCAATACCACTATTGTTTTGGAGCAGTTGGAGGAGATTAGCTTTAATGATTTGCCATCATCAGTATGTGCCGATACTGCTCCGTTTTCCTTACATGCTAGTCCTGACGGAGGAGTCTTTAGCATCAATGGTCAGGTTCTCAGCAGCTTCGATCCAACCCAGTATTCTGGTATCGTCGAGATTCTTTACGACTATGCTACCAATAGCCTCTGTCCACAACAGGCAAGCACACAATTGACCGTGACGGACCAAGCCAACAGTACATTCGCGATACAAGCAGTAGCAAACTGCCTTGTTGAGCCGCAGCTGGTGTCCTTGTTGCCGGAGATGCCTGGAGGGGTATTTGCCTTGAGCTTCGAGGGCAGCACAGAACTCTTGTCAGGTAATAGCTTCACGGCTGCACAGTCAGGTGTATATGAAATCACATATTCCTTCGAAGGAGAATGCGGCTCATCTACAACGCATAGTATCGAATTTACAGAAGCGGCACAAGTGACTATCGATCTGCCAAGCAACTTCTGCGCTGGACAAACAGCGATCCCCTTGCCGCCACAAGACTATGCTGGGGAATATCACTTAGCGGGTCAAATAATCAGCATTCTGGATGTGAATCTACTTGCACCGGGACAATATACACTGAGCTTTATTCCAATGGAGCCTTGCGTGATTGGCGCAAGCATGGACATCCAGATTGGGCAATCTATTAACACTGCATTTACAGCCGATGTGCTGTATGACTGCGAAACATCAACTTCATCTGTACAGCTGCAGGCCACCGCTACCGGGGGCTACTGGAACAGTGCCCCCGGCGGCCTGCAGCTTACTTTGACTGGCCCAAATACAGCACTTATTTCCGATGTGCCCGCTGGAGAATATCAAATTACTTACTCGTTAGAAGGAGACTGTGCTGCGGAAGCAAGTACACAAACAATAGTGATAGAGGAAATGCCGGAGATCGAGATACAAGAGTTAGCCCCGAGCTATTGCCAGTTGGACGCAGCTATTGCCTTGTTGCCAGAGCCAGGATTGAGCTACTTTCTTGATGGAGCTGAAACGCTTGCTTTTGATCCAGCTTTGCTGGATATCGGGCTGCATAGTTTGTCATATACTTATACAGGCTCAATTGAAGACTGCCAAGAAAGTGGAGAACAGATCGTCGAAGTATTGGGCTCCTTGTCCACTGATTTCGAAGTAGAAGTTCAGTACGACTGTGGCAGTTCGAATGCTCAGGTGTTACTCAGCCCATCCGTGTTGGGTGGAGTCTGGTCGAGTGATGATCCTTCGATTGTGTTTAACAGCTCAGAAGGACAAACCAGCATAGCAGTGCCGAACGCTGGCACATATGAAATCAACTATAGCCATGCTTCGGCCTGCTCCGAAGCAGCCAATAGCCAGACCGTGCAAGTGGAAGCCATTCCGGCTATACCAGTTCAGGTCTTGGACAACCAGTACTGTCAATTGGATCCAGTGGTCGTATTGACCGCTGCGCAAGGACTCCAGTACTACTTAGATCATCTTCCTGTATCGGTCTTTGACCCCTCAAGTCTGACTGTAGGGCAGCACTATCTGAGCCACAGCTATGACACAGGTATTGCAGACTGTTTTATCGAAGGTGGGCAAACGATTGAAATCCTTGAGCCAGTGCTCGCCAGCTTTAATCTTTCCCAGACCGAAGTTTGTATTGGTCAGGAACCAGTAGTGATTGAGGTGCAAGCTGAGCAGGGCCCTGGGCAATGGCTTCTAAATGGAGAGCCGATCGTCTTGCTAAACAATGAATTGATCATAGCAGAGCCAGGGGTATATGAGATCGCCTATCGTTTGGAAACCGACTGCCAAATAGAGACGCTGCAATCCATAACAGTGGAGCAATTACCAGAGATTATTTTGCCAGAGCAGGTCTTTGTCTGTCCTGATCAGAGCAGTTTTGATCTGAGCACTGTGGTCCCAATTCCATCCATCGGTAATTGGTCAGGTGATGCGGTGCAAGAAGATCTAGCGATTCTGGATGGCAATGATCTGACGGTGACTTACACGGTATCCGAAGGCATCTGTACTGCAAGCGAAGAAATGACGATTGTACAGCAGTCATCAGTCAACAGCGGCGTGCAATTACCAGAGAGTCTATGTCCAGACGAGGGCTTGTATGAACTGCCGAATCCACAAACGGGGACTTGGACCGGCATTGGAGTGAGCTCTGTTGCTGGCAACTGGTACCTCGATCCAGCATCAGGGAATGCGGGTGAATTGAGCTATGACTTTGTTGTCGGTAATCCCTCCTGCAGCTTTACAGAATCCTTTAGCCTTGATATTGTCCCTGAGCCTTTAATAGACCTAACTGCACCAGGCGTCGTTTGTGTAGACGATGGCATCATCACGCTCGCGGCTGAGCCACCGGGGGGCTGGTGGTCAGGTCCGGGAATACTGGATGCTCAAGCAGGTATCTTTGATCCAACAAGCTTACAAGGTGCAGTCGAACTCAGCTACATGCTGAGCTATTCAGGATGCGAGTCTGTGGCTACAATTACACTCAGCGTCTTTGAACCAGATCCTATCGAACTGCCAGATTTAGGCCCAATCTGTCTAGGGGCAGAAGAGGCCATCAATCTGACTGCAGAACCTGCAGGTGGAGTATGGTCTGGAGAAGCTGTCATTGATAATATGTTCTATCCGGACATGGTAGCCATCCCCAATGATTTGGTGATCTTACAGTATCAATACACTGATGTAGACAGTGGCTGTGAGGCAAGCACGAGCATGGAAATACATATTACACCCACTGTCGAAGCCCCGGAGCTGTACTTTGAATGCAAGCAAGGACAGAATCCGCCAAGCGTATCTATCGACGAAATTGACTTGCCAGAAGACCATTCCATTGCCTGGTATTTGGACGGCTTGCTCCTGACTGATCAAAGCGACGCTCAGATTTTCCATCCAGAGGCAGGCGTCTATACAGCTGTGATTGAGGCGGAAGGCTGCCAATCGGGTACTGCTTACCCAATAGAAGTGCTGTCCGAATGGCTGGACCCACCAGCTGGTTATACCAACGAAGCCTGCTGCCTGTCCGGTCGAAACTGGCTAGTGAATTGCGAAGCGACTCCTTTGAAATTCGAGGACCTAAGCGAGACCTGGAATCCAGAGCACAATCCCTTCCTAAGCACAGGCGGAGCTACTATCAGCATCGATGAAGATCTTGTTTTTGGCTCAGGTTGTCAACTACTACTCAAGGACCTGAACTTCGAATTCGGACCAAAAGGAAGAGTCATCATTGAACAAGGAGCACAACTTTCTCTCTTGAATTGCTCTTTCAAAGGGGCATGCAATAACATGTGGCAAGGCATTCAGGTGCATGGCCCGGGCAAAGAAGTGCCAAGGATCGAAACAGTAGATGGATTACCGCTAAACTACGGCAGTCTCAGCATTCGGTCAAATACCTCGATAGAGCAGGCGGTCATCGGGGTTGTTGCTATGCAAATTGATCTAATCGATTTTTCTCAGGCCTACAGCAGTTATGCTAATCCAGTGGAAGCCACCTATACTGCCCAAATATTAGAACCCTACATCGGACCTGGGAATCATGATCTGCCGGGCGGCTTCATAGATGTTCAAGGTGCGCAATTTATTGATTGTTTTCAAGGTATTAATCTCAGCTACTATGATAATCGACCGCAGTCAGGAGTGCTGGAAGTACCTAACAGCATCGGTTCCGGACAAGTCGATGCACTGGGCAATGCCAGCAATTACTTTATTTCCAACAATTCGCTTGCCTATCCATTTGATGGTGATGGTATCTACATGCAGGAAGGTATCTATGTGCGTATGTATACAGGCATTGAGATCAAAGGCAATTACTTTCAAGGGCTGCAATACGGCCTACGACTCAATGAGGTTTTTCTCGACGCTGAATTCTCCCTTTCGGACTATGCCCTTACCGTACCCGTCCGATACAATCGATTCGAAGCCTGCGAGGTTGGCCTAAGTGTACAGAACGTACACACCGATTTCGAAGGTCAGATCATCTCGCATAACCAGTTTATCAATAACCATCAGGTCGGTTTACAAGCCAATGGAGCAAAGCTGAGACTATACCAAAATCTCTTTCAGGGAGACTACACAATACCTGAAGTCACTGAGGGAGCTCCGCAGGTCGGTGTATTCATTCGTGGATCAGAATTCGTCATCAAAGACGGGAATCAGTTTGAGGATTTGCCCTTTGGCATCATTGCCGTTAACAATAGTCTGGAAGGCAGCTACATTGAAAGCAATGACTTCCATCATTTGCTATATGGGATTTATGCAGTTGGAGACAATATGGGCGTCAGTATTCGCTGCAATACCTTCAGCGATTATCTCTCCGCCATCGTGATGAATGATTTCAAGGAGCACGGAGAATTGATCACTGCCGGAAAGATGGCCGACTTTGGTTCTTCTACTAGCCCTCTGAGCGGCACTGCCAATATCTTTGAAGCTCCCGGAGGCTTGGATTTGGTCAATTATTGCTCATCCAGTCTAGTGATCAATTATACCCTGCTGCCCAATTTTGAAGGAAATCCAACAGACGTCAGCACTGGGATTAATCTGGTTTCAATTGCAGGAGGTAGTCCCGAATGTGATTCGGGCTATGATGGAACAGCCCTGATTGCTGGTTCTATAGACAATGAAGACAAAATCCTCAATGAGCAACTGTTAGATCTTCGTGATGAGCGAAACTTGACTGCGAGTTTGCACTTGCTATCACAACAGGACACCAAGACAAGCTTGAGACAAGAGGTTAGGTATCTGCTATATGAAAGTAAGCCTGAGGATGCCGAAGTCCTATTGCAGGATCGTATTCTGGTCGAGGATGAGGAAGATCAAAACTACAAGATCATATTCGGCCTGCTCTCACGACTCGATAAAGAACAACGAGGGCTGCTTGATCTGACAGATGCAGAGCTACAAGAAATAGAAGCTATAGCACATTCTGATAGCAAAACTGCCCACCAGGCAAAAGCATGGCTCTATCTCATCAAGGGCCAGGAAGTGAGCTGTCGATATCCGGATTTACCAGAGGAAATAGTCGATCAGGTCTTTGTCTTCAAACAGGCGGACAAGGACGATAGTCGATTTTCCCAGGTCTATCCCAATCCCAGTGATAATAGCTGTCATCTGGATTATCGACTGGCTCCTTCCAGCCGTGCCCTTATGGAGGTCTTCGATATGGAAGGCAATAGTCATGCTGATTTTGAGCTGAAGGGCAGTGGTACATTGAAGTTTTCTTCTGTAGCTTGGCCTAAAGGAATTTATGTCTACACCATCAGACAGAATGACTACATACTGCAGCGAGGGAAGATTTTTGTCAACTAGCTAAGGAAAAGTTCTTTTACGCGCCCGTGGTCTGCTTCGGCAGACTGCGGGTTTTCTTATCTTGTTGGACAATCAACCAATATGATACGATTCCTACTCCTATGCTTGTTTCTTTTGACAGGCAATAGCTTGGTACATGCCCAGTCGGAGCTGCTATGGCAGAGCCTCATTGAAGAGACCAATTCTTTTGCCTCACCCAAGTGTGCGGATTTAAACGGAGATAATGTACTTGACATTGTCATGGGAGGTGGACAAGAATTTGACTCTAGCGATTTTGGAGTAATGGCATTTGATGGAGTCGATGGCAGTTTGCTTTGGACAGTGACAGCGGAGCGGCAGGTCTATTCAAATCCATTGTTTATGGACATTACTGAGGATGGTAGGCCAGATGTCTTTGTTGGAGGGAGAGAAGGCGTCTTTATGGCTATTGATGGGCTAGCAGGCATTCCCATTTGGTCATTTGCGATAGCGCCAGAAGATACCAGTTGGCTCAATTTCTACAGCCCACAGTTTATTCCGGATCAGGATGGCGATGCTTATCCTGATTTACTTTGTGCTAACGGTGGTTATATTTATGCAGATGCGGATGACACCCTTCGCCCACCGGGACATTTGACTGTGCTCAGTAGCTTCACTGGCGAGGTGCTTGCCCGCGCTCCAATGCCGGATGGTCGCGAAACCTATCAGTCACCAGTGGTCCATGATTTTGACGAGGACGGTATTTTGGAAATTGTGTTTGGTTCTGGAGGGGAAACCATTGGCGGTTCCCTCTGGTTGACCAATCTGGAGGATCTGATGAACAATGACATCAGTAACGCACTTGCCTTGCATAGCAGTGTCAGCAATGGCTATATTGCCCCAGCAAGTCTCGTGGATTTGAATATGGATGGGCGTCTGGATATTGTAGCAGGCAATTATGACGGGAGCCTGGTCGCGGTGAATGGTGTCGACTACACAAGCCTTTGGGAAATCTATGTGGACAATTCCGAACTAACCACCAATCCCTGTATTGGACAGTTTACCGAAGATGAAGTACCTGATGTTTTTGTGTCCTTTGCCATAGGGGTATGGCCCGAATACAACGAGTACATCCGTATGGCCATCGACGGATCCACTGGTGCAATACTGATGACAGATACCCTTCAAAATTTCGAGTTCTACTCCTTCATCGCCTGCGACTTAACAGCAGACGGGAAGGACGAAGTCCTCTTTCTGGATCAAAGTATTGGTGAAAACACGGTGTCACATCAGCTCCGAGCCTATGATTTGATGGATAGCTCCATCATGGATCTCGGCTCTGTCTCGGAAGGCTACAATATGACCTCAACTCCTTGGATTGGAGATTTGGACAGCGATAGTATGCTTGATCTTGTTTATGCCTTTTCAACAGAAACAATACCCTATAGCACTACGCTACTCAATGTAAGCCGAGTCGATCTGGATGTTGAAGTGCCCCCACATATTTCATGGTCATCCTATCTCGGTACCACCGGAACCGGGGTCTACCAACAACCGCAAACTCCATTTCCGGTTGGCGTTCATAATGCTCCAGAAAAACCATCAGTATACACCCACTTTGAGACGGATACGCAGGTCTTGAATGTATCTTTTGATGAAAAACCAGCTCCAGATACGCGTCTCGAAATTTACGATTTACAGGGTCGACAGCTATTGGATTTGGCGCTTGAGGATCAAGCTACCGTTGTTGATCTCAGGCACTTGAGCAAAGGGCTGTTCTTTTCTCGCCTTGTGAGAGAAGGGGAAGTGTTGCTTGTTTTTAGTTTCTAGTTTCTAGTTGCTGGTTCTGGTTCTGGTTCTGGTGAGTGCATGGGCTTCGGATTAGCTACGAGGTTCAGCGACATATCAATGTCGCAGCGCGCCAATTGCAATTCAAACCTTATATACTCGTAGCGCGGCTGTTTCTGTTGCCATGGAGGACAGCGGTATTAATCCTGAATGGGCAATTGAAAGGACATGTATGTAGCGTGCTAG
>JAHDDV010000086.1:0-1725 GCA_020629205.1 Chitinophagales bacterium | reverse complement strand
CTAGGGCATAGCGTCTGCTACTTGGTTTTTGTTTGGTCTTGCTTTTTTAAAAAGTCACACTGCGGCATGGATAGGAGCGGAACGAGCCGCCGACAGCCTGCTTGTGAAGCATGACAGATGGGGGCTCGACGAAGGAGAGACCACAGCTGACATAAGCTGAACAGCAGGATGCAAGGTGAGTATTAGCGGATAGCCAGGTGACCCGAAATGCTGCTTCCGGTCGCTGGGATCACTTGGCTGTGGCTTGGACTCAAAAGGCTGGCTCTTTCCATCTATCGCTTGCAGCATGTAGGGGCAGCCGCCATAATAAACTGAAGTCTCAAAACGCCACACTTTGCGTAGAAAATATTCAGGCTTTGAAACTCTTTTGCCTTGGCCTCAGTTGAAAGAGACATAAAAGCAACAGCCATGTTCTTCACTATCTCAAATCGTGCCCCGAAGAGGCGACCCTGATAGAGCGAACCTTGTTCGGCAGAGGTCGCCTCAATAAGACAAGTAGTATACACTACCTTGTCAGAATCCCTTTTTATTTATTGAAAAATAGTATTATGGACGCAAAATTATTGCGTTTCATCAGGGGAATCTATGGCACAGAGCGTCTTCCTTTTATCTACTTCAAAGACCGGTTTGCATTGCAATTGTTGTCCTACAGGATGAAGGAAGATATGACTGTCTCAGCGGTCAAAAAATCTGAGCTGGGATATCTTTTGGAGAAACCTACACTCAAGAAAATTACGTCGAGTCTTCCTGGAAATCGCTTGCATAAGTCGATCTATGAGGAGTACATTCCCGATGATTATCTGGCTTTTACCTTGAGCATTGGCAAGTGGGGAAGCAAGATCATCAAGCACCGAAAGGACAGCTGGAACCAAACCACTCGACCGGGGTACAGCATGGTGCTGCAGTTGAACTTCAGTACTGAGCATGACCTCGCTTACTATCGATTGTTGAAGCCTAAACATCGTGACAATCATCCATTTAGGGCGACTTATCATCCTGTGGCGCAAAACAATTTGCTGACCATGGCTTGGGCCAGATTGGATTTTGATCTCGATACTGGTGAGGTGCTGATCGAAGAAATTCAGAGCGATTGGATTAGGTCAGTTACACAAGCCAAACGGCTGATGAGTAAGGAACCGAAACGGGCCAAGAAGCATTGGCTCTTCTATCATATCAATGGTAGTCTCGATAATTTTGTCGAGTATGCCGAGACGGTGATCAAGCCTTATGCGAAGATTTGGGAGGAGGCAGTGATGTCTGCCAGCCTAAAGTTCTGTAAGGAAGAATTGGGTATCGACACGATCTACTACCACACGTATGAGAGCGGCAATAAATTGAAGCAGTGCGAGCCACCACGAAGTCTATACACGACCTTGCCCAAGCGATTTGGCTTTGAGCTGAGCAAAGAAGCTCCGCAGTTCATTAAGGACTGTTTCTACCTAAAGAAGACGCTTGCGAAAGGGGATTTGGCTTGGTGGAAATTAGGTCTGTAGTTAATTGTTGATAATTGATTGAGTATTGTGTATTGTGTGTTGTGTATTCGGCGAGGATTGCCTGACCGAATCCCACTCAGACCTTTACCGGACTGGCTCACAAAAAGGCCCGGAAGCAAAACTGCTTCCGGGCCTATATTTTGAGTGTGTGATGATTGTTGTTTATTGTACATGTTAAACAATCAACAATCAACAATCAACAATCAACAATCAACAGCCTAAGCTTTCTCCA
>JAHDDV010000515.1 GCA_020629205.1 Chitinophagales bacterium | reverse complement strand
ACTAGAAACTAGACACTAAAAACTAAAAATGCAGGGGTGCCCCAAAATGACGGGCTGAGATCATACCCTTAAAACCTGATCCGGATAATGCCGGCGAAGGAAGCATGTAAGAACAGTGAAATACCTGTTCCTGCCGCTGGCAATCCCTGCCCAAACTTTACAAATATGTGGAGAAGCATACTCGCAACACTATTATGTCTGTTCCTGGCCACAGGAATTCAGGCTCAGGAATCCCTATACGGAAAAGTTTCTGACAATGAGACCAGCGAAGCACTAGTAGGTGCATTCGTCCGAAGCTCCAATGGACTGGCGGTCGTCACTGGATTGGATGGAAGTTTCAAAATTAGTGGCCTGGAAAGTGATGAAAGCATCAGGCTCGAAATCTCTTATCTCGGCTACGAAACCAAGACAATGGACTATACTCTTCGGGAGAAGGAAGAGCAACTAATCATCACCTTAATGAAGTCTGCGATCATGACCAGCGAGGTAGTTGTCTCCGCCACCAGAGCCAATCAATCGACGCCTACGACCTACACAAACATGACTCCAGAGGATTTCGAAATCCGAAATCTCGGACAGGATATGCCCATGATGCTGAAGATGACACCATCCATGGTCACCACCTCCGATGCTGGTGCAGGCATTGGCTACACGGGTCTTCGTTTACGCGGAAGCGACGCCACCCGTATCAATGTCACCATCAATGGCATCCCCTACAACGATACCGAATCACAAGGTGTTTTCTGGGTCGATCTTCCGGACTTCGCCTCCTCCGTTGAGAATATTCAAATCCAGCGGGGGGTAGGAACTTCCACCAATGGTGCCGGTGCTTTTGGGGGTACCGTGAGCGTACAGACCTTCAGATTGACAGAAGATCCTTATGCCGAATTCAATAATTCCATAGGCTCTTTCAACACCCTAAAGAATACCCTAAAGTTTGGCACTGGCCTATTCAAAGATCATTGGACTTTCGACGGGCGAGTCTCCAATATCCAGTCCGATGGCTACATCGATCGAGCCTCCTCAGACCTTCAGTCTTACTACTTTTCAGGTGGCTACTACGGCAAGAAAAACCTGCTTCGACTCACTACTTTCTCAGGAAAAGAGCGCACCTATCAAGCATGGAACGGGGTCTTTGAAGATGATCTCGAAGAAGCACGTACTTCCAATTCAGCTGGTACTGATCGCGATCCCTTCTACGAAGACGAGGTCGACAATTACAAACAAGATCACTATCAAGTCCATTTCTCGCAAAGACTCTCTGAAGACTTTTCCCTCAACACCGCTTTCAACTATACACATGGAAAAGGCTATTTTGAACAGTACAAAGCAGGAGAAGATTTCGAAGACTATGGTCTTAATGTAATCGAGTTTGGCGACACCATTATCAATAACACGGACCTCATTAGACGCCGTTGGTTGGACAACGATTTCTATGTAGGGACCCTCTCGCTTGACTATACGCCTTCTCGAAAAATTCAAACAACATTGGGTGGTGCTTATGCAACTTACGAAGGTCGTCACTACGGAGAAGTGATCTGGGCCCGCTATGCCGCTGACTCAGAAATCCGTCAGCCCTACTACGATAATACGGGTAACAAGAAAGATATAAATGTTTTCCTGAAGGCAAACTACGCAGCAACATCGAAGCTGAATCTATACGCTGACTTGCAAGTCCGAAACATCGACTACGACTTCCTGGGCTTCGACAATGAGCTCAACAATGTCACGCAATCCGATCAGCTATCCTTTTTCAATCCCAAATTCGGAGCCAGCTACCAGCTTAATACAGAGCAACAAGTCTATGCCTCCTGGGCAGTAGCCAATAAAGAGCCTTCTCGAAATGACTATACCGAATCCACACCGAATTCCCGTCCCAAGCCAGAGACGCTTTACGACACAGAGATTGGTTACAAGCGCCTGGGAAACAAGTGGTCCGTTCAGGCCAATGTGTACTACATGAAATACAAAGATCAATTGGTCCTCAACGGTCAGGTCAATGATGTCGGTGCTTTCAATCGCGTGAATGTGGCCGATAGCTATCGCGCAGGCATCGAATTGCAAGGAGCAGTTCAGTTGCTACCCTCTCTCATCTGGGATGCCAATCTGGCCCTGAGCCAAAACAAAGCGAAGCAGTTTACAGAGTACGTCTACACTTATGATGACTTCTACAGCCCTGTTGAAGAATTGACCATCGTCAATGAATACGAAGATACCGATCTGTCCTTCTCCCCGCCAATTGTTTTCGGTAGCACCATTTCTTGGCAGCCCATCAAGCAAGTCAATCTCAGCCTACTAAGCAAATACATCGGCAAGCAATTCCTCGATAATACCAGCAATGATACCCGTAGTCTGGATGCCTACATGACTCAGGATATTGCCGCAAGCTTCAGCCTCTTTCCCAGATTCATGCGAGAAGTTCAAGTAAGTCTCTTACTTAATAATGTGCTGGATGAGTTGTATGAGTCAAATGGATATACCTTTTCGGAACGCTATGCATTCGTTCAGGACAATGGCGAATGGGGCACCACAGATCGCATAGATTACAACTACTATTACCCACAAGCCGGCTTCAATTTCCTCCTGGGTCTAAACCTAAAATTCTAAGTCGCCACGTATCCTCTCGCCGCGCTCAGTGAGACATCTTGTCTCGCTGCTTATGTTCAAATGACGTCTCGTCTCGCCGCGCTCAGTGAGACGTCTCGTCTGGCTGCTTA
>JAHDDV010000085.1:13169-17118 GCA_020629205.1 Chitinophagales bacterium | reverse complement strand
GGGCAAGTCTCACACGACCAGCTCCTATCGAACTCCCCCAGGTGCGGAAGCAAGCAAGGGTAGATGGTTGAGCGGTGCGATGTGAATCGCTTGCCCTTTTTTTATTCCTTCCTGCCCAGTTAGCACACTTTGTCATTCGGTGTTGATGCCAGACGAGCTTGATGCTGTCTTAATGTGAGGCTTTTGTTTTTGAAGCAAATGTTTGCTAATTTGAATTTTGTTTATGCTTCTTTATGGACGCATAAACCACTGTAATAACCAACATTTTTTTACTGTATTATAAACTTATTGTTACCAACAAATAAGAATAATTCACTCAACCTATTTCAATATGCCTACAAAGATTGTAGCTATAGGTGGGGGAGAATTGCGGCAGCAGGAAACTTTTCAACTAGACCAACAAATAGTACAACTTACCGAAAAGGCAAAGCCTAACGCGCTTTTCATTCCCACGGCCTCCAGCGATTCTACCGAGTATTATGAAACCTTCAAAGAAATTTACGGCAACAAGCTGAACTGCAAGACAGACGTGCTTTATCTACTGGATGAAACACTGAGCGAAGCAGATATTAAGGAGAAGATTGACTCGGCAGACCTCATTTACGTCGGCGGTGGGAACACCCTGATGATGATGCGCAAATGGCGCTTCACTAAAGCGGACAAATGGTTGCGAAAGGCAGCCGAAAATGGCACTGTCATGTGCGGCTTATCAGCCGGAGCTATGTGCTGGTTCGATTTTGGACACAGCGATTCCATGTCCTTTTACCTCGATGATGATAATCAAGACTGGGATTATATCCGAGTCAAATGTCTGGGGCTGGTCGATAAGATGACCCTCAGTGTTCATTACGATTTGGATAAACGAAGGGATAGCCTCAAACAGCTAATTAAGAGTAAAGGGGGCATTGGTATAGGCCTGCCGGATTTAGTATCCATCGAAATTGTGGATGATCAGTATCGAATCACGAGCCTGAACGGTGACTCCAAGGCTTATAGATACTATAAGTCAGGATCGAAGGTCTACGAGCAGGTACTGGAACCTTCTGACAAATTCTCCAGCATATACAAATTGCTGTATAAGGGACAATAGTATCCTGAGGGCTTGAAGTGAGGATCCAGGTCTTTCAAGGGGAGACCTATGTCCGAAATTTTTCGCAATTTTGGATAGTACTATAGATACCTTCCTATGCTAAGAACATGCTTATGCTTGCTATTGATTGCGGTCCATTTCTTTGCCCTTAAAGCACAAGACGCTATGGAACAACAATGGCTGGCGCAATTGGCCCTCAATGATTCCCTAAATTTGCCCTTTCAGATGAGCAGTCATAGACTAAATGGGAAAGGCGCGAATTTCCATAAATTTGTCATCCATAATGCGGAAGAGCAGATAGCACTGGAAAACATTAGCATGGATGGGGATACAACGGTGATCCGATTCGACTATTTCGACTCTGAGATCCGTGCACATATCCAGGGCAGTACCATGCAAGGCTTTTGGTGCAACTATGCCAAAGGACCAAATTACCGGATTCCTTTTACCGCTAATCGAGGACCTTCGAAGCGCTTTGAAAGCTCTGAAACTCCCAAGGCAGATCTTAGCGGCCAATGGGCCACGGTCTTTAGTCCGGGTACTCCAGACAGCTATCCGGCAGTAGGGGAGTTCTATCAATCCGATGGAAAAATCTCCGGTACTTTCATGACCCTCACGGGCGACTATCGTTACCTCGAAGGCCAGATGGATGGTCGTCACTGCAAGCTCTCCTGTTTTGATGGGGCACATGCCTTTCTTTTCGCGGCAGATGTTTCTGAAGATGGAATGGGCATGAGTGGTCAATTTTGGTCGGGAAATCACTGGCAAGAGCGCTGGGAAGCCACTTTTGTGGAAACACTGGAATTGCCCGATGCCAATAGCCTGACCAAGGTTGTTTCCGATGATGCCATCACCTTTTCGCTACCCAATGTGGATGGCGAAAAGATCAGCTTATCCGATGATCGCTTCAAAGGTAAAGTAGTTATCCTCCAGATTTTGGGTACCTGGTGCCCCAACTGTCTGGACGAGACTGATTTGTATCAAAAGGTCTACAACAAACATCGGGAAGAAGGTTTGGAGATCATTGCTTTGGCTTACGAGTCCAATCCTGATCCACAAATATCACTACCAAAGTTGAAGAACTACAAAGAAAACACAGGTATAGAATACGAGCTGTTATTAGCAGGAAAAGCGAGTAAGAAGCAAGCTAGTACTGACTTCCCAATGCTGTCTGAGATCACCTCCTTCCCAACCAGCATTATTATTGATCGCAAAGGCAATATTCGAAGGGTTCACACCGGATTCAACGGTCCTGCAACCAGCCTTTATGGCACTTATGTAAGAGAGTTTACGACATTTGTGAAAGAACTTTTGGAAGAGCAATGATAAACAGGATATATTGCTCTCTCAAATGACATACAGATCGTAATGAAGAAGATATTAGTCCTCGGAGCAGGCAAGTCAGCGACCAGCCTGATTCACTATTTGTTGGAAAGAGCCGAGCAGGAAGATTGGCAAGTCACAGTAGGAGATCGGGACATCGAACTGGCCCGGCATAAAGTCGAAGGATTTGATCGCGGACACGCGATCCGATTTGATGTTGAGGAAGAAGAGCGAAAGGAGCAACTCATTCGTGATCACGATATCATCGTGAGTCTATTGCCAGCCTTTCTACATCCAAAAGTGTCTAAAGCTTGCCTCAAAATTGGCAGGCACATTATTACACCTTCTTATGTGTCGAAAGAGGATGTCTCGATGAATGAAGACTTCGAAAAGGCTGGTCTCTTGTTTATGGGAGAGATGGGCCTTGATCCTGGTATCGATCACATGAGTACCTTACAGATCGTACATGATATTGAAAATCGTGGTGGCAATATTACTGCTATTCGTTCCTTCACGGGTGGACTGATCGCCCCGGAGTCCGACAACAATCCCTGGAATTACAAATTCACCTGGTCACCGATTAATGTGGTGCTGGCTGGTCAGGGCACAGCCCAATACCTCAAAGACAACAAGCGAAAGTATGTGCCATACAACCGCTTGTTTTCGCTCTACGAAACTTACAATATTGCCGACTACGGTGCTTTCGAAGTCTATGCTAATCGCGACTCTATCATTTACTTGGATAAATACGAGTTGAATAACATTCCAACCTTCATTAGAGGGACCATGCGCCGACAGGGTTACTGCGATGCCTGGAATGCCTTCGTCAAATTGGGTTGGACGGATAATGGTTTCCCCATCGTGGGAGCAGATCAATTGACCTACAATGACCTGCTAGAGGCCTTCCTTCCCAAGACAGAGAACGGAAAGAGCCTTCGAGAAAACCTGGCGGATTTTCTCGATATCGACACCAGCCATGAGACCATGAGCAAACTAGCCTGGCTAGGCTTATTCGACAATGTCAAGATTCCGCTCAAGAATGCCAGTCCTGCAGAGATACTCAAAGACCTCTTAGAGCCGAAGTGGAAATTGGAACCGCAGGATAAGGACATGATCGTGATGCTACACATCATCGACTACGAGCTCAATGGGGAGACACACCGCTACAAAGCCAATCTGATTGTAAAGGGTCAAGATGCGGAAAATACGGCTATGGCGCACACCGTAGGTTGGCCACTGGGCATCATGGTGAAGTTGCTCTCTCAAGGTAAGATCAAATCGCGGGGAGTGAAGATTCCGATCATGCCGGAAGTATATGAGCCTGTGTTGAAGGAGCTAGAGGATTTTGGGGTGCTGTTTACGCATGAGGATTCGGTCTTGGTTGGGTGATGGATAAGTAGTCCTTGCTGGCTTTTCTTTCTCCTTTCTACCCCTGTAAGGGAATTTCAGAATTCGCGGAATTTTCAGAATTATTTTCTTTGCTCTGCTAGTGAGATGATTACCGTAATCACCGTTAGACACTGGACACTGGACACT
>JAHDDV010000085.1:0-13069 GCA_020629205.1 Chitinophagales bacterium | reverse complement strand
GACACTGGACACTGGACACTAAAAACACCAGACAACTTTTTGCCCCCTTATTGTTAGGCATTCCTAAGAAATTCCTATCTTGAAAATAGCTATTTGTAACCGCAAACACTACAGCTATGAAAATCCTTAAGAGAATCCTGCTGCTATTGGCCATTCTGATAGCCATTCCATTGATTGCTGCCATCTTCATAAAGAAGGAATACACAGTCACCAAACACGTAACGGTGAACAAGCCCAATGCAGAGGTCTTCAACTACATCAAGTACCTGAAGAATCAAGAGAAGTTTAGCAAATGGGCGTCTATGGATCCAAACATGAAGACATCCTTCCGAGGCACTGACGGCACCGTCGGATTTGTATCTGCCTGGGACAGCCAGCAAGATGACGTCGGAGCGGGTGAGCAGGAAATCAAACGCATCGTTGAAGGCGAGCGCATCGATTTTGAGCTGCGATTCTTCCGTCCATTCGAGTCGACCGAGCAAGCCTACATGGCCACCGAAGTGGCTGGTCCCAACCAAACAAAAGTCACCTGGAGTTTTGATGGCCATATGGATTATCCAATGAACATCATGATTCCATTAATGGGCATCGAGAAGATGATCGGAGATGATCTTCAGACGGGCCTGAATAATTTGAAGGGTATTATGGGTGAACGCTGATTTAGGATCGCGGATTTTTTCGCGGATTTTTTCGCGGATTACAAGGATTTTTTTGCCTTGTATTGCAAGCTTGCTCGTGAATATGGATACTTTCTCCCAAGAAGAATCTTAGCCTAAGCTCCTGATATTCAATAGTCACAATTCGTAACTTTCTTTTATTAATGATATTGTTCAATTTTCTCAGGTGATTTCCCTAACTTAAGAGTACTAATGAGCCTGCCACCGAGCTGTTTTTGTAAAATAGTTTTGGTATGAAGAGAGAACTTACCCCACTAATCTTGCTGAGTATTGCTTTGCTACTGCTCGGTGCATCCGGGCAGTGCCTTGCCCAGGCCCTTCAGGGAAACTACACAATCGGCGGCCTCTTTCCCGATTATGATAATTTTACAGAAGCGATTGCTGCTCTTGAGTCAGAGGGTATGCAAGCTGCTGTGACCTTCGATGTGAGGGATGCAGTCTATGAGGAACAGTTGTTCTTTAACACAATTGCTGGACTGTCTGAAACCAATACACTGACCTTTAGATCTGAATCGGGGAATGCGGAAGCTGCGATCATAGAGTATGAGTACGAAAATACCTTCGACAATATTGATGAGTTTGTGGTGGCGATCTATGGATTGTCTCATCTCACTTTTGAGGGTATTGGATTTCGAACTTTGACCGAGGATGGAGCAGCTGTCCATCTGACGCCGGGGACTGATCATCTGACTTTTCGTGCCTGCTATTTTGAAGGCCCTGAACAATCCTATGGCGAATTGATTTTTGCGGAAGATTTTGAAGATGAAACTGACTTGGCTACCAATTATCTTTTGGTGGAAGACTGTTATTTTCTCAACGGTGGCTCTGCGATAGAACTTGGCTATTCTCTTTGGGCTGCCTTTGATTCGAGGCGGTATGTGGCTAATACGATTCGCTCCAGCACATTTGTCAATCAAAATAAGTCGGTAATTCAAACCTCCAGACAAGCAAATTTTGTGGTTGAAGAGAACTATATCGAAAGTACCTTTGGAGATGAATTGGATGTCGCTGTGGAGAATTGGGTCTGCGATGAGGTGCTTGTGAATGCGAATGAGATTTATGCTGAGAACTTTGGCACTGGAATATTGACATATAGTGTAGCCGAAGAAGGGACTATGGCCTTGATCTCAAATAACATGGTTTCTGTAGGAGGAATAGATGGAGGCCAGGCAATTGACATTGTACAAGTGGATGAGGCCTTGATAGCGCATAATTCATTTGTTGTGACTTCAGAAACTGCTCAGGCAGCTATGCTCCTGGATGATTCAGGCGACTTCAGAATTTACAATAATGTGTTGTGGCATGCAGCTGGAGGTCCTGCTATTCGAGCGGCTTCTGCTTACCTGGGTTTGGAGCCGAAAATAGATCATAATATCTACTACACAGATGGGCCTATTACATTTAAGGCAGGTGGAAATGAGTACAATAGTATAGACGACTGGACCTTGGAATACGAGATCGACGCTAGCTCACATCAAAGCAATCCTCAGTTTAACTCCAGCACTGATCTGCGAAGTGTGAATCCAATATTGGATGGTACTGGCAGGCCACTCACAGAGGTGGCTTTTGATATAGATGGAGATGCTCGTGATCCGGTAACTCCGGATATTGGAGCTGATGAGTTTGGTGAAACCGGGAATGCAGATGTGGATTTGCTGATTGCAGAATTGATTGCTCCTGAATTGGATTTATGTGCAGTGACTGAGCCAGTTTCGTTGACTGTGCTGATTAGTAATTTTGGTACTGATCCTGCAGTTGGTTTTGATTTATCCTATGAGTTGGAAGGGCACCTTGTTTCGCAGTTTGTCGATGACCTAACAGTACCAGCTCAGGGAGAAGTTGAATTTACTTTCGACGAATCATTTCAGTTCTCGTCTTCGGGAGACTTTGCCTTGGAGGTGGATATCGAATATGAAGGAGAGGAGAATGTGCTCAACAATGGCTTGCTAGCCACGGTTTCGAATGGCTATGAACTTGGGCCGATTACTTCGATGAGTCCCCTTGAGGGCAGTTTTGTGCAAACAGGCTACGAGGAGTTTTCCTGGTTTGCAGTCAATAACGCGATTAGCTATGACTTCTTCTATTGGAAGCAAGGTGATCCGATTCCGGATACGCCATTTGCACATGATCTGTTGGAGCCCTCCTATGAATTGTCTGCCTTTGGTCTGGAAGATGAGGCGAGCTACCATTGGAAGGTTGTCGCACATTCGGGTTCTTGCATGATTGAATCAGAAACACTGTCTTTTGTATTTTCAGAGACTGGTAATCCTGGCCTGCCGGATTTGGTGATCAGTGATTTGCAGATGAATGAGAGTCCTTTTTCCGGGACGCCTTTGGTGATGGGCTACACCACTAGTAATGTAGGTACTGTAGGCACTAGCTCTGCTACCTGGTATGATGTGATCTTTTTGTCTAGCGATTCGCTCTTTGATAGTCAAGACCTGCTGATTGGAGGCGTAAACAACCTCAATGCATTGTCTGGTGGTGAGTCATATAGTCAGACTGGTTTTGTAGAATTGGACTTCACACCTATTGGTGAATGGTTTGTGATTTTCTATGCCGATTACTATACAGAGGTAAGTGAAGGGCAGGAGAATAATAACACCAAGGCTTTTCCAATCAATATTCAGGCACTGCCACCTGCCGATTTATCCCCCCAGGATTTTACGGTGCCGGGTAATGCTTTTAGTGGGACTACAATCGATCTATCATGGATCGTACAAAATGCAGGAGAAGCAATTACAAATGAAGACGAATGGATGGACGCGATCTATTTGTCACAATCGATGGTCTGGGACAGTACTGCATCCTTAATGCTAGAGCTGGAGCATCAAGGGCTATTGGAGGTCGGGCAACAATATCAAGTAGATACGACAATACTTTTGCCAGATGGCATTGTGGGCAATTACTATCTGCACTTAATAACGGATAGAGAAGATGAGGTGTATGAAGCGGTCTTCACTGCAAACAACGGCTTGGTCAGCGAGGCAATGGAGATTTTCCTAAGTCCGCCCCCGGATTTGGTGATTAACAATATCAGCGTTCCTCAATCTGCAAGCAATTCAGAATATGTGGATGTAAGCTATACAGTCCTGAATCAAGGAGGTTCGGCAGTGCCTTTGGAGGCCCTTCGCGTCGACAGCCTTTGGGTCTATGATGAGTTGGAACTCGTCGATTCTTTGGCCAGTTTCAGTGTCGGAAGTGCACTGGATGCGGCTTTGGAAGTAGGAGAAAGCATGGAAGTACAACAGGCAGTTAAGATGCCCGTTTGGGGGGCTGAGGATCAGTTTGTTTTTATTGAGGCCGATGCCGGTTTACAGATATTTGAATATACTTTTGATGAGAATAACTTAAGCCGATCTGCGGCCATTGAAATCCTGAGTCCTGATTTGCAGCCAAGTGACCTGGAGCTTCCTGAAATGGTCATGAGCGGAGATAGCATCGATATCAGTTATGCCTTGCAAAACAATGGCCCAGGCGATTTAGTCAATTCGCTTTGGGTAGAGGCTTTTTACTTTAGCAACAGCACTGTTCTTGATACCAGCACGGCTATTGCCGCTGATCGTTTTGAGTATTATCACGGCCTTGATCAACAGACTAACATTAGCCGAACAATGAAGATTCGGGTGCCGGATGGATTGTCTGGTGAACATTTTGTGCATGTAGTAGTGGATGATGAAAACGGAGTGTATGAGGCAGCTAATGAACAGAATAACAGCATGGCTGCCATGATAAACATTGACCTAAGTCCTTCTCCGGATTTGATAGTGAGCAATATTCAGCTTGATGCTTCCAGTCTGCTTGCGGGACAGAACTATGGGCTGAGTTATGAAATTACTAATGCCGGAGATACCGAAACGGATCATCCCTGGGCAGACTATCTCTACTTGTCGGAATATCCTGATTGGGATACTTCTGAAGTAGTTTTCCTGCGATATGTACAACAGGATTTGTCCATTCCTGCTGGTTCTACTGTGACTGTGGAAACAGAGGTCCTGATACCTATGCTTTCCTCTTTAACACCTGGATTAAACAATGCAGATGTATACGTATATGTGCAATCCGATTTTTCGGATGAGATTTATGAGCATGGCGGTGAGGAAAACAATATCAGCCGTAGTGATGCCATCCTTGCTGCTTGCCCTCAACCACCAGATTTGCGCTTGAGCACTACAGAATGGAATCCGCTTGATGCCGTGTCGGATGAAGAAGTTGGGCTGAGTTGGACGGTGATCAACGCAGGAAGCGATCCAGCTTACTGGGAGCAGGCACAATGGTACGATGGATTGTATTTGTCTGAAGATACAGTGTATGATTCCGGTGATCTCTTTGTAAAAGAGTGGCCATCTGCAGCAGCGCTTAGTCTGGGTTCCAGCTATTCTAATACGGGTGCATTTGATGTTCCCTTTAGCATATCCGGAGACTATCATTTGTTGTTGGTAGCTGATCATAGGGAGGAGACAAATGATTCAGATCGATCCAATAATTATTGGATATGGAAAGACCAAAATGATGAAGCGTACAGCTTGTCTATAGATGCTTTACCACCGCCGGATTTGGTTTTTGATCAGGTAATGCTTCCAGAAACTGGTATGACCGGCCAACCGGTACAAATCGATTTTACCGTGCGAAATGAAGGCCCGGGAGTCACTTTGAGTGGCGCCTGGCAAGCTAGCGTATATCTGTCGGAGGATTTTGAATATGCCGATCATGAATTGCAGGATTATATCAATCACAGTGGAGACCTTGCGGTAGACGAGAGTTATACTGGCAGTCTGCAAATCAACTTGCCACAAGGGCAAGAACTAGAATACGCAGTAATTCTGGTATTGGATCCAACGGATGCCGAGTACGAAGCCAGTGGCGAGGAAAACAATGTTCAAATATTCCCAATACAGGCTTTGCTACCCGGTCCATCAGACCTAACAGTATCAGAGCTCAGTTTTCCATCGCAGGCTGAGGCCAATACAGCAATTGATATAGCCTGGACTTTGCGCAATGAGGCCATTAATCCTGCCGAAGGAAGTCGACGCGATGCCTTGTATCTCTCCGAAGATGAAGTACTTGATGAAGATGATCTGCTGCTTGATGTATATGAGGGCGACTTGCAACTTGGACCTTTGGCTAGCATAGAGCAAAGCACATCGCTTACTTTGCCAGCTGTAGTTCCTGGCGAATATCATGTAATCGCCCGAACCGACTTGCTCGATGCTATCTACGAGTCAAACAATGATAACAATATCCTGATTTCGGAGGAAACAATAGACATCACTGTACCAGCTCTGCCTTTGGAAACGATTGTTGGGACCAGCATTGAGCATGAAGCTTCGCTCTACTATAAGATAGAAATACCGGAAGCATTAGAAGGTGAGACACTGCTCATAAGCTTGACTACTGACTTGCAAACTTGTAACAACGAGTTGTATCTCTCCTACGAAGAGGTGCCAAGCAGAGTGGCACATGACACTGCTTTTGACTTTGGACTCGCCTGCAATCAACAGCTGATTCAAAATGATCTTCAGGCTGGAACATACTATCTACTGGTATATGGGGAGCAGGGACAGCAGATGAGTCAAGAGATTGACCTTTTGGCAGAAATTCGATTTTTTGAGATTACGGATTTGCAGGCTTCAGAAGGAGGCAACACCGGAATGGTCACAATCCGTGTGTCTGGGTTCCGTCTTGAAGGGGTCACGGCTGCCAGCTTGAATAGCTCAAGTCTCGGGAGTATCGATCACCAACAGATTATCCCTGCAGATGATAATCGACTATTTGTGCGCTTCGACCTGGACGGAGTTGCACTGGGCAGCTATGATTTGATCCTTGAAAAGGAAAGTGGAGAAACCGCCACCTTGGAAGATGGTTTTGCAGTGGTGCAAGGCACAGCGCCTATACTGTTGTATGATCTCAGTTATCCTGAGGAGATAAGGGAAAACAGAGTTGTACCAGTAACACTTTCTTTTGCCAATGATGGGAACATCGATATGCCAGTGCCGGAAAGGACCATACTAAGCATGGAAGCTGCGCCAATCTCTCTGGATAATGAACTAGTTTCAGAATCTACCGCGACAAGTCTTCAACTTCGGTTCCATGAAATTGACGGACCAGAGGATATCTTGCGCCCTGGGGCTCTTGTCTCCCGTACCTTTTATCTGTATTCCTCCGAGGATCTGAGAGTGAGGATCAAAAAGTAATAGCAACATGGTGAATAGAAAATACTTGATCCTGATATTGGTATGCCTTTGCTCCCTGGAAGCAGAGGCCCAGATCTTTACGGCCACGGAAAGCAGGCTTCTGACCGAAGAGGAGCAGCAATTGTTCATACTTGACAATAATCGAGATATGGTGGGGGCTATGAGTAGATCGGATCTCTCAGGGCTCATGACCATTCATCTTGCTGATCGGGATATCGAACTTGACAATCCGCTCAATCAATTGATAATATCACGTGATGGAAGTCGCATCATCAGTTTTGGTGGCGACTTTCGAGTCTGCAAGCCCGCAAGCGTAGACCTACATGTTTACGATGAATCAGGGACAATGCTGAAGCAATGGAAGTCGGCTGTGCTGCCTCCCTATGCCTTTACGATTGATGATGAGGCAAATGTATATTTTCTAGGTCAATGCCCTAATCCGGATTTGACCGGCAAGCAGCAGTTGATGAAGTTTGATGGCAATGGCAATTTTAGATGGGCAAGAATACTGGAGACCAATAAGATACCTACGCACCTGGAACTAAGCCCTGATTCCCAAACCTTGCTGGCAGCATTCATAAGCCCGGAGATTGAAGCCATGGGGTCTGAGCTACATGCCTTTGATCGGGAGGGCAGGCTTTTGCAGCAATATCATAATCCGCAAACCGTGCAACACCTGGAGTTTGTCAATCCGGAGCGCTTTGTACTCTTGACCGCCGATAAGTGGCAGATTAGAAACGTGCAGACGTACTTTCAGGTATTCGCAGAGGGGCACTTGGGTGGCTACCCGCTTGGATACAGCTCAATTAGCAAACTTGTGGAAGAGCAGGTTTTCTTCTTGTTTGCAGCTGATGTCCATGGGGCTGGATATCATATGCAAGCCATAGATTATCAGACGGGAGAGCTTATCATGTCAAGGTCTTTTGAAGGTATTGTTTATCGGCAACCATACCGCCTGATTAGTAAAAGGGAAGGGACTCTAAGAATGATTCTTGATCATGCACAAGAATTTGATCTTGTCTTCACAAAGTAGCATTGCCATGAAAAAAATTCAACTCATACTCTTTTTGTGCTGCGTTGCACTGCTACATTCCATACTTGTTGTAGCTCAAGCTCCCAACATCACCAATGTACTTCCGGATTATTCAGATGGCAAGTTCAAAGTGGTTTTCAACTCTCCCCAACTGATAGGTGTAAATTTTGAAATCAGGCAAAGGGAAGAAGGGGGAGCTTGGTCAAACTGGCAACCAATTCTGCCAGTTGCTGTCACAGGGGGACTGGCTGTAGGCATGACTGGTCCCTTCCCTGCATTTGTTGAATACGAGTTTCAAGTTCGTGTGGGTTCAGGGACAAACTGGAATACCAGCAATGTCCTTGGAAACCTGTTTGGGGTTGATTGGCCGGTACGAGGGGGAAACTGCTCAAGTGGTGTTGATCTCAATATAATGCACAACTTCAATCAACCTTATGTGACGAGCAAGCTTATTTTTCACGAAGGTTTGGACATCCACGGGCAGGAGAGTATAGCCAATGAGTGCGTAGTAGCGCCGATAGGAGCTAGGGTATTATCGCTCCCAACGCAAACGACAGGATTTAGCCAGTCTGTGGATCTGGCACTCTTAAACTATATGGGCACCAGACTAATTCAGCTGGGGCATCTGCAAAACATAAACCCTGCACTGATGCTTCAAACTAGTGTGAAGCCCGGCGATCAACTAGGGAATATTTGGTCGGGTGTGGGAGCCTGGCCTTCCGTGTATAGCCATACTCATATGCACTACTGGCAAAATCTGACAGACAACAACGAATCTTTCCACCCATTGTCTTTCTTTCAGGACCATGTAGAAGATTTTGCAGATCCATTTAACAATACGCCCGGATTACAAGATCTCGATGAAGATGGTAAGACGATCTATTTCTTGAAGGGTCCACACCAAAATGTGGATTTACCCGAAATTACATTTGAAGGCCAAACAATCTTATTTGGTGATCTTGATATTGTAGCAGAAGTAGCTGATCAGCAAAGTGAGGATTTGCCTTTTCAAAATCCAGCAAACATTGCCTACTGGATAGATTACCTGAATGAGGAAGAATGGGTGGAGAGTGTGAGATCACAAGATGCACCCTACGAGCTGCTTAGTGAGCATTATTTCATTAGTGAGCTAATTACCAACGCCTCACAAGACGTCCAGGATGCATTGATAGACAGACGGCCGGAGCATATGATTGCCAATGAACCTACTGGATACTATCCACATTATCTAAACTTCATTGTCACAAATGCCAAAGGCCTGACCGGTCAACATTCCAATCTCGATAAAGAGCAATGTTGGCGCACAAATGCAAACTCATCTGAAACAAGCCCCAATGGATATTCCTCAAACGGCGCAAAAAGTCGAGTGAACAAGCAATCAAAATTCAAGGATGGACATTACAAGATCAATGTAATCTTAGGAGATTTACTGCATGAGCAAGTAGAAACCAGAGAAGTTTTGGTGGACAACTTCATGCCCTTTCTCCAGCGTGTGGAGATGGAAGATGATGGGCAGCAATTCTATGCTGCAGAATGGACCTATTCCAGTGGCAATCCCCAAAATGGTGACTTGAGTTTTGACGAATTACTCAAGGAAGATTTTGAAGGCGAGGGTGATCTGACAATCCTGCTAACTTTCTCAGAACGGATGAAAGAGCTTAGCATGAAGCTAAAACAAAAGGAAGGCTCCCTTAGCTACGCCACTCAGGCTTTTGGAGCAGTGGCAAACACGGATGGCATGCTCTGGAGTGTTGTGATTCCAGCTGACTGGATCTGCGAGCATATGGAAGACGGGGATTGGGTTTTGGAAGTCGAGGCCGTCGACCTTGCTGGAAATGAACTGGAGGGATTTGACGACTCAGATAGAGATTCAGGTCAAAGAAGCTATACACAATTGCCCCTCAGAAATTCCCAGGGGCAGTTCTCTCCCTCCCGAAGACGTAGCCTTGATTCCGCCCATGAAATCACCGTAGAGTTGAGCGAGTATGAAGCAAACATCATTGGGGGTGGTGAAATTGAAATTTGCCCGGACAATGAGCGCAAGACGGATCTCTTTGCTGAGATTAGCTCCCAAACTGGTAATACTGATGATCCGAACTTAAAACACTTTTGGTATCTTGATGGAGCGCTAATGGTCAACTTCGAGGGGAAATCAGCGGAGGCGACCTCGAATGGAGTTTACACTTATGAGCTTAAAAAAGACGATTGTATTCTCGCATCTGCGAGTACGACTGTGATGTTCAAAGAGGAGGAAGATTGTGAATGTGACCCAGCCAGTATTGCAATCGGAGTAGATGGAGATTGTTTTGAGTTTGAGATCCCCAGGGTAGGCTCAATGGATCCCAATGATATACAAGGCCCTAAAGGTATAGGTCCGGCAAGGTGGGTTTCAGTAAATGACCAAGTTGACTACAGAATCAGATTTGAAAATGATCCGGTGCTCGCAACTGCACCAGCGCAAAATGTCTATATCTATCACCCCTTCGATGACAATGTAAATATCTTTAGTTTCGAATTGCAAAACTTCGGCTTCGGTAGCTTTAATTTTGAAGTGCCTCAGGGATCAGCCACCTACACCACTCAGGTAGATGTATCGGATTCACTGGGAGTAGCAGTTAATGTCACCGCCGGTCTTGATATTGCCAATCATCGTGCCTTCTGGATTCTCGAATCTGTTGATCCGCTCACCGGCCTGCCACCTGAGCAAGCTAATCTCGGTTTCCTGCCCGTTAATGATACAACTACGATCGATGAGGCTATTGGTAGGGGAGAGGGTTATGTGACTTTCAAAGTCAGTCCACTGCAATCTTCCCTCACTGGCGATACCCTGTTTGCCGATGCTCAAATCATTTTCGATGACAATGAACCGATTCTCACGCCTACCATCTTCAATACCATAGATGCAGATGACCCAGTAAGCAATATTATGGAAGTAACGCAACAGTCAGCAGGGATATATGACATTCACTGGCAAGCTAGTGACATTGGTGCAGGCTTCGAGACTTGCGCATTATTTGTATCTCAGGATGATGAGCACTTCGAAGAATATGTGCCGGACATGGTCAACACTCCCTTTACTTTTGAAGGTGATCCATTGCTAAATTATGTTTTCTTTACCCTCGCCACAGATAGCGTGGGCAATAGGGAAGCCTATCAATTCGAAGCCGATGCCAGTACCGAAAGTCTAAATACGAATGCCGATTTCGAAGGGCTGCAGCAAAGCTATTGCGTAGCAGACAATGCCCTTATGCTAGTACCAGAATCTGATGGAGGCACTTTCTCAGGACCAGGCGTATCTGGCAATATTTTCGACCCCGCTCAAGTGCCTACAGCATTACTTGGCTCGGTCATCGATATTCGCTACGAATTGAATGGTGAAGCGGTGCTACATTCCACCGTCGTTTACGATGTTCCCAATGCCAGTTTCGCTGCTCCGGATCAGGCGCTCTGCCCGCTGTCTGATCCCATCCAATTGATGCCTGAGCAGTCCGGAGGTACTTTCTCCGGGCCGGGTATCAGCGAAGAAGGTTGGCTCGATTTGTCGCAAGTAGCTGCTGTTTATGAGATCGAGATTAGCTACACCATTGGCTATGGTTCCTGCATTGAGGTACATACCCAAAACATCCCGCTCAATCAGCAAATCAATTGGTTTGCCGATGCAGACAATGACGGTCTCGGTGATCCTCAAAGTCTGCTGCAGTCATGCGATCCGCCCGATGGCTACGTTGCCAATCTCAATGATACAGATGACAATTGCACTAGCAATACTTTCGATTGCGCTGGTATCTGCGAGGGTTTTCTGGAGCTCGACGAATGTGGTGTCTGTGGCGGTGGCGGCTTGATAATCTGGTATCAGGATCTCGATGGAGATGGTCATGGAAATCCGAATGTTAGTATGGCAGCTTGCGACCAGCCAGATGGCTATGTGGAAAGCTGGTACGATTATGACGACGGCTGTGCTGAAGGTGTATATGATTGCAATGGTGTTTGTGGTGGCGGTGCCGAGATCGATGCCTGCGGGGTCTGCGGTGGTCCCGGTGTTATTTCCTGGTACATCGATGAAGACGGGGATGGTCTTGGCAATCTGGCCGTAGAAGAAATCGCTTGCGAAGGCCCGGTAGGTTATGTCAGCAATGCCGATGACATGGACGACAACTGTGCTTCCAACGCTATCGACTGTTACGGCATTTGCGATGGTACTGCCAACACTGATGCTTGTGGAATTTGCGAAGGCCCCGGCCCGACGCTTTGGTTCATAGATACGGATGGCGATGGCCTTGGCAGCCCCTTGATCGCCTTGGTGGATTGCGACCAACCTGAAGGCTTCGTCGCAAATAGCAATGATAATAATGATAATTGCGCTTCAAATATATATGATTGCCTGGGTGTCTGTGATGGTACTGCAGTGCTCGACGAATGCGGTTCCTGTGATGGACCCGGTCCCCTTACCTGGTACATCGATTCGGATGGGGATGGTCTGGGATCAGCCGCGGTTGATTCCGTTTCCTGTCTTACGCCCATTGGCTTCGTACTCAATGCCGATGATCCCGACGACGGCCCTATTGCCAATCAAAATTGTCCAAACTGCTCGATCCCAGGACTTGCTATCCTCTCCATTCAACCCAATCCCGTGGTAGATGATTTGCTCCTGAAATATCGTAGCCAGCACAGGCCACTGGAGCTATACATCGAAGACGTCAATGGTCGTCGCATCTTAGAACAAAGGCTGGACAATCCTCCTGGATCTGGGGAGAAACTACTAGATCTTTCGCATTTCTCTTCCGGCATCTACTTCCTTGCCCTAGAATCGAAAGAGGGTAAAGTGGTCATGAGATTTATCCAGGCAGATTGATGATTCCATATTTTTTTGGAGCTCAGCTAGTTCGTTCGCGCTGGCTGTCTACCCGTGTTCCGCTAATACTCAGCACCTGCCTGCCTGCTACAGCTCAGCCACTATCGTCTCCTCCTTCGTCGGAGCCACTATTGGCTGGCTTTCGCCACGGCATGCAGGCACTTCGTTCCGCTTCACCCGGGGCTAGATTGCAAATGCATTCGGCCGCGCACCAAGAAGGAGAAAAGCCCGAGGCCATAGTGTTTGCCAGTATTGTATCTTTGAACGGAATTGACGGTTTTTGGACCTTAGTTTCTGGTTTCTGGTTTCTGGT
>JAHDDV010000514.1 GCA_020629205.1 Chitinophagales bacterium | reverse complement strand
TATTTCCTCAATTACATTGAAAGCAATGAAGACATTAAAGCAGACATGGTCTACTTCTCCTTTGCTGTTTCCAATGAGTATCAATTCTATTGAAATCACCATCAAGAATTTGCCTAACAAAATCCAACAAAGAAGATCATGAAAAGACGACAATTTATCAAGAAGACAGCCATCAGCAGCCTTGGCACTTTGGCCTTTCCTTACATACTGCCTTCAGGGACCATCTCCGCAAAAACCACATCAGGGTTTGCTGAGCATGTAGTATTTGTACTCTTCTCAGGCGGGGTCCGCCATCAGGAATCTGTAGGAAAGCGATATCTGGCTGATAGCCAAAACGTCTTTGCAGAAGATGATCTGGATATTGAAGGCAATATCCTTTATAATCTTCTCGACGGAACAGCTCCGGAAAGGAAAATTGCCTACGGAACCACAGTTGAGGGAGAGACCGAGGGAGGTCAGCCGATTCCGCGTATTCTCGGTCAGAGCCTGCAACAGCAGGGAACACTCTTTCAAGAAGCACGTTGCAATACAGCCAGCCACTTCTCGGGCCAAAGCAGCCTATTGAGTGGCAACTATCAAATCACCCAGGGATTGCGCGATCGGCCATACAATCCTACCATCTTCGAATACCTTCGAAGGCACAAGGGCCTGAAAGCAACCGACACCTGGTTTATAGGTAATAGGATTGGAAACTCTACCAGTTTGCTGAACTACAGCGCAAATCAAACTTACGGTGCCCAGCACGGCGCAAACTTCCTGGCTCCATCCCTATGCTTTGGAGATGCTGGCGAACAGTTTCTTGCCTACGCCAAAGACTATCATGCCGATGAACGCAATGCCATCCTTGAGATGCGAGACTTCCTGAACAAGAGCTTTCTGACAAGCGGGGCCCCTATTCCAGGTATAAAAAACACAGAAGAAGAAAGGGAAAACATCAAAGACTTCATGGATAGCACATTTGCTAGAAAGAATGGTTTGGGAAATCCACTGCGCATGCCACCTACTGTGAGTAACGGAGATGGGATGACCGTGGGATATGCTTGCGAAGTGCTGGATTGGTTCAAGCCAAAAATGCTGGCCCTAAATATGGGTGAGGTTGATGCCTGCCATTCTAATTTCACCGATTACCTAAAGGCCTTACACAGTGCGGATCATGCTATTGGTCACCTATGGAACTTCATCCAGAGCATTCCGGAAATGGCGGGAAATACCATGCTGGTCGTAGCCCCTGAGCACGGTCGGAACCTTGAACCCAATGTCTTACAAGATCTCAATGACTGGTACGCCTATGACCATTCCGATGAAAACGCTTTTAGAAATTGGTGCCTTATAGCAGGCCCTGAGATTGAAGGTGGAAGAGTAATTGGAAGCGAAGGAAATCCTGTCGGCAATACGGCTCAGTGCGTACTGACCATCGCAGAAGCCATGGGAATAAAACAGGATGTAATCAATGCCGGCCTTCTTTACAATAATCAATCGCTGTTTGACCTGATGTAATTAGTCCACTTGGGACAACAGCAAATACCTCAACTATAGTACCATGATAAAGCAGATTTGCACCTTACTCTTGCTCTCCCTCCTGCTGCTGCAATGCAGCAAGGAAGAACCAGAGAACCCCTATGACGATTTGGTCTATCCTGTCGAGACAGTGGATACCAGCCAGCTCCCAGCGCAAAGCCTGTTGAGACTGCACCAGGATGTGCTCTTTCCCACCTGTGCAAACTCCGGCTGCCACGACGGAAGCTTCGAACCAGATTTCCGAACTCCGCAAAGTACTTACAATACTACAGTGGGACATCTGGCAAGCAAACCGGGCCCAAACGGCGACCGAACTTTACGGGTAGAAGCTGGTGCGGCCAACCTATCGATGCTGATTTATCGACTGGAACAAGATCTTGAAAATAGCTCTGGACTCATGCCACTGGCAGTAGAACCAGATTCAGATTGGCCAGCTAAGCAAGCACAATATATCGAAGACATCAAGGCCTGGATCAATGCAGGGGCCTTAAATACAATCGACGGATGATGACTACCAGTCTGCATACAGCAACAAGACGCTTTCTTGCCGGATTTCTGATCACGACTTCCATCCTGATCGGCTCCTGCGAAAAAGAACATCCAGCATACGACACTGTACCCTTCATTCGGCTAACCGACATCCAGCCAACAACAGTACAGGAGTTTCAGGAAAAAATCTGGCTCACCCTGCAGTTTCAGGACAAAGAGGGGGACATCGGAAGTCATGACCCCAATCAATATGATTTAGAGGTGCTTGACAATCGTCTCCTGGAGCCAGACTACTATCATATCCTGCCCCTGGCTCCTGAAGGATCAAGCTTAAAGCTGACTGGGGATCTGGTCATCGAATTGAAAAACACCTTTGTACTGGGCAATGCCGAGCAAGAGTCGGTAAGCTATGAAATCCGACTACGCGATAGAGCAGGAAACTGGAGTAACCGCATTCAATCACCACAAATCACCGTGCACAAATGATGAATCTAAATTTCTCGATCAAGCAAAGTCCACTAGTACTGCTACTGCTTTATCTAGTGATTTCAATTTCGGCTCAAGCACAAACAGAATACACTTTTGGAGATGAAACTGTTGAAGACTGTACAGGCTTCCTGACAGACAGCGACCTGGGTAATTCCGATGATGAGGTGGTCCTTTACGAGCATAACGAAGACTACACTTTCGTTATCTGCCCTCCCGGCGCAGATGTCATCACCATCAC
>JAHDDV010000084.1:13057-17306 GCA_020629205.1 Chitinophagales bacterium | reverse complement strand
GGCTTCGTGTATCCTGTACTGAAGTCTCTCCGCCTGCGCTCCGAGCCTTCATTACAGGCACACTCAGTCCTCTGCAGGCTGCCTGCATACCGCTTCTATCAGGGCTAAGATTCACCAATCAAACACGTAGCAAAAAAGATTCCTCCCAAGAGATCAATGCTTGGCATTGGCGCGTTATATTGCTGCATGTGGTGATCATAATTGGGCCCAGCACCACTCAGCAGCCCTTATCTCATTCAATCAAGCCAATTGCCCGCTATCATTTTACTATTTTTGCAGCCATGAAAGTAGGGATCATCTTTGGTGGAATCTCACGCGAAAGGGAAATTTCCTTTGCAGGAGGAAGAACCGTATACGACAATCTTGACAGAGACTTATTTGAGCCAGTACCCATCTTTATGGATAGCTTTGGTCAACTCGTCCTGCTTGATTGGCAATATGTCTACAAAGGCAGTATCCGAGATTTCTATCCCCCGGCAGAAGACCTGCCCAAAGGAACCGATCCCTTTCAAATCTATGCAGAATCCACTGGCAAATCCAGCCCGGAAGAGCTAAGGCAAATGCTGGAAAAGATCGGCCAGCCATTGGCACTGGAGGAGCTAAAACAGCATATCGACATCGCCTTCCTCGCCCTACACGGTGCTATGGGAGAAGATGGCATCCTCCAAGGCATGTTGGAACGAGAAGGCATTCCCTACACAGGTTCTGGTATAATGGCCTCCTCCATCGGCATGAACAAGGTCTTTCAAAAAGACATGATGCAGAAGGCCGGATTCGAAACGCCAGCCAACTATGTGATCAAGAGAGATCAATGGATGCAGCAAGAAGACAAAAAAGCCTTCTTCAAGCAAGCAGTAGAAAAAGTGAAACTGCCCTTTGTCATCCGCCCTGCTTGTCAGGGCTCCTCCATCGGCGTCAGCATGCAGTCCGCAGATGATCTACAGACCTTTGTATCCAATTGCGAAAAAGCACTCTTCCTCAAAACCATCACCCTGGAGGAGTGGACCAATACAAAAAACAAACACAGCTTCCTGCAGTCCATGATCGACCTAAGAGAAGGCATCGGTCTACCACTCTTGATTGGTCAAACTCTTTTCGATCATCCTGTACCCTTGCAGATGCATCTGGAAAAGCACTTTGCAAGTAATGCTCTTCCAATTACTTTGCAAGGCCTCCACAAGGAATATGAACTGGTCGTCGAGGAGTTTCTGGATGGCAAGGAGTTTTCCTGTATAGTGTTGCGTGATGAGCAGGACCAAAGCATAGCCCTCCCGCCTACCGAGATTCGAAAGGGAAAGGAAATATTCGACTATCGATCCAAGTATCTTGCAGGCTTGAGCAGCAAAGTAACGCCAATAGAATTGCCCATTGAGGAAGTACGGGCTATACAGCAGGAATGCTGCCGGCTGTTCGATTTCTTTCGATTCAACGTCTATGCTCGAATTGATGGTTTCATCAAGCCTGACGGCCGCATCTTCCTCAATGATCCCAACACAACCTCAGGGATGTTGCCCTCCTCCTTCTTCTTCCATCAGGCTGCCGAAATCGGTCTGACCCCTTCGCAATTCCTAAGCCTGATCGTACGACAGTCAATCATGGAAAGAGCAAGGCATACGCATACACCACATTGGTACCACTACCAAAGCCTGTTAAACAAATTAGACCAGCGGCTGCAAGAGCTAAAAGCACAAACCAAACAAAAAACCAGAATCGGGGTCATTCTTGGAGGCTATTCAGCAGAACGACATATTTCTGTGGAAAGCGGTAGAAACATCTATGAAAAGCTCTCTTCTTCCGAAAAATACGAACCTGTCCCGATCTTCCTGACTGGCTCCGCCGAGCATTTCGAGCTATTCCATATTCCCATCAACATCCTGCTCAAAGACAATGCGGATGATATCCTTGAGAAGATTCGCAACTTCAAAACACATCAAATCATCCATGAAGTAAAAGAAAATGCAAGGGAGCTGAGCGCCAAATACGCATATCACCAGTTAATCGATCAGCCAAGAGCGCTGGATGTTGCTGAGCTCAAAGAACTGGTAGACGCTGTCTTTATTGCCTTGCATGGTCGTCCCGGTGAAGATGGTGCCTTGCAGATCGAATTGGAAAAATATGGCATTCCTTACAATGGCTCCGGAGTAGCCTCCTCTCAGACCACCATTGATAAACATCGAACGGGATCTGAATTGCGCAATCTCGGAATCCTGGTCGCTGACCAGTTGGAACTGTTTAAAAGTGATTGGCAAAGTAAGCGCAGTACGAATATCGAGGCTCTGGAAAAGCGCTTTGGATATCCCTTTATTGCCAAGCCAGTCGACGATGGCTGTAGTGCGGCAGTTAAGAAGATTGATCATCGAGAGGAGCTAGAGGCATATGCGGATATGATCTTCAGAGAGGAGGCGGAATTGATCCCAGAACTCGCACAAAAACTGGATTTGCTGCCTAAGGAGGAGTTTCCGGTGAAGCACCGTTTTTTGGCCGAAAATCTCATCGACGCCCGAAGTGCCAGCCACTTTTTGGAGATTACGGGTGGATTATTGACCCATCACAGTGATAATGGCATCAAATACGAAATATTTGAACCCTCTGAAACACTGAAAACAGATGATATACTATCTTTGGAGGAGAAATTTCTGGCTGGACAGGGACAGAATATAACGCCAGCAAGATATACGGATGATGCCATCCTAAACAAAAAGATTGCCGAGAAAGTCAAGGCAGAACTGAAGAAGGTGGCAATGGCTTTGAATATTGAAGGATACGCCAGAATTGACGCCTTTGTTAGAATCTTCGACAATGAAGAGGTTGAAACCATCATCATCGAAGTCAATTCCTTGCCAGGCATGACTCCAGCGACCTGCATATTTCACCAATGTGCTATCAACGGCTACAAGCCCTTCCAGTTTATTGACAAAATAATCGAATACGGATTTGAAAAGTTCACTGATAAGGTTTCTTAAGCATTTCTTCATCCACATGATCCTGATGGGTCTGGTGCTACTGCTATTGGCCTGGGGGGTAATGACTGCGCTCGACTCTTATACCCACCATGGGGAGAGCATAACCGTACCGGATGTTACTGGTATGACCCTGGATCAGGTAGAGCAGCTGCTAGACAGCCGCAATCTCCGCTATAAGGTTATGGACTCCACTTATGTGAGCGGCAAGCTCCCGGAAGCCATCATCGATCAGAATCCACCAGCCAATGCCAAGGTAAAGGAAAACCGACGCATCTATCTGACGGTCAATGCTAAGGTACCGCCAAAAACCAGAATGCCGGACCTCATCAATGTGGATCTGGTAAATGCTAAGATTCAGCTAAAAGGCAGTGGTCTAAAGTTGGGAAATGTAGAATACGTACCCTTCAGCAAAAAGATTGTCCGCAGTGCATTGATGAATGGCAGAGAAATTGCTAAGGATACCGAGATTCAGAAGGGATCTGTAGTTGATTTAATTGTGGGTAATGGGCAATCTAATTATTACATTCCCGTTCCTAAACTGACCGGTCTGACACTGGCTGAAGCTCGTTCCGTGCTGGGCATGCGACAATTGCTCGAAGGAGCTATAGTTCCCAATCCAGATGTGAGAGACCGGGAAAATGCTTTTGTCTTCAGGCAGGAGCCTGCATTTGGGGGCCAAATTGCCCGTGGGGAACCCATAGATCTATGGTTGCAAAATGAGGAACCATTTTTCTACGATGACAGCGAAACAATGCCAGACTACGAAGGCATGCGCAGACAAGTAGAAGACGAAAGAGATCGGGTTTTGGATCAAGGAGGCTTCCCTCCGAGCCCTAATGGCGTTTTTCCTGATGAGCAGTCAAGCCCAGCAGGCTCAAACACAAACAATCCGCCTGGTTGGGATTCACCTGACAAGTAAGAAGCATGAGTCAAGCCGACAGCCGGCCTGATATTCAAGTTTGAAAACAAATCTTTGGAGCCTGCACTCCAAAAAAGAAAGACATGAGATACATAAGCACCCTCCTATTTTGCCTCTTCCTGAGCCTTCAGTTAATTGCGCAGGAAGCCTTGACTGGGGTATTGTACAACCCAGCCTATGAGCAAATCCGAATACACGAACTTCAAGCCAATCAAAAAGCTGAAGATGCTCCGGTTGGATTTTTCTTCTCGCTGAGTTCCAGTATCTCAGCTACCTGCGGAGCTGCCAATGGGCAACTTGTCCTAAGCATTTCGAACGGTACTGCGCCATACCTTTTGACGGTCAACGGTTCCATTACGCCTGTAAA
>JAHDDV010000084.1:8942-12957 GCA_020629205.1 Chitinophagales bacterium | reverse complement strand
GCTGGCTGCTACTCCTTCTATAAGTTGGATATTATTCCAGACCTAATCGCCCCAATTCCCTTTCTAGAGGACTTCACGGGCGAGACCGGAGTACCAAACTTCAGCCTTTGGGAGGACAGACTAGCCTATGTAAACACGGGGTATCCCATCAACCCTCCTTCTATTGGCGTAGTCACTTTCGACGGCCTAAACGACGAAGGACTGCCATATGAACCGGTTGCTCCTTTTTACAATGATTTTGCAGACAAGCTGACTTCCCGACCTTTCTGTATGGCTGATTATGCGCCAGAAGACAGTTTGCATCTGAGCTTTTTCTATCAGCCCCAAGGGCTGGGCGACTACCCAAATCCGGTTGATTCACTCATGCTTCATTTCCTTGATGAGGATATGGAATGGAATACCGTATGGGCTATCCCTGGCAGACAGGGAGATGGAAATTTTGTGCAGGTTATACTTCCTGTCAAAGACCCAAAGTACTTTCACAACGACTTCAGATTCCGTTTCGAGAATAAAGCAACGGTGACTGGCCTAAATGATCATTGGCATATTGATTTAATCCGCTTTGATAAGGAAAGAACGATGGACGATCTTTTCTTTAGCGATGTTGCTTTTGCAAGTCCCCCTCAAGGTCTTTTGGAAAACTATACAGCAATGCCATGGAATCAATTCTACGATTATCAGGATACAGAGCGCCGTGATATCATGGAATTCTACATACGCACCTTTGATGATGATATCTTGGGGGTGAGTACATTTATGGAGTCCTCGACTACATTGATGAATACTTGTGTCGTGTTTGACAGTTTGAACCTCGGTCAATTCATCTTTACCGATACCGGAGCAACAGAAACCTGGAATAGTTTCTCCTCGCTAGGCCCTTCATCAGGAGAACCTTTTATTAGAGAGCTGGATGTGCCCGCCTATGAGATAAATTGTGATTCTGAGGAAGACGTGATTGTTCGCACTTCTTATCTGATACAGACCAATGATACCACAAAAGCTTATCATCAGGATCAGATCTTCTCTAACTACTATGCTTATGATGATGGTGAAGCAGAGCGAGGGTACGGTCTGTTTGGCGGTAATGCTCAGCTCGCACATAAATTTGAAACCAATGAGCCAGATGTGTTACGTGGTATCAGTGTCAACTTTGTAAATGTTGTGGAATCCTTTTCGGATCTGCCATTTAATCTAGCAGTCTGGAAAAGCATTGATGAAGAAAACACGGGCGCAGACGATGAGATATTGTACCAGTCTGAGACTGCCTATGCAAAGTTTACCGGAGTCATCAATGGCTTCGCTACCTATCGTTTTGATCTGCCGGAAGGAGAAGAAATCGAAGTGGACGGTACCTTCTATGTTGGTTTGATTCAGGATGAATCTCAGGAGATCATTGTTGGTTTTGATAAGAACAACAATGCCAAAGACAAGATCTGGTATAATACCAGCGGACAGTGGTTCAGCAGCATCTATGATGGAGCGCTGATGCTTCGCCCCTTATTGGGCTGCGAGATCGGCTTCCCAACTTCTGTTGAAGACAGTCCAATCGAGCCGGTTGCAGGCTTGGCTATCTACCCAAATCCAACGCAGGGAATGCTGGAATTTCAGACCGATGCATTCTCTCCGGTCTATCATACCGAGGTGATCGATCTCTTCGGTCGCATCGTACATTCAGACAAAAGCAGTGAGAAAAGAATCGATTTGGTGAACATTTCGGCCGGAATGTATATTTTAAGAGTTAGAAAAGACAATGGAGAGCTTCTTGGCTCTCAAAAATTCATCAAGAACTAATCACTGATGCAAGATATTACAGTTCAAGGGCTGAAGGAAAGAATGGACCAAAAGGAGGAGCTCATCATCATCGATGTAAGAGAGCCTTACGAGTTTGAAGAATTTGCCCTTGATGGTGCAGAAAACATTCCACTGGGCAACATCATGAATGTGATGGATGATTTAGCTGAAAATTACAAAGATTCGGAGGTGATCGTCAGTTGCCGGTCCGGTAACCGCAGTGGGATGGCCAAACAACTACTGATCGCTCAAGGCTTCAGTAATGTACGCAATCTTTTGGGCGGAATGCTTGCCTGGAAAGACGCACACGGCGCATAGTGCAATTGACTGATCTAATCAAGGGCGGCCTGGTCCTGCTGATCCTTTCCCTCTTCATTTATTGCCAGCAATCCACTGAGGTACAACGAAGCGACAAAAAGCTGCCTCCCTATGCTGGTCTACGCGACACTGTATCCTATGTGGGCATGCAGGAGTGCAGGCAGTGTCACAGTACCATCTACGACAGTTATATAAAGACGGGCATGGGCCAGTCCTTTGACTTTGCTAGTCATGCGAAGAGCATTGCCACCTTCGATGATCATGCATTGGTCTACGACAGCGTAGGCAATTACTACTACCAGCCCTTTTGGCGAGCTGACTCGCTGTTTATTAAGGAGTTTCGACTCTCTGGAAAGGACACGGTGCATCAACGCTCCCAATACGTGCGCTATATTGTAGGATCGGGCCAGCACACCAACAGCCATATCTATGAGGAAAACGGCTACCTCTTTCAAGCACCAATCACCTACTATAGTCAAGATGGCAAATGGGATCTCGCCCCTGGCTTTGAAGGAGGCTTCAGTTCAAGATTCAACCGTCTCATCGGCAATGAATGCATGAACTGTCATAATATGCACCCTGAGTTCGTTCCAGGCTCCGAAAACAAGTTCCTAAAAGTACCGCAGGGCATAGAATGCGAACGTTGTCATGGACCGGGTGAAGCACATGTACTTGACAAGAAAGCAGGGGTGATTGTCGACACCAGCTTGCGCATCGATTATAGCATAGTAAATCCAGGCAAGCTAAGTCGCGAACGACAACTGGATGTTTGCCAACGATGTCATATGCAAGGCATCACCGTACTTAAGGAGGGAAAGGACTATCCTGATTTCCGACCCGGCATGGAGCTCAGCTCCGTAATGGAAATCTTTCTGCCAGAGTACAGCGGCGGCGAAAACAATTTCATCATGGCCTCACAGGCCCATCGAATGAACAAGAGCAAGTGTTTCAAAGCATCCAACATGACATGCATTAGTTGCCACAATCCGCATGTGAGCGTGCTGGATAGTCCACGTGAAAGCTTCAATCAAGCCTGCAAAAATTGCCATCAGGGCCAAGAGCAAACCTTGTGTACTGAAGGTCAGGACAAACGACTAAAGAAGCAGGACGACTGTTCGGGATGCCATATGCCGAAATCAGGCAGCATTGATATTCCACATGTTGAAATCACCGATCACTTTATCCGCATTCCCTTATCAGAAGCAGAGCTCAAGGGTGTCGAAGACTTCATCGGATTGGCTTGTACAACCAATAGCAATCCTGCTCTGCTTGATGTTGCACAAGCTCAGATCAATTTCTATGAACAGTTTACAGCAGATCCTGCAGTACTTGATTCAGCAGGGTACTACCTTAAGCAGGCAGAAGAATCTGTACGCAAGCAGGAGATTAGTATTCACCTGGCATTCTTGAAGAATGACTTGAAAAAGGTGCGGCAGCTTGGGAAAGGATCAATCGAAAAGTTTAAAGATCCATGGACCTTCTACAGAATAGGAGAAGCAGAAATGAGCGAAGGAGAAAGTCCAAGGGCCTATGAGCTCTTCGAAAAAGCGGTGTCGATGATGCCCTTCAATTTGGACTTCCAGACCAAATTTGGCAGCGCCGCAGCAGCGCTAAACAACTTCGAAGAAGCAAAGAAAATCTTTGAAGGCATCATCTCTGAAAATCCACATCATGTGCCAGCACTCTCCAATCTAGGATTTGTAAACATGAAGCTTGGACAAACGGACAAAGCCCAACAATTATACCGGCAAGCCATACAACTGGATCCGGACTACCAACAAGCCAAGTACAACCTTGTAGGATTACATACCTACAAGCGCGATTATCAGGCAGCCAAGAGGCTGCTACGAAAAATGCTGATGGAAAAACCCGATGATAATAGAGCCAGGGAGCTATTGCAGGCACT
>JAHDDV010000084.1:0-8842 GCA_020629205.1 Chitinophagales bacterium | reverse complement strand
GACGCAAGACGCAAAACTCAAGGTGCATGGTGCGAATTTCGTTTGCGTAGCACTAGGTGTGTTTTTGGAGCGAGCGAAAGTCTTGGCAAAATAGCCCCGATAGAAGAGGAAATGGAGGTGCACTGAGCGCCCTGACTGCGCCGCTGCTACGGGCTCGACGAAGGAGAGACCGAAGCAGCGGATGCAGGAAGCAGCGAAGGGTGCCTCCATTGGAACGGATAGCGGGAAGTATGCTGCCACGTGTTTATCTGCTGTGCTCCAAGAAATAACGCTCTTATCGCACAAACTTTTTACTGAGACTTTCCTGCTTCGATTGAATATTCAAGAGATAGGTACCTCCTGGAAGTTGATCCGATTTTAATTCAAAGTTGTTGATTCCAGCCTTGAGCTGTTGCTTGCCTTCCATGAGAATTTGCCCGAGCACATTTCGTATTTGATAGTTCACCCATTGCTCCGTGGCGGCTTGCAGTTCCACTTGCATGTTATCTAAAACCGGTATCGGAGAAATCGACAAGTCGCTCAATGCAGTCTTCTGGATGGCTTGTTGACCTGTCTTCAATGGATGAAATTGCCCACTTGCATCGCGATAGGCAATAGCATATTGGGCATTGTTTATTGCAGGAATCCGAAGTTTATACTCCTTCATGCCTGTGCTGAAATCCATGCGCTCAATTTGTCGATATTGATGAGCATTGCTGGATTCCAGAATGACCAATTGCGCATCCTTTTGAGCGGTTTCTGCTCTCCAGGTCAAAGTGGTTTCTGGTCCTGTAACCATGACTTCAAAATCTGTCACCACGGTCCCTACTTTCTCGCAACTAGAGAACTCAAATGGTCCTGTATAGCTCCAACCACTAGCATCTGAAATAGTTGCATCGAATAGTAAATAGAATTGTGGGGCATCAAAGGTAAACGTGGATTCCTCGATCGACACTGTGCCCCACTGAGCAGATGTGAAAGTGTAGGGAGCCACGCCATTGTGTACAATCAAAATGATGGACGAATAATCATCAAAATTATCTCCTTGGCAATCTCGGTAAGATTCTACAAAGGTAGCGGTGAGTGGACCACAATCAAGGCTTAATTCACCGGAGCTGGACATGCAGTACATCGGCTCTGCATTGTTGTTCCAAACTAGTAAGTTCATACAAGACAAATCTGCAAATGCTCCCAAGGTGGCTGAGTAATTATTACTAGCATCGAGAAGTGCTTGTCCGCCCATTTGATCGTCGTATACGTAACTTTCACCGGGTACAGGGTTGAGCACTGTAGCGGTGACATTGTACTGGCCATTGGCTGCACAATCTGCAACAAAATCCACGATGGGCGGTATACAACCAGTGTTGTTATCACAATCAATAGAAACAGATTCCGAGAGACTGAAGCAACTGGAATCATCGCCATTGATAGCAGAAAAAGTGAGCTCTGTACCACTCGAATACGGGCCGAAAGTGACTTGCAAGCCATTGCTCGAATCGGCGAATTGGCTGTTGCCATGACCATCGGAGACAGTATAGTAAGAAGCGGACCCACCGGTTACTGCGACATTAACGCTGAATTCCTGAAAGTTGATGCAAAGCGCTTCAGCTGATACAAATCCGGCCACACAGCTAGACTGACAGCCAAAGAAATTGACGGGTTCCTGCATACTTGAGCAACTAAGGCCCGCTGCGATTGCATCGGCATTGGCGATGCTGAAGCTTTGTTCAGGAAGATCCGGATTATTCGAAATGCTGACAGACTCCCCTGCCGTTTCTCCATTGACAGTAAAGCTTGGACATCCGGGATTATAGGTGGCTGAACACCCATCAGTGCTATAGGACACTGAACCGATTGGATCAGGGTAAATGAAAACAGTTTTCGAGGCAGTACTGCTCGTTCCATCTGTACAGGTCGCTTTGAATAAATAAGTCTTGACTTCTGGAGCACAAGCGTTCACAGCTTCTTGAATGATGAGCTCTGTGCCAAAAGCAAGGAAGTCGCCCGTGGAGCTTGTCCATTCAGCGGAGACCAAATTCCCTCCGGGATCCGCCAGAGAAGCGACCAAAGTTGCTGGCTCTAGTTCGCAGAGATGTTCGGGTCCCATGATACCGAGAACCGATGGGCAGTTGCCTGGTTCGAATTCACAGTTGAAGCTAAGATTTACGGTCGTATCAGAGCAGGAAATCGCTGCTGGAGCATCGGGATTCACAATACTGAAAATGGCTTCAATATTATTGCCTTCTTCCGTCGAAGTGATGGTAGCAATCTCACCAGCCGGCAGGCCATTGATTTGATATTGCGGACAAGCCGGGCTCGCTGAGATCAGGCAGTTTCCAATTTCGACTTCTGCGATCGGATTTGGATACACGGAAATCCAGACAGTTTCGCTGATGGAGGAACCGTCCGTACATGTGAGTCGATATTCATACTGAAAAGAATCGGCAGCACAACCTGCATTAGACTGGGTGACCGGTACAGAAGCAGCTGAGGCAATCAAATTTCCGTTTGCATCAAACCACTCCTGGGATTGCAAGGTTCCTTCAGGATCTTCGATACTGGCTTGTAGATTGACCGTCTCGCCGGAGCAGATACTTTGGTCTTGACTTATCTCCAAAATCTGAGGACAGCTAGTCGATACATTACAATTGTAGTCAAAGGCTTCACTGATACTTCCGCAGGACGGCAGAGCATCGTAACTGAGACTCACCGTTACAGATCCATCACTGGTCTGTGCGGGAATGCCAGCTGGAGATGCTGTGACGGTATAGGCATTTAGATTGCAAGCCGGATTGGCCGTAAATGTATATCCCGTAGCACAAGACCCTTCTGAGGAGAGTTGCAGAATTGGCAGTACATCGATCTCGATGGCATTGCTCTGTGTTTGGTTTGGACAGTTTGTTACATCATTTGCTTCTAGCACCACATAGAATGAGACCGTCTCAAGATCACAGCCAGTATTGCTATGACTTGCATTGATTGAGGTCCCAGTCCCGAGGTTGGTGATACTTCCTTGAGCGTCTTTGTACCAGGTAAGACTATACCCGATCGATTCAGGATCCGTGACTGCAATAGACAGATTGGTACTTGCACCGGTACATAGCACATTCGGCCCTGTTAGTTCTGTGGAAAAACCGGGACAAGTAACAGAAGAAATTACGCAATTATAGTTTTCTGAAATACTTGTGCTACTACAGGCTGCGGGTACGCCGGCAGCTGTGTTGACTACTTCAAAGTCCACTGCTGAAACATCACCTGATATAGTCGTATTGTAGCTCACAGGGGAAGGCAGTCCATCAATCGTGAAGTTATCACAAGCACTGCTGGCAGTGATCGTGCATCCATCTGGGCTTAGGCTAATATCTGCTTCAGGATTGGGATAGATAAATACGGATAGTTCCTGAATTTGTTCTGCCCCATTTTGACATTCCACGATTACCTGAATGACTGATTCTTTTGTGTCACAGTTGCTATTTGTATCTGTAAAGCTAAAATCAGCTCCTGTGGCCAGGACATTTCCAGCCATATCTTGCCATCGAATTTCGGCCAATTGACCACTAGGGTCATTGACTTGAACCTGCAAGCTGGTTGTACTTCCTGAACAGATGAACTGATCGGTGCTCAAGGATTGAATAGTAGGGCATGAAATCGAGGAACAGTTATAGCTTGCCGTCTCTGTACTTGATGCACAGCTGAGACTAGTGGGTGCCTCTGGAATAGAGACAGAAATGCTAACGGCGGATTGATCTCCCGGAACACTAGTGGTGCTGGTAAAAGTCTCGCCGGCAGCCCCTCCATTGATACCAAATATGGGACAAGCCGGAATAGCTTCAATGCTACAGCCCCCTGGCAGCACTGACACGGTGGCCGAAGGAATTGGATAGTAGGTTACTTGTACTTCAGCAGAGGAAAAGGTGGCATCGAAACAAAACACAGAGCATTGATAAGTCTTTACTAGTGGATCGCATTCTGTCACCAATTCTGACACCTCAAGGCTTGTCAGGTTGCCGAGAACTGACCCATCTGCAAGATCAACCCATTCTATATAATTGATTTGATCGTCAGGGTCGAAGAGGGAAAGGGTAAGCAATTGGCTTTGACCGCTGCACAGGGACAGATCGTCTGTGATATCCACTATCGAAGGGCAGACCAGTTCGCCACAGTTGTAGTTTGCAGATGAATTTGCAGAGCTGCAACTGAGCGCAGATGGCGCTTGTAGGTTCTCAATATTAAAGGTCACCGTAGAAGTATTTCCAGGAATAGATGTTTGTTCTGTGATCGATTGTCCTGCCGGGTTTCCATTGATACTGAATTCGGGACAATCAGGACTGGCGTCGATCGAACAGCCGCTCACAAAGAGCGAAGCACTTGGTTCTGGATAGGCATTGACCTGCACTGTCTGGGAGCTGCTTGTTCCGTTGTTGCAGAAGATCGTAAACTCATAGATACTTGTTTCCCCGCCACATCCAATATTGTCGATATTGAGGTTGAGATTGTTATTGGCACTGAGAATAGTAGAACTCCCCAGCAAAGTCCACTCTACACTACTAAGTGCTCCACCAGGATCATCCACCGAGCCCAAAAGACTGATTAGATCGCCGTCACAGGCATTTGTTTCCGGGCTGATGAATATGATGCTTGGGCAAGCGGCTGCTTGCACACATGCGTAATCTCCATTGTAGACTTCATTAAAGCATGCGGGTCCAGCACTTGGTGTAATTGCCCAACTAGCAGTTCCTGAGTCCCCGTTGCTCAAACTAGTGGGTACGGATACTGGAACAATCTGATAGTTGCTGCAATTACTCGTGAGCGTAGGAACGATGCAGTTTTCTGAGCTGAACTGCAATTGTTGTATATCATATCCGGGATACACCGATAAGCTCAATGATCCACCAAAAATCGGATTTGGATCTTCAGAGCATAGAACACCTGCAAACAGATTTAGGGAGCTTGGATTACAACCATTTCCATTGTAGCTGGCTGTATAACTTTGTGTATTGATGGCGGTGTTTAGTCCAGAATCTAAATACCAGTTGATCCCTGTAATTAAGTCATCGGGGTCATCATAGGTGATTAGCGATTCTGCAGTTCCAAAATCAGGTGCTGCTCCTTCGCATATCTCCTGGCTAGTATTGATCGTCTGCACGACTGGACATATTGCGTTGGCACAGCTATAGGCTATCGGGTATTCGATTTCGAAGCAGTTACCTCCCAAGCTGTATGACACATTCCAGGTAGCTGTACCACTTTCTCCTGGAGAAACAGTTTCGGGGACAGATACTGGATTGATCAAATAGTTGTTACAATTGCTGACAAGGGAGGGAATGGCACAGGAGGCCGAGCTTGGTACCATGAAGGAGGAGTCATAATCGGGGAAAACCTGTGTAGTTCCAATGCTGATCTCTTGAACGGGAGCCCCTGGATTGATGCAAGTGAATGAAACAGCATATTGAATATTGCTTGGGCTACAACCACTTGCTGTGACGGTTCCAGAATAGCTTAGACTTGTTTCTCCAGCAATTGGCTGACCATTTGCCAACCATTGCAGGGTATAATCGGTCCCAATTACAGCAGTTGGAGGAGTGACAGTCAGATTAGCTGTAAAACTATCGCCATTGCATGCATTAGCTGGGGGAGCATTGGTAACGTTGATCACCGGGCATCCAGCACAAGTGTAGTTCACTTCCACATTCGTATTGAAACACTCGGAACTCGGGCTGGAATAGGCAACTGACCAAACCGCAGTCCCTGAGGTACCAGCAGGAACGCTAGTGGGTACTGAAACTGGCGTGATATCATAAGCAGCACAGTTGCTTGTCACAGCAGGCACCATGCATTCATCGTTTGAAATATTGAGTAGTGTAGCATCATAATCAGGATAAAGGCTGAAGTTGACTTGACCCAATCCCACGGTTGGACCGATTTTACATTTTACGCCCACATATAGTATAGTCGTTTCTACAGCGCAATTGTCTCCACCTGAATGGGAATAGTCATCTGCACTTGCAATGGTTGAGTAAGTATTATCCGTATACCACTCAAGGCCATCTTCCTGATTATATGGATCGGTATAAAACCCTCCAAGATCATCGATTGGGTCCAGATCATGGGGATCATCGCCAGGGCATAAATCCCACTCAGTGTCTACAGCGGTAAACAAAATCGGGCAGGTAAATACAACACAGGTATTGGTAACAAATGATTGCTCTGCTGAGCAGCCAGCATCGTCAGAGACGCTCAAGGTGTAGGAGTTGCTACCTGGCAGGCTCAGGTTTAGGGTTTCCCCGGGATTTTCGATGGTACCCGTTAATGGTGGAGAAAGTGCATTGCCTGAGTCATCCAATACTTCCCATGTGTACAAACTGTTGTCAGCCTCTGGTTGTCCACCGGAGAAAGTGGCGCTTAATTCACAGTCATTGACTGTCATCGAGGAAATGTTCAAGGTGTTTAGGTATCCGACTTGAATCGCCGGACCTACACTATGGCAGTCTCCATAAAACTCTGTAGCATAATCCTCTGCCGTAATAGGGGCGATCCAAACACTGTTGAAGGCAGAGAAATTGGTCCATGTCAATGCACCTGTATTTGAACTACCTACCGTATTTCCAGTGAAATTTGGATCAGACAAGACGTCGAAAGCGTATGCCGGGCTTGGGCCCGAGCCTGAGAACACACCATATACAATTCCAGGATTGGAAGCGTCATTTGAGTAGATAGGGTTGGATGGTCCAGTGATTGTATATTCATCCCCAAAGCACACAAAGGGCGCACCAGAAATGGTACCTGCATCTGCCTCGCAACTATCATCAAAGGGAGGGCAGATGTCTTGTACCAATGTAGCTACATTACCATAGTCTCCCCAATCAATTTGCAGATCAAACACACAGTCGCCATTGGCACCATTCAGGTTTATGCTTGTTTGACCACCTGAGGCATCGATATCAGATTGGAACACCTTTAGCCAATACAATTGATTCGAACCGATGATCCCACTAATGACAGGATCTGGAGGAATGCTAGTTGTATATATTACGCCTTCAGAGGCAAAAGCAGTAAAACTAGGTACACAATTTCCAACTGGCCCAGCCACTGTAAATCCAACATAAATAAAAGAGGGATTCGGATTTTGAGGGATATCAGTCAGAAAGCCATCATCCTCACAAAACATCACCGCTGTTGGTGAACCTACAAAATTGGCAATACTTGGCTCCCAATCCACAAACTGAGCGATAGCACCACTTTCGTAGCAGCTACAATCAGAACAGTTGCAATAGGTTTCTGTTTCTTCGCAAATGTCATTACCACAGATTTCACCACAATCCGCAGCTGAGACCAACTGCACCATGAAGTAGCCGTTTGGCACTTCCCAGTTGTCGGTAATCAGGCCGCACTGACCCTGTTCGCTTACATAAATTCGATAGTTTCCCGTTTCAGTAGCCGTAAAATCAACGGAGCAGTCTGGCGCAGCTGCCAGACTTGTGGCTTCAACGACTCCTGAAGGAGTAACTACTACGATCTCTACCGGCCAGGTACCTGTATTGGGACCAGTACAGGCATTTATATTATAAGAGTTCCCTTCAACCAAGGGAAGTGTGTATGCCTCAGTCGGGTATACCTCCCAAGGTTCATTTGTGCCGGGATCTGTAAAAAACTGGGAGCTAAATATTGTTCCATCTGCACCACAGAGTGGATCTGGTGCCCCAGATAGAATTTGGTCCACTGTCTGGCTAAGCGTATAGGAGTCGATTACCCAAGTAGTGCAGTCTTCTGGACAAGGAGCAGCTGGATTGGTGCCCCCACCTGTACAGGAGATAGTGGGAATACCATTGTCTTGTTGCTCATACCATGCTCCTCCACAATCTCCTTCGACACTTACGTAAATGATTACTGCAGTGTCGAAATCTGGAGAGAATGTAATGGAGCAACCAGAAGCAGTGGCGATCAGGCCAAAAGCGACTGTTCCATCCCATTCAGCAACAGTTAGCAAAGCCGGTGCCCCCCAGGTACTTGGAGAGTAGCCAGAGCAGAACTCAAAGGTATACTCTGCGCCTCCAACCAAATCATTGATATAATAGGCTTCATTTCCCCAAACTTCGAATTCCCCAGCTTGTAAGGGTGTTCCGCATACTTCAGCACAGGGAGCTAGTTCTTCGAAATCGTTTAGCAGAGCGCCCGCTGCAAACTCTTGACAAGGATTCGGTGTTCCTCTCAGATGCTGCATTTTTGGACGGCTCTGCAATTTCCCTCCACGAGATAAAATGAGCCCATCATGAGCTACATAGTCTGCCTTGCTGATAGGTACGGGACCAAGGGGTAATATCTCTTGTGCCAATAATCCACAATTGGAGAGAAGAGCAAAGACGACTGCTAACAAGGTGCATATTCCAGCACCTTTCGCTTGCTTGGGAGTACTCATATAAAATATCTGATCAAATTGAAATAAACCTGCAGAGACAGAGGGAACGTACTTTTTTGGTTACGGTGCAGGCAACAAGATTGATCGGGGAAGTCAATATTGATTCCCAGCTCCGCAGCATACATTTGTATGACTACGAAGGGAAGATAGCAAAAAAAGGCAAAAGAAAGCCAATGTGTGAAATTTATTTTTCATATGACTGAGACCTTAGAAGCTTGAAGTCCGCCCTCCACCATAATGGCAGATAAACCACAAAACCATTTGGCAGTATCGTCACCAAAATCTAGTGCCCTGGGAACAAAGTAATGGATGGATGGTTTGAATGAGCTTATCTTTTTGCCAACCGAGGCGCGAGAAGGGAGTATAGCTACATGACCGACGAGCAACGAAGAGTGGCAGAAATAGATTCCAGTCAAACTATCCAGAACTTTGTGCCCGGGGCACTAG
>JAHDDV010000083.1 GCA_020629205.1 Chitinophagales bacterium | reverse complement strand
CTGGGCCGTCGAAATTGCTTGGTACTTATACAGTGACCTTCGGTCAACTTGTGGCATTGCTTTGGTTAAGATTTAGGAAAACGACAAAAGTTGTATCTTGGACTATGACCAGAACAAGAAACGAGATCGTAGAACTTCGGGAGGATGTTTCCGATTCCCCTTTGTATAGCGAAGATTTAGCCCCGGTTCCGGCGGAGGAACGAACCTGGTCCATGTGGCATTTGGCCTCTTTGTGGGTCGGCATGGCTGTTTGCATTCCCACCTATTTGCTGGCTTCCTACATGATTGGTGGGGGGATGAGCTGGATAGAGTCCTTGATCATCATAGGCATTGCCAATATCATTGTAACGATTCCGATGGTGCTCAATGGGCATGCTGGAGTAAAATATGGAATACCATTTCCAGTCTTGGGACGGGCCTCATTTGGGACTACGGGAATCCATCTGGCCTCCTTGGTTCGTGCCTTTGTAGCTTGCGGTTGGTTTGGCATCCAAACCTGGCTGGGAGGACTGGCTATTTACGCAATCTACTGTGCCTTAACGGGAGGGTCTGTAGGTCTTGAGCTGACTATTGGTAAGTTCATTTGCTTTGGCATCTTCTGGTTGCTCAATATCTATTTCATTTGGAAGGGCACAGAGAGTATCAAATTCCTGGAGCAGTACTCTGCCCCGATACTGATCCTCATGGGGCTCTTTCTAATCGGATGGGGAGCAAGGCAGGCAGGAGGATTTGGTGTGGTCTTGCAGCAAAGCAGCCAACTCCAAAGCCCTGGTGCGGAGTACTATTCGGAAGGAGGGAAGAACTATCTGGAAATCCATCCAATCAAAACCAAGGAAGGGAAATCGAAAGCTTCTCAGTACAGAATTTTCACAGATAAGAAGCCAGGCAATTGGCTTCCGATAAACGAAAAGCCCATACCTCTTCCGGCTTCTGTAAGAGCAGAGCAATTGCAGGTGCAATTGAAAAAGGGTACCCCGCAGGGGGAGTTGGTTTCCAGTCAGGTTGCCGTGTCTGCGAAGTCGAGTGGCAAGGCCAGTGCAGGTAGTAAGATCTGGTCCTACATCATGTGGCTCACAGTGATGGTGGGCTTTTGGGCAACCATGAGTCTGAGCATAGCTGATATTACGCGCTATGCGGCTTCTCAAAAAGCTCAGGTGATGGGTCAATTTGTTGGTTTGCCGGGTACAATGATGTTGTATTCCTTTGTTGCCATTTTTGTGACTTGCGCGGCACTCATCAATTTTGAAGATATCCTAATTGCCAATGATGCCCCTTGGGATCCTGTAACGCTCATTAGTAAATTCAAAAGTCCAGGGGTGGTTATTGTAGCTCAGATTTTCATGATCATTGCTACCCTCAGTACCAATATAGCAGCCAATGTCATCGCTCCTTCTAATGCTTTTTCCAATCTTTGGCCAAAGCGAATCTCCTTTGCAGGAGGAGGTTTGATTACAGGGCTTTTAGGTATTGTGAGTTGCCCATGGTGGATCATGGATAGTATTACCAATATTTTGATTTTCATCAGCGGCTTGCTAGGGCCAGTGCTTGGCGTCATGCTTTCCGATTACTTCCTGGTCCGTAAGAAGGAACTTCAATTGGCTGAGCTCTTTAAGGTAGATGGTGTCTATAGTTACGGATCGGGTGTTAACCCCGCCGCAATGATTGCCTTAATCCTGGGTGTGGCAGTGGCCATTATTGGCTTTTTTGTGGAGCCACTTGCATGGCTGTATACTTTGTCCTGGTTTTCCGGTTTTGCAGTATCCTTTGTGCTCTATTGGTTACTAATGCGTAACAAAGTCTCTCTTGCAGATTCAAACTGATGCGCGCTCAAAGCTACGAAGCGAGATCGGTGAAGTGGAGCCCTGATCGCAGCGGCTATGAGGGCCGCTGCAGCCGTGGCGGAAGCTCGCCTGCAGTGGCTCGACGATAGGAGAGACGCTGAAGGTGATGCTGTAGCAGGCGGCAGTGGGGCTCATAATAGCGTAGAGCAGGACGGAAGGTGCTAGAGTGAATCTGCTGAGCTGCCAAAAGAAACTTTGTTCTTCCTTAGGAGTTGAGCTCTTTCAGTAGCTTATCTTTGTAGCTAGGGCCGATAGGTAGGTGAATCTCACCTAGCTCGACCTCAGAGGCACCGAAGGCTGTGATCTGTTGTTTCGGAACAATGTAGGAGCGATGAATTCGAGTGAAATCACTGGCAGGCAGTGCATGCAGGATCGAGCCAATATTTCCTTTGACGGTATGCTTGCCCCTACTGGTATGAATGCGAACATAATCCTTCAGGCTCTCGATATATAGGATATCGGAAAATATGATTTTGTGGTTCTTCTTGTTGATATTTACATAGAAATGTTGTTTATTTTCCGAAGGAGGCTCAGATGTGAATGTAGCTGTAGTCTTACCGAGCCTTTGATAATAACGCTCGACGGATTTGAAGAATCGGTCGAAGGAAATTGGCTTCAGGAGATAGTCCACAATATCGAGATCGTATGCTTCGACAGCGTAGTCTCTGTAGGCCGTGGTGAGTACGATCTTGGGCGCATCTTTGAGTGCCCGCACGAAATCCAGACCCGTTAAGATGGGCATCTGAATGTCGAGGAAGATCAGGTCAACGGCCTCCTTTTTAAGTAGATCAAAAGCTTTGACTGCGCTATTGCATTCTGCAATGATAGACAAGTCTTCTATTTGATTTATATGTCTACGCATTAAATCAATGGCTGGGGCTTCGTCATCCACTATGAGACATCTAACTGGCATGGTCTAGCGTATTGATTCGTAGATTAAGCTGGAAGAAGTCTTTGCCTTCATTGGTTTCAACTTCGTGTCTGTTGGGGTAGATCAGCTGTAATTGTCGTTTGATATTTTTTAGTCCGATCCCGCATTTGTAGGCATCATTGCTTTCTTGTATAGACGTTTCTGGTTTAGTATTCCAGACATTGAAATTGAGTTCAGATCCTTCTTCCTTAATATCAATTTTGATCTCGGGACTTTCCAGACCACGACCAGCTCCATGTTTGAAAGCATTTTCCACAATAGACAAAAGTAGCAAAGGTGTAATGGGGCTGTTGAGCGTGTCACTGTGTTTGTTGAAGTTGACATTCAGTCTTTCTCCGTAGCGGATTTTTTCCAATTCCAGGTAGTTGTCTATCAGTTTTACTTCTTGAGAAACAGGCACAAATGCCTCCTGGCTTTTGTACAGCGCATAATCCAGAATTTCCGAAAGTCTAAGGATCATGTCCGGAGCCTTTGGGGAATTGTTTAGCACGAATGAATACAGGTTGTTCAAGGTATTGAACAGGAAGTGTGGATTCAATTGTGCTTTTAGGTATTTCAACTCAGTTGTTATTCGCTGTTCCTTCAAGGCGTGCAATCGGTCCTTTTCCTTCATTTTGTCCAAATGCGATTTTACAGCGATTACCGCAACAGCAGGAGTGAACAGCTTGAGCAGTTGGGAAAGGAAAATGGTTAGGGTTAGGAATTTGGGCTTAAAATCAGGATAGAAAATGGGGTCTATGAAGTAGACTTCGAGGTATCTGTGCAGCAGTGTGATCGCGATTCCAAGTGTCAAAGCCAAAAGGCTAAAGCCGAAGTACTTCTTGTGATTTAGCAGTTTAGGAATTAGCAGATATTGTAGCAGATAATAGGCGACCATAAAGAAAGGCAGCTGCAGCAGGTTGAAAGACAGTTGTGCGGCGAATTTTGCTTCATCACAATTGATACTGCAATAAAAGACCAGGACTGCCAGCCAAAATATAATGTGTTTGAATAATCGTCTCATATCTCCACTTATGCTGAGACAATTTACTCAAAATCCACTCCAAAGGACAAAAAAGTCAACGGGTAGGCGGTAAATGGGGGTGAATAGGGGATAAGTGTCTACGAAGCATTTGGTGGGCAGTTTTGGGCTCTTTGACTATGCTAATTGGGGCTAGCGCTACAAAAGTGGCAGAGGAAGGGAAAAGAGCCTTAATTGCTTTCAAAACGCCAAAAATGAAGTATGTACCCTTGCTTTTGTTTCTTGTTTGCCTACACTCATCAGCTCGGAGTGAAGGCCCTGCCATCAAGTCGCATGATGTCGAGATTGTAATTGATGGAGTCTTGAAGGAGGATATTTGGAAAGAGCTTAATCCCTTTAGTACTTTCCATAATTGTTATCCGATAGATGAAGGCATGGCAAGCAAGCAAACAGAGGTAAGGGCATTTCATGATGGGAAGATGCTCTACATCGCTGCTGTCTATGAAGATTCGCTGGAGCAGTCGAACATCGGGAGCCTAAAGCGTGATGACTATCATTTTGGTTTACACCTCAGCGACAGTTTTGGGATCATCATTGATCCTTTTGCCAATCAGAGTCGTGGATACTTCTTTGCTTTAAATGCAGGTAGCAGCCAGTTTGAGGGTTTAATTGGCAACTATGATGAGCTCAATGAAAGCTGGGATACTGTTTGGTATGGAAAGGCTGGTAATGAGGGCAGGAAGAAAGTCTATGAAATAGCCATTCCGCTTAGCAGTCTGGGATATGATCCTGCAATAACAGACTGGAAGATTCAATTTTATACCCGAGATACTAAATCCAGAAAATACACCGCCTGGAGCAAGTTTCCAAGAACGCGATTGCAGTTTGATACACGATATCTCGGCGATGTGCGTATGGAGGGATTAGGGAAGCAGCAGATTGTAAAGACTACGGTTATTCCATCTCTAACTTATACTTATAATGATAATTTGATCGAAGAGCCGCAGCACAGCCTCAAGCCTAGTCTGGATGTTCAACACAATCTCACTTCGGGTCTTCGGCTTGATGCAACGATCAATCCGGATTTTTCACAGGTGGACGTTGATCAGCAAGTGACAAATTTGAGTCGATTTGATATAGCATTTCCGGAGCGAAGAAACTTCTTTTTGGAGAACAGTGATTTGTTTGCCGATTTGGGCTCCTATTCCGTCAATCCATTTTATTCGCGTTTGATTGGTGCGGATAGTGATATTCTTTTTGGCTTAAAGTTGTCGGGCAATCTGCTTCCATCGACCCGTATTGGATTGATGAATGTTCAAACCTCCAACGAAGATAGTTTGGCCCAAAACTTTGGTCTGCTTGTGGCGCAGCAACAATTGTCAGAGAGATGGTTTGTTACTGGTTTTTGGTTGAATCGACAGAAGACGGACGGTTTTGAAATGGAGAAGGATTACAATCGTGTATTGGGAGCCAATCTAAACTATTTGTCTGCCAACAAGAAGTGGTTTGCGGTAGGGAATTATGCTAAGGCCCTGAGTTCTGGCTTATCGGGTAAGAATGGCTTTTACAATGTTGAGGCGGCATACAACAGCCCGGAAGTTGCGACTTATTCCTTGCTTTCCTTGGTAGAAGAAAACTATGTCACGGACATGGGATTTACGCCTAGATTGTACAACTATGACCCCATCACCGATCAAGTAGTAAGGAAAGGATTCTACAATATGTACAACAATCTGGATTTGGTTCATTATCCGAAGTCTGGGACAATAGACTCTTATCGCTACTTGAGATGGGAGACGGACCTCTATCTCGATGACGAAGGGAAATTTACGGAATTGAATATGCTGGTGAACAATGCAGTATGGTTTAAGAATTTGTCCAGCGTTTTTGCCAGCTTTTTCCATGACCGGGTTGATCTGCAATATGCCTTTGATCCAATGGGTAATGGCTCTTTGATTGAGCCGGGTCAATATGTGTCGAATGCCTTGCGTCTAGGTTACTACTCTGATAATACCAAGCGATTTAACTACAATGCAAGCGTGCAGGCAGGCAGTTTCTATGATGGTCAACGTCAACGAGTGGAGGCGGCCATTGGATACCGCATGTTGCCATTTGCTGCCATCGAAACTGCTTATGAATATAATCGTTTGGACTTTGATGAGCTAGGTAGGGAGGATTTTCACTTGCTGCAATTCACCGGGGAGGTGTTTTTTTCTAACAAGATCAACTGGACAACTTATGTGCAATACAATACACAGTTTGATAACCTCAATGTCAACTCTAGACTTCAATGGGAATATCGCCCTTTGAGTTATTTGTTTGTTGTTTACTCGGACAACTATCGGCCGGATCTAGAGCGAAAAGACTGGGGAGTATCCTTGAAACTAAATTACCGACTCCAATTGTAGAGACTTTCGACAAGCCAAAAGAACAAGAAAGCCCAAGCAGGTAAATCCTGTTGAGCTTTCTATGCTTCCTCTTCCCAATTGCGCGAGGAAGAGTGAAGTGTCAAAGGTGTGTGTTCCCCTTTTGATTGTTTAGGTTTGTTGTGGAGTAGTGTTGTTTTTAGTGAAGTACAATTCTGCTCGTCCCATAGCTTTGCTCTATACCATATATGGTCAGGAGATACATGCCAGGGCTATGGTCGGGATCTAAATCAATCTGTCTCAGTTCGCAAACGCCCTGTTGAACTATCGCCCCAGTAAGATCCGTAATTGAATAGCTTAGGGCCTCGGTTGTAGGTATATCGATTAGAATAGCACCTTGAGTAGGATTTGGATATATCAGTGCCTGAGGTGCCAGATTTTGATTGGACACATTGCTTTGGTTGCAAACGAGATCTGCCATGAAAGTGCCTACAAAGTCAATAACAGTTTGGAAGTGGATAGGGGCATCTTCGTTGACGAATAGTGGAGGAACATTGACAAAGGGGGTATGTCCTTCACCCTCCCAGGTATAGAAGTCATGGTGGATGCCAACTTCTTCAGCCCTTTCGTGAATAATGGAGCTGCCGTAGACTTGTGCGTTAATATCGAACAGTGTGATGAGCCCATGCCCATATGGTACCACATCGTCCGCTGTTCCATGCATACTGACAATGGGAAGATCCCCTTCTTCGATCCACTCTGGAAGGCCGATAGCGCCTGAAAGATTGATGACTCCTGCTACATCCATTGAGTAGCCTTCGTTTCCACTGTTTCCAGCCAAGCCCCCCCAGTTAGCAAAGTATTCCTCCAATACCTCCGGCACTTCAGATTCTTTATCGAGATAGGCAGCATGTACTGCGGCAAATGCACCTGCGGATACACCTCCGACATAGATTTGTGTTGGGTCAATATTGAGGTTTTGAGCTTCTTTGTGGAAATATCGCACAGCAGCGCGCATATCGTGTGTTCCCTTTGCTACAGCACGATAAGCTGTCTCCTCTGAGGGTGTACTAAGTAGCTCTCCTGTGACTCTGTAATCGATCGAAGCCGTAACATAACCGAGTGACGCAAAGTGGTTGCAAAGATCAATCATATAGTAGTCATCGCGATTACCGACGATAAAAGATCCGCCAAAGGCTAGAATGATCATTGGTCGCTGACTCATCGTATCTCCCTCAGGCTGGTATAGGTCGAGGTAGAGGTCCATTTCTTCCAGTGCATCATCCGGTCCCTGCAGCGCGGAGCCAAACAACAAGGCAGTGTCTCTTTGCACTTCGAATATTGGATTGACAAATCTGCCCAATTCGCATTGGGCAGTGCTGGTAAGATGTAGCAGGGTGCCTAATAGCACCGACAATAGGATGTATCGCATTTGGAGAATGATTTGAGCTGTAATATAAGGAATTGGCAGGAGCAGGAGGAGCAGCCCGAGTCCGCATTATTGCCTTGTGCAGGATTTTGTTAACAATGACAATGCTGATGAGTGTCTAGGGCGGTTTTTAGAAGCCATCTTTCCACTTTTGACTGATTTGGAAGGCAGTTTCCAGCATCATTGGCTCCCATTCTTCTATTTTCCAATCTGATCGAGCCAGACTTGAGGTCCTGAGGGAATCGCTCACTTCAGTCAGGCTTGTCGAATTTTCGAGTATGCTGCTGAGTTCAGCTTGTTGCCTCGCGAGCAGCCTGTCTTCATAAGGAGGGTCAGGCAATCTTGCTGGAGGCGTGAGATCGAAGCTATTGGTATGTAGAGCTGCTGCAGAGGAGTTCTTTACGATTTGTTGCATTCTTGTGAAGTCAGACTGGAACTGTTGCTTTCGTGTCTGCTCGGCAAGCGTGAATCCCATCTGTTCGAGAAAGACAAACTTGAGATTGGGTAATTTGTCTAGAGCCACATTCAGATAATCAAAAACATGCTCTGGTACTGCATTGTCATGCGTGTCTCTGCGTACAGGTCGATTGGGGCTTGTTTCAGCCGCTTCCCAGGAACCTCCTGAAATGTGAATCTCGCGAACCAGATCTAATGGGTAGGAGTTCAATAGCTTATCAAAATCAACCTGGAAGTTTTGTACTTGACAAAAGATGTTATGCAGGTCTAGAATGATAAAGCCATTCACAGTGCTTACCAATTCCTGCAAGAAGTCTCCATGTCTTCGAACATCATCCAAAGAATAGGAAAAGGCAAGATTCTCGAGTCCCACCGGGCAAGCACTTGCTTCGGAAAGTCGCAACAATCGGTCCTTTGCTAAGCGAAGTGTACTTGCATTGTAAGGAACACTGAGCGGAGCCCCTTTATGGAAATCCTGACCTGTCATGAAGCCAAAATGCTCCGTAATGTGAGCGAATTGATAGCTGTTTCTCGTCTGCCTAAGGTTTTCAAGCCATTCTCCTTGCTCCTTTTTCCAAGCCCCAGAGAACATGGAGTAATAAACACCATGGCCCACAAGTCTTCCTTCGCTAGCAAAAGCTCCTAGTAAATCGGAAAACCACTGAGGGATTCCCTGATGTTTAAACAAAGCATCAAAGGACCACTCAATGGCTTCTATGCTCCCTGCTTCCAGAAGCGGGAGCGCAGCAATGAGCATATGCCTGTCTAAGTTACAGGATATGCCACAAAATACGTCTTCCATGATTAGGGATTATCCCATTCCACAGGCAGGACACCATTCCATTTCACCGCCTCCCTCTTCACCACCACCTTCGTGGCCGTCATGTTCAGAGGTGCAGTCATCCGGGCAGTTCAGGTCGTGAACTACGGGTACTTGATCTTGCTGCTCACAGGAAGTGGTTAGGGAACCAATGGCAACTCCTAGAGCGATTGCCGCAAGAAGATTACTAGAAAGTTTCATAAGATAGGGTTAGAAAGTTAAGAAAAATCACTGGGCAGTGGTATTTTCTTGCTCTAAAGGTATGCTATTTTTACTAATGCTTCAAGGCTTGGCGGCAGAATAGCGAAGAAATTTCTTTTCGAGCAGGTGAACAATCAGAACTCCAAGACTATAAGCCAGTAAGTCAAGCCAATCGAAACGAGTGCCAATAATGACTTCTGCCATTCTATTTCCTTGTAGGTGTAGCCTTTCTACCAGCTTGAAATGCTGCAAGCATTCGATCGTCCAGGAAAAAAGCAACACCAGGATGGCGGCCATACCTGGGCTTAAAGTGCTAAAGGCACGGACAAGGAGATAGAGCAGCATTACCACCAGAAAATCCCCACCGAAGGTGCGGATGATGTTGCCTTTCATGAATGCTGCGATGAGGACTTCGACCACCAATAGCATGACCGCAATCTTGAAGTGTGGAAGGCTGAATCTCATGTTGAAATAGGCCTTAGGAGCTCTTATCAGTAGATTTTTCGACAGAACTGGCATGGTCGGTAAGCACGTACCATTGGCCTTCTACTTTTTCCAGATTGTAACTGACGATCATCCTGTTGAAGTAGGGCTTGCCATTTCGCTCTGGTTCACGATAAATAACCTCTGTTATGGCAAAACCGAGCTCTCGCCCGACCTTGCTGTTCAGGATCTTGCTCTCGAATGTCCAGGTTTCGTCCTTGAACCATTCTTTATGAAAGTTCAAAAATGCTTGATTCGTCCGTTTGATTTCTTCTCCCGGTAGAATCAACTGCATATTATCATTTGGGGAGAGCGTGCTCTTGAGCATTGCCAGATTCTTTTGACCAACGGCATCCAAATGTTTTGTAAGGGTCTTGGTGAATGCCTTTTTACTTTCTTCATTTACTTCGAAGTCGGATAGCTTGTTTGCTTCTACAGCTTGGTTGCAGGAGTAAGACAACAGCATGAGTACGTATAGAAAGGATGACGTCAGGAGGACCTGAAGTCTGGGGTAGTGTACTGAGTAGTTCATTGTTTTGGTAGTGTTCAAATCTCTGCCCTAAAATAAAGGCCTCAATCCCTGGTAACTTGAATATGAGTGCCAGGAATCGAAGCCTTAATTTAGCGAATTGTCGGCGTGTAAACAAAGATGCCAGATAATACTTGATGCAAATTCTGGAATGTGCTTGCACCTAACATCTTGCAGCCGACGAAGCTCTAAGTCATACTTGTTATTGCGTTATGTTCAATTTTAATGTATGTTGCTTGCCATTTGCTTCAAGCTGCAAGAGATAGAGGCCGGCTGGCACTTGCTCAGAGCTCCATTCAAGGCTTGCGACCTGCTTGCCAGCAGCTTTCCATCCGCTTGCTGCCTGAAAGTCCATTACCTTTTGGCCGACAACGGAATAAAGGCTTATCGAAACATCTTGACTATTTTCCAATTCGTATCGTAGAAGCACTTGATCTTTGGCAGGGTTGGGCGAAAGGTTTGCATAGAACACATCGTCTCTACTTTCAAGATTGGTTACCTCGGAAAAGATTGCTGTCAGAGTATCTTCTTGCGTTAATGCCATTGTTGTGAGGAAGTTCTCCGTATCAAGGATTACGTTTCCTGTGGCGGATTCCCAATGACTGAAGACGTAGTCGTCTAAGTGCTCATCGAGGACTCTTGCTTTGATAATCTGGTCCATCCCGCCGAAGTACTCTCCTGTCCAAGGGAACTCTCGTACATCGAGGGTGTTGAAATCAATCTCCCCAATGCCGTCTGGAATGGTCTTTAGGGTGATAGGGTAGGGCCCATTCAGTTCGGGATAGCATTCCAGCATGCCATCATCCAAGAGGGTACATCTTTCGTTGATGAAGTCTTTTAGGTCTTGAACATTGGACTGCCATTCAGCATAGGTGCCACCCCAGCGAGCTATCTGTCCCGGCATTTCTGGATCAATAACATCCAGCATCCGTTCCAGTGTAGTAATCATATTGTCGCAGGTGTATACCGTGTTCATCAAGTCTGCATATCGAGAGTAATACAATTGTTTGAAGACTTCACTTTCCTCCAGAAGCTTGAAGAAAATTTTCTCGTGTTTCCCGACATCAGGCAGGCCTCCTCCACCGCCATTAGAGACCCAATTGTACCCATTTTGGCATTGTCCTGACCAATTGTCGCAGCAGCTCGGGTTCCAATCTACTACAGCTTGCAAGCTGGGGTCTTCCGGGTCGTAGGGGCAAGAGCCATCTAGAATCGATGGGCAATCGGTGAGGTCGAGATTCAACTCTACCCCAAAGAACTCATCCATATATTCGCCTATCTCTTCAAGATCACATGGATCTGCGTCAGGGTTGGTGTTGGGTACGCCGCTGTAGTTGATGTAGTAGTCGAAGGTCGCATCAAGGTCCCAAAGAATGTAGCCCCACTTCTTGTGTTTTCCGTCTGGGTCTAGTCCTCTCCACCAGCCCGTATTATAGTTGAGCCAATCAGAAGCGACCACGGTAAGGTTGACAATCATATAGTCGATTAAGCTCAAAAGTTTGATGCTATCATCTGCAATCTGATAGTTATCGGCAATGCTCATATCATTGTCAAGGATGAAATCTCGAATGTTCTCCCAATCTTCCTGGGCTTGTGGTCCACCATATTCGATCTCCGTATTGCCCCAGGTAGAGAGGTATTGGATATCGTACTTTCCTTGCTTGTAGTATTCCTTGGTGTAATCATGATCTACTGGTCGCTCCCGCATCCCATAGACTCCCCAGTAATCACCGTTCAAGAACACAATAACTCGTTCCACTGCTCTCGTATCCAGCTCCATTCCAAACTCTCTGGACAATTCTTGCACGTATTCATCGCGTATGTGGGTGCTACCTTCATGGTCTCCATCATCAATTGCCGGATAGTTGTCATCTCCTGAATTTCTGAACATGAACTTCTGGTATTCGTCTCGCTCAGAATAGGAGAACAGAGGGGCTAGCACTGCTTTTGTGTATCCCATCTCATCTCGGGATACCCAATCCAGACTTCGATGATCCAAGACCCAGGAATCCTGCCCGTGTCGATTTAAGGAGCCGAAGGCAATGGCCTCGCGATCTTGTTCAAGATTGAAGTATTCAAGGGAGCCAATGGGGATCAACTCTCCCTCTCCATTGGCTAGATCCTGTACATCATCGGCGGCTACAGAGAACACAGCCAGCGTAAATGCTTCATTGATAAAGTAAGTGCTAAACGTCTCTTTCCCTGGAATTATTTGCGGGTTTTGACTAAACGACTTGGCCTTCAAGACACGTGTTTCCTCAATCAAGATTGGTTCCTCATACTCAGGCGAATCCTCCGTTGGCGTAGTACCATCTAGTGTGTAATGGACGCGGGAGAATATCTGATTGTTTGTAATTGTGACTGTAACTGGCCCATCGTAGTAACCAGCTTCTATATCGAACGTAGGCGCTAGCGTATAGGCAGCGAACTGAGGACTATCATTATTTGAAGCTTTCAATGTTGGCTCTGTGCAAACCTCCCAATCATCACCGCCATCTTCTGATCGACATCTGGAGTGCTCCACCAGCGTTATTGCCAAGGCATAGGATTCCAGTATTTGTGCATTTTCATCCGAGAGCACCACAAATTCATTACCCTTGGTCTGTGTCAATTTGAAATTGGTATGAAAGTGTCCATTGGAGGCTTCATCTCTGCCGGAACACCAAAATATCAAATAGCCATTGGCGGGGATGCTGGTCCCCTCCGGTATTTTCCATTTGCCCGGATTGTTTTCTTTGTCGGAGAGGTGCCAACCCCCGATATCAAAGCTCACATTTGTCGTGTTGTAAAGCTCTATCCAGTCTTCCGTTCTTTCATAGTTGTCGAGGAAGCCGTTGAGATTGGAAGCAGAATACTCGTTGATAACCACTTGAGTGAATGCGCTATGGTAGAAAGTACAAAAACAGATGGCTGTGGCTATGACCATCTTTGCGAGTTGCCTAAGAATCATTTAATGTTGTTTTGCTTGTGCCCGCTATAGTGTGGACCAGTGCGAAAGATACTTATTCCAGATCTTTGGGCTTGAAGTTAACTGTAATTGTGTAGACACTGCGACAGTTGTACGGTAGGCTTTTTAGGCTACTGGTCATCTGGAATGCTCCGCACTGAATGCTGCCGAAAACGGGGAGAATGAGAAACGGGGCGGAATCACCCGCCCCGCTACTTTGAAAAGAATCTTCAGGGAACACACTCCATAGCAAAAAAAGGGTCATCAAACAAAACACTCCACTGCTATGGTGAATGTAATTGAGAGCGTCACCAATCCGCTCTTGCACTAAACACTGCGGAAAGCTAGGGCGTTTTACGCATTATGGTAAAGCTTTTTGGGCAAAAGTTATATCCAAGGGCTCCGCGTGTAATTTATCGATCATATTTATGGTGGTGATAAGTTTTGTGTTATGATTTGTTAGTTAAGAGCTTAAATATGTAAATCCTTCTTTTGTTTGTGGAATTGGAGATATTTTGGTTAAAGCTAGAAAACTGCTCGCTAATTGGACGAAGCCATAATGGAGGTGAACAGCAAAGGATCAGATACATCAGCGCAGAGTATGACGAGTCCAGTAATGTTGTCTTTTCAATCACCATAGGCTGGCACTTTGATCCGGATGGCTGCTGTTTGTTAGAAAAATACTGTCAATTAGCAGAGACATGTACACTAATCTGGTTACTCTGACTAGCATTTGCAGTCTCAATCTAAATTTTTAGAGATGCTGAAGGAAGATTACTTCAAAGAATCGTACCGAGCCTTGTTTCTCGATACTGTGGAGGAATACACACGGTTGGCTAGTGAGCTTGAGCAATATGCTAAGCTAGAAGGCTCCAGTCATGTATTTAACAACCTTGGATTAGTCTATCTGGAGCTTGGAGAGCGAGATGCGGCCATGAAATCTCTTTCCAAGGCCATAGAGTTGGATGCTTCGAACAACAATGCATTACACAACCGAGCTCAACAATATGTGCAAGAAGGCAAATTGGACCTGGCAGAAGCTGATTTCAACGATTCCGTGGCAGCTGCTCCCAAAGAAGTAACGCATAGACGTGCCAGAGGATACTTCTTCAAGGAACAAAGGCGCTATCAAGAGGCTATCGCAGATTTTGAAAAGGCAGATGAGCTTCAACCCGGATTTCCAGGCTGTGGTGCAGAAGTTGCACAAATCAAGGAAATTATGAAGGCACCTATAAAATCTTACCTCAAAAAGCTCATTCAGGATAAGCTGAGTTAAGCGAAATCTCTAGAAACTCAGGCCGACACTGAGGGAGATAAAGCCGTAAAAAATATCTCGATCTCCCTGTGTACGAATATTGCTCGTTATCCTGTAGATGGGAGATAAGCGGTGCTGCTTTTGAAGACGCAGGCCGAAGATGGCATACAAGGAGGTAGCTGAGGAAGCATCTGAAAACACGGGAGTAAATCCCAAACCCGACTCAAAGTAGGCATTTCTACCTCCATAATTGAAACTGACTTGAGTAGGTATTGCTATGGCATAACCATCGCTAAATGTAGCGTAATATTCACTCTGTCCAAGTCCTGCTCTCGCGATTAGAAAACTTCGCTCTGTCCTCTGCAAGATGCGCTCATAATTGGCAGAGTACCAACAACCGAGTCCCCCAAATGTGATTTGGTAGGTGTTTCGTGCTATCCTTCTTGTTTGCTCAGCTTCTGCTTGAGCGCTAATGTCATTATAGCATAGCATTAATGCTACCGCGAGGGATATAAGTTTGATCTTCATTCAGGGACGCTTGTTTGCGTCATGCTAAATTAGTAGAATATTTTGTATCTCTCACAATTGAGTGGCACTAGGCACTAGGCACTAAGCACTAGCGTCTTTGTCTGACAGCTGGACGTGCTGCCAGTGAGTCCATGGCTATAGTAATATTGGAAAGCAATGCAGGATTGCTGTCCAAAGCTGCTTTCATTTTGCTGCAGTCGATTAGATGTAGCATGGGGAATTTGTTTCGATCAAAGTAGACAGGACTTAGTTGCTCAAGTTTATCATGAACCCTCGACTCAAGTTTGAGCTCTATGGGAATCAACTCACAACCCAGTTTTCTAACCATTTGCTCTACGATAGGGCTGATGATACACACATATCCTTGGTATCCTCCGATTTCCTGGAAGGCACAGGTGCCATATTGGATGCCATACCAGGTCAACCACTTTTCTGCAGGACTCTGGTTTGAGTCGAGACCAAGTCGGCCTACTTCCAGAATGCGGTTTCGGGTATAGCCTTTGGGGAGGTAATCCCTTAGATCAATTTCCAAAATGCGCTCGCAGTTTAGTTGTTTTTCGGGTGTTTGCACCGTCATTGTTCCAACCAGTCTTGCATTGTCATTAAAGACCATCATATAGGGACTGTGCACGAAGGGCAATTTGTGATCGATCAGACCATATTGCCGGTAGATCTTCTCGACAAGCTGATGAGCCAATTTTATTTCTGATAAACTTCGTCCACAACGGATCGTATACTCCATTTTGCGTATTGTGTTCATGGTTAATATGTCTGCCGGGAAGCAGAAAGAGAATCTGTATTAGGATAACAATGCGTATTTTCTCCGCATATGATTAAGATACTATTTGTAGACGGAAGAATCCACTATTTCGCATTGTTAGTGGCGTTTAATAGGTATAGTTTGCCGGAAAAGCAAAATCACAGTTTGTTATGACTTTTATGGGTGATTCGGTAAATAGGGTTTTCGACTCGTTTGTTTAGTTGGTCGGTATCGAAGATAAGGGAGTCTTTATTCTTCGCCGTGGCGATACTTGATCTGTAAGCCATAAATGAATTTTCTGAGAATTTGATCTTTGCAATGGCGATACTGACTCTGACCTCTTTTGCGAAAAAAGGCGCTCAATTCATGCTTACTGATCTCCATGTCCATTTGTGCTAAGATCTCGAGTATATCTTCATCTCTCAATGTCAGCGCGATTCTCAGCTTTCGGAAAATTTGATTGTTGTTTAACTCCTGCTCTGGCTTTGCTTGCGGTCCCTCTCTTTTCCCTCTTTTTTGATTGATAAATCCATTGAGAAAAGCAGCAAGTTCTACATCTTTCATGGCTCTGTAATCTTCATCCTCTTCTCTCTTGGTCCAAGCTGCTACATCTGACCTGGAGACCTTGTAGTCGGCCTCACCAAAAATCTCGACCATGGCCGGGTCGTTTAAGTCGAAGGTATATCGCAGGCGTCTGAAGATTACGTTATTGTTCATGATTCAATTTCTATCGGATGAAAATCAGGAAAATCTGAGCTGCAAAGCTACAAAGGCGCATCCTCAACCGAAAACTTATAGCTTGTTTTGGCAAGGTAGATCGCAGTTGGTTGCAGGAGTCGCGGTTCAAAATGGGCAAATGTCTGACTGTCAGGGAAATGCTGGCATTCAATACAGAAAGCCGATCGATGTCCATAGGTCGCTCCCGCCTTTCCATTTATGGTGCCGTCCAGAAAGTTTCCGGTATAAAGCTGAAACCCTCGTTGATCTGTGTAGACACTAAGCTTGCGACCAGAATTGCTTGCCCAGACTTCCGCTGCTAAGGACAAGCCTGAATTTGATGGATCCATCACAAAGTGGTGATCGTAGCCTCCGGCGAGCAAGAGTTGTTTTTCTTGCTGCCCAATCTGTGCACCGATTGGCTTTGCTTTTCTGAAGTCGAAGGCAGTATCATGGACAGGTATTAATCTCCCATCGACCGTTGCATCCTCACGGATAGCAGCGAAGCTTTGGGCTTTGGTACGCAAGACATGTTGCTCAATACTTCCTGCCTCCTGTCCTTCAAGATTAAAAAATGAATGGTGAGTTAAGTTGGCAATAGTCGGTGCGTCTGTAATTGCCTCATAACTTAGTTCTAGTATGTTATCGGATGTCAGTCTGTAACTGACTGTAACTCGTAGGTTGCCAGGATAGCCCTGCTCTCCATCTACAGAAGAGTAGCTAAGTGTAATGAAATCTGATTTTAATGCTTCTAGCTTCCATAGCACGGAGTCAAAGCCTACAGTACCTCCGTGAAGATGATTTTCGCCATCATTCCGCGTTAGCTTATATTCGTGCCCTTCGATACGAACACAAGCATTTCTGATCCTGTTGGACTGTCGGCCGATTGTGGCGCCAAAATAGCGTTCCTCAGATAGGACATAATCATCAATACAGTCAAAGCCAAGCACGATGTCATCAAAGCGTCCATCTCGGTCCGGGACAAAAAGTGAGGTTACTCTTGCACCGTAATTGCAGATTTGGCAAACGAGCCCGCTTTGGTTTTTCAGGGTGTAGAGGTCTGTGCCTTGCACCAGGGAACTTCCCTGGAAATTATCTCGTTTTTGAATGTCTGGAGTGCCCATGATCGATTTCCTCAAACATAAGCAATTAGTGCTACGCAAACGAAGTTCGCACCACCTTTAAGGGCTTCTATTTCTGTCA
>JAHDDV010000513.1 GCA_020629205.1 Chitinophagales bacterium | reverse complement strand
GCGATCGAGGGACGGTGAAAATTAGCCCCGGGTGAAGCGGAACGAAGTGCCTGTATGGCGTCGCGAAAGCCAGCCAATAGTGGCTCCGACGCAGGAGGAGACGCTAGTGGCTGAGCTGTAGCAGCCAGACAGGTGCTGAGTATTAGCGGAACACGGGACGACCCTTGCCACGGGACAATATCGCTCGGCTCCAAAAAAAATGAAGTAACTTGCAAAAAAATTACAACGTGAGTTTCGAAGAACTAAATCTGCACAGACCATTGCTCAACGCACTGGCTGATCTGGAATATGTAGAACCAACGCCAATACAAGCGGAGGCTTTCTCGGTGATTATGTCTGGGCGTGATGTGATTGGGATAGCACAAACGGGGACGGGGAAGACTTTTGCCTACCTGCTACCGCTGCTGCGACAGATGAAGTACTCGGAGCAAAGGGCCCCGAGGGTATTGATTTTGGTGCCAACTCGGGAGCTGGTCAAGCAGTTGGTGGAAGATGTGGAATCCTTGACGACCTATATGAATGTGCGTGTCCTTGGGACTTATGGTGGCACCAATATTAACACGCAAAAGGAGCAGGTCTATGCGGGTACGGACATTCTGGTGAGTACACCAGGACGGCTGCTGGATTTGGCTCTGACAAAAGTGCTACGACTTAACAAGGTGAAGAAATTTGTTGTCGATGAATTTGACGAAATGCTGAAGCTCGGCTTTCGCCCGCAACTGCTTCGTGTGATGGATCTGCTTCCGGAGCGCAAACAGAGCCTGCTATTTTCGGCCACTTTTAGTCCGGAGGTAAAAGACATCATGGACACACAATTCATTGATCCGCACACGATTGAGATTGCTCCTCACGGGACCCCGCTGGAGCAAATTGATCAATCGGGCTATCATATTCCAAACTTCTACACCAAGGCCAACCTGCTGATTCGACTGCTGGAGGAGGATAAAGACATGAGCAAGGTTTTGGTCTTTGTCAATATCAAGCGCAATGCCGACCTCCTGCAACAGGCCTTGGAAGAGCATTTTGAAGAAGGCTTTGGGGTGATACATTCCAATAAATCGCAGAACTATCGCTTTCGGGCGGTGGAGAACTTCGATCAGGGTATCAATCGGGTTTTGATTGCTACCGATATCCTGGCGCGTGGATTAGATCTTCAGGAAATCACGCATGTGGTCAATTTTGAGATGCCGGATAAAGCGGAAAACTACATCCACCGAATCGGTCGTACGGGTCGGGCGGATAAGAAGGGGATTGCCATTTCCTTTATCACTGAGGCAGAGATGCCCTGGCAGATGCGGATAGAGGCGATGATGAAGATGCTGATCGAGATCAAGCCCTTGCCCGAGGATCTGGAGATCTCTCAGGAACTGCTGGAATCTGAGAAACCTACTGCTCTGGGAGATAAGGACTACCTACCGGAACCGACTGCACTCAAGGAATCGAAAGGCGCCTATCATGAACGGGGTACCAAGCGGCAAAAAGTAAATCTGGGAGGACCCACCAAGCGGAATCCGAAGAAAACCAAGCCGGTGAATCGCGGTGCCTTGCGAAAGAAGAAGAGAAAGCGGAAATAGCCCGAGTAACACCGCTATCAAATTAGAGATTGATGTAAAATTTGAACTTTTTTCGAGAATTTGTGACCATATCCGATGCCTAATTGATACAACTTAAAGAGGAATAGCTTAATTTGCCGCTGCAGACTGAAGAAAGTGGAAAGAAATTACTGGAAACAGAACGAAAAGAAACTTTCTTGTGTTAGCATAATAGTTCTCGCAATATGCCCCAAACCGCAAGGGGAAAGGTAATCACGAGAACGCCGGTCTTATTAAGGTTATTTGGTGTTTCAGACTTGTCGCGTATGTTCATGTGGATTTAGAAACTCAGTAATTTATTAAGCGGAGGTATTATTTATTTTGAACTGGGCCTTAGGGTGTAGTTTATTTTTTTAAGTTCTAAATTATTTACATGAACATTTTTGTTGCAAGGTTGAATTATGACACCCTTGAAGACACATTGAGAAGTGCTTTTGAGGCCTACGGTGAAGTAACTTCAGCTAAAATTATCATCGACAGAGAAACTGGTCGTTCGAAAGGATTCGGTTTCGTAGAAATGTCTGACGACGAAGCTGCCACTAAGGCAATTCAGGAATTGAACGACACGGACATTGACGGTCGAACCATTGTTGTAAAAAAGGCTGAGCCAAGAGAGAACCGTGATCGAGGGGGTTTCAATAAGAGATTCTAAGATCCGGTTGGTGAAAGCCACCTTACAAACTAAAAGAAGCCTCTGCCAATCGCAGGGGCTTTTTTTATGCCTAAATGCTTCAAACATATGTTTCTAGAACAACTTTTGTGTACATTGAATTGTTGTTTAAAGACAAGATTGCTAAACCCCCTAAACCCGAAACTATGGGAATGTTTGATCGAATTGTAGAGCAAAAAATCAAGGAAGGACTACGCAATGGTGACTTCGATGATCTCGAAGGAAAAGGAAAGCCGATTGATCTGAATAAGTACGCTGGAATCCCAGCCGAAAAGCGAATGGCTTACAGCATCATGATGAACAATAACATCGTGCCTGAAGAAGTCGAATTATTGCAAGAGATCAAGAAGTTGAAAGAACAGCGAGCTACTTGCACAAGCAAAGAAGAGCTGGAAAAAATCGATCGTCAGATCGCCAATCACAGTGTTCGCCTCCAAATGCTCATCGAAAAAGCGAAGTTGAATAGATCCTAGTGGTCCATCCCAAAAACAGGTGACCCTCAAATGGCTTCTTTTTCCGCCATC
>JAHDDV010000082.1:7574-17607 GCA_020629205.1 Chitinophagales bacterium | reverse complement strand
AATCGTAGGCTTAGCGCGGTGATTTTAGGGGTACTATTGAAGGCCTTGTCACGTTGGGCGACATTGATATGTCGCTGAACTTCTTGAAGGGTTGATTGTTGATTGTTGATTGTTGATTGTTGATTGTTGATTGTCTAATATATGTATTATACATCACAAACTCAAACACTAGACACTAAACTAGTCCAATTTCGACAAAATATGTTTCAACAAATGATGCACCTCATCCATACCTGCTTTCTGCTCTGGATCGTCTTCCATTTGGATGCAGCAGCTAAACTCCCAGAGTTCGATGACGTCTTCGATATTGATGTGATAGGTTTTGAAAGCCTTGTTGTCTGATTGTAGTTCGAGGCGTTTTTGTTTTTTAATTTGATTGTATACGCGCTTGTAGACGATGCCTTCATCGCGGGTGATGACGATATAGCTGCGGCCATCTTTAATGTCCTGCATTTTTTCGAGGTAGCGGCCGATGATAAAAGAGCCGCTGCGGATGGGTAGCATGGAATCTCCTTTGATGCGGAAGGCGCGATGCTTGCCTGTGGGCAGAAAGGGTAGATTGATTCTATTGAGACTTTCGATGTACTCGGGATCGGCATAGCCGCCCAGATATCCGGCGGCGCCTTCTATAGGTACGACCTCTATTTGATCCTGGCCTTCCTGATCGATCATGATGGGTAGGAGGATTCGATTGTTTTCCAGTTTCATGAGTTTCTCATAGGAGAGCTCGCGCATATCCACATAGACCAAAATGTCGATACTGATGTGAAAATAGGTCGCGATGCGCTTGAGAATTTCGATGGGCGGCTCGGACTTGCCTTCTTCGTACTTGGCTAATCTCGCTCTGGTGATAATCAACTTTTCGGCTAACTTTTTCTGGGTCAGGCCTTTGTGATTTCGGAGATGTCGGATGTTGTCTGAAAATAAACTCATTGCTACAATTTGTCTCAAAGATAAACTAAATCTTGAGAAGTTTTGTAGTAAATTTGTTTCGAAGGAAAAAAGGGGATGATATATCGCCGATCAGCAGCTTTGTAAAGGGAGTAAAAATATAACGTTGATTACTCGGTATAAAGTTCAAATAAAGTAAGGGTAGTTAGTTTTTCACACAGCGGGGAAGCAGCAGGTATCTTCAATTGGCGATAAACCGCTACGGCCTCCTGTGTGAAATTAACTGCGCATCGAATTGCTGACTTGATATATCAATCTTTATACCTTCCCTACATACTATTAGAGAACAAAAACATGGCGGCCTCATGGAACACAAGCAACACAAAACAATCAAGGAGCAATTGGCGGAACATATCGCCGCTTATATGACATTCACTAAACCTGCAGGCAGTAGTCCCCAGTTTGTCAATCCGATTGAGCAGGTATTTATAAATGATCAGGAGGGCATTGAAAAAGCGGTGCATCAGCTTCGGTCGGCCTGGCATCTGGGCTATCAGTCGATGCCCGAAATGGCTGCTCTACTAGAGGCGAATGGCATACAACTCATTCAGCTGGACGCTCCTTTTGACTTTCAGGGACTGTCTGGATGGACCACCGATCAGAGGGCAGTCATCGTGATCAACCAACATCATGATGCTACGCACAAAACACTGCTTTGCCTGAAAGAACTGGGACATCTGCTTTTGAAGTTTCCCGGCAATATGAGCAAATTGCAGATCAATAATATCTGCTATCGATTTGCTAAAGCAATGCTGCTGCCCAAGGCTCCACTCATTATGACATTGGGGAGGAAACGATCCAAAATCAGTAATCGGGAGCTGACGGTGCTTAGTCAGAAATACGGCATTAGCCGCAAGAATGTATTGGACCGCATATTGGACTTAGGGATCATTTCTGAATACCTGCATCAACAGTTTTGCAACTGGCTGGAAAAGACCGTGCAATCTTCCAGTCAGGAAATACAAACAGATGTATTCAAGCAATTGCTCTATAGAGCTGCTGTAGAAGAAATCATCCCCATGAGTCGGGTGAATAACCTCAGCGTGCGGCGACTGCGGGAGATTAAACGTCCCTTTGTAGCACGCTGTAATTAAATAATAAATATACCCCCGGCAGGCAATTCTTTGCCTGCCCTTTTCTAGTGCTTCCAAGTATAAGTTCCAAACAAGCCAAAAAATCTTGTTTGAAACTTATACTTGGAAGCAATGCCTCTGGACCAAAAGTCAAATACTTTGATCCATCATCTACCCCCACAAGCAAAGCTGGCTACCCCACAGCACAAACAACACTACCCCCTGTTCTTTTGAGACATAGCGGTCAATGACCTGGTGTGCTATACTGTGTAAGTAAAGTACTCCTGTGTCACATTGAATTTCATGTCCCATTATTGAGCTTAGGCTGTCATTCATTAGATCGGTATGCCCCAGCATAGCGACTGAAGGATTTACAGTCTGGACTGATTGTTTGATATCTAAACCCGTGGACTTATGCTTAAAACCATCGCCCATCTGGATTTAGACAGCTTCTTTGTATCCTGCGAGCGAAGGGAGAATCCGCAACTAAACGGAATCCCCCTCATCATCGGAGGTAGTTCAAGAAGAGGGGTTGTCGCATCCTGTTCCTATGAGGCACGCTACTTTGGCGTGCGCTCTGCCATGCCTATGCGCTATGCGCTACAACTTTGCCCGGATGCTAAAGTCATCAAAGGCGATATGGAATTGTACTCCAATTGCTCTCGCGATGTAACGGAGATCATGGCTGAACAAGCGCCTGTGCTGGAGAAAGCCAGCATCGATGAATTCTATATTGACGCGACCGGACTGGATCGCTACTTCGGCTGCTATAAATGGACCAGCGAACTGGCAGACAAGGTGATGAAAGAAACCGGCTTGCCCATCAGCTTTGGCCTATCTATCAATAAAACGGTGGCAAAAATTGCAACGGGCGAAGGCAAGCCTATTGGCAAGCTGGAAATAGCGCCGGATAAAGTGCGGCCATTTCTGGACCCGCTATCGATTCGCAAGATTCCCATGCTTGGTAAATCGAGCTATCAGACGCTTGCCAGGCTGGGCATCAAACGCATCAAGACACTGGCAGAAATGCCTCCGGAAATGATGCAGCGACTGATGGGTAAAAACGGGCTATCGCTATGGAAAAAAGCCAATGCACTGGATGATAGTCCTCTCGTGCCCTACTCAGAACGCAAGTCCATATCTACAGAGCGCACCTTTCAAAAAGACAGTATTGATATCAAGAAGCTGAAAGGCCTGCTCACCGGAATGGCGGAAAAAGTAGCCTACCAAATGCGCAATGATCAGCGGCTCTGTAGTGTGGTTACGGTCAAGATTCGCTACTCAAATTTTGACACACAGACCCAACAGTGTCGCATCCCTTATACCTCTTGCGATCATAGCATTATCGAAAAGGCGCATGAACTTTTTGACAAGCTCTATCAAAGGCGCATGCTGATAAGGCTGATCGGTATAAAGCTGAGTGGCTTTGTGAGGGGCGTTCATCAGATCGATCTTTTTGAAGATACGCCCAAGATGATCTCCCTCTATCAGGCACTCGATCAGATTAAAGGTCGCTATGGTGCCCTATCCGTACGTAGAGCAGTGGGCTTGTAAGATGCTGATCAACTGTCATTCATACTATAGTCTCCGTTATGGCACCATAACGGTAAAATCTCTGGTGCAGCAGGGGCTAGCCGCAGGCATGCAAGCTATGGCCATTACTGATATCAATACCAGTACAGGGGTCTTCGATTTTATACAGGAATGCCGCAAGTATAATATCAAACCAGTAGTCGGAATGGAGTTTCGACGAGGACAGGAACTCCGCTACATCGCACTAGCTAAAAACAATGAAGGATTTCGGGAGATCAATCAATGGCGGAGTCAGCACAATATTCACAAAACGATTTTGCCAGATGAAGCACCCGCCTTCAATGATTGCTTTCTGATCTATCCACTTGGTAAAGCACCCTCAAGACTCAAGGAACATGAATATGTTGGTGTGAGAATTCAGGAACTCAACAAGCTGTACCGGCATCCGCTTCTGAAACAAGAACATAAGCTGGTTATCCTGCATCCGATTACTTTTAGCAGTCCGGATGAATATCGGTTGCATAAACTACTGCGCGGTGTAGACAACAATACTTTACTCTCCAAGCTCACAAATAAAGACTATTGTCAACCCAATGAATACATGATTGCTATTGACGATCTGCTTGGCTACTATGAGCAGTATCCCTACATGGCTGCCAACACTTATCGCCTGCTGGATCAATGTGATTTTGAATTTGATTTCAAGAAGCCCAAAAATAAACAGACCTATACCAATAGCAAGTACAGTGATAAGCTATTGCTGGAGAGCCTCGCCAAAGAGGGCATGGTGAAACGATATGGGCACAAGAACAAAGAAGCCGAAAGGCGGGTGCTTAGAGAGTTGGAGATCATTGATCAAATGAACTTCTCGGCCTACTTTCTCATCACCTGGGATATCATTCGATATAGCATGAGTCGAGGTTTTTATCATGTCGGGCGTGGTAGCGGAGCGAATAGCATCGTGAGCTATGTACTCCATATTACCGACATTTGCCCCATAGAGTTAAACTTGTATTTTGAACGCTTCCTAAACCCCAGTCGAACCAGCCCACCGGACTTCGATATTGATTGGAGTTGGAAAGACCGGGACGAAATCCTCAACTATATCTTCAATCGATTTGACACGCAGCACACGGCCTTCACCGGGACCATCGCCAGCTTCAAGCATCGATCAACCATGCGGGAATTGGGCAAGGTACTTGGATTGCCTAAAGAAGAACTGGACGAGCTATCCTCCACGGCTCCCGAGCAACATCCAGACAATCATATCGTAAGAGCGATACACAAGTATGGAAAGATGTTGGTCAAATATCCGAATCAGCGAAGCATGCATGCATGCGGTGTCTATATCTCAGAGAAGCCACTCTACTACTACAGCTCGCTGGACATGCCGCCCAAAGGCTTCCGAACCGTGCAATTCGATATGTACATTGGAGAAGAGATTGGTTTTGAAAAACTGGATGTGCTCAGCCAAAGAGGCATCGGACATATCAATGATTGCATCAAGCTGATCAAAAGCAACCGGAGCGTAGAGGTAGACATACACGATCTCAATGAGGTAAAAGACAATCCACGCTGCAATAAGCTGCTTGGGGCGGGAAAGACCCTTGGTTGCTTTTACATTGAGAGTCCTGCGATGCGCGGTCTTTTGCGCAGACTTAAATGCGATTCTTACAAGGTGCTTGTCGCCGCATCATCAGTGATTCGACCAGGAGTGGCCAAATCCGGAATGATGCGCGAATACATCAGTAGGCACAACAATCCCAATGACTTCGAATACTTCCATCCGGTATTCGAGGAACAGTTGGGCGAGACCTATGGCATTATGGTCTATCAGGAAGACGTGATCAAGATCGCCCACCATTTTGCCGGATTAGATCTGGCGGATGCGGATGTGCTGCGCAGGGCGATGTCCGGCAAGACACGCTCCCGAAAAGAGTTTGATGCCGTGCGGGATCGCTTCTTTCAAAACTGCAAGAAGATCGGCTACTCAGATGAGCTGAGTAAAGAAGTCTACCGTCAGATTGAGTCCTTTGCCGGCTATTCTTTTTGCAAAGCGCATTCGGCCTCCTACTCTGTGGAGAGCTATCAGAGTCTCTATCTCAAGGCATTCTACCCGCTTGAGTTTATGGTTGCGGTGATCAACAATTTTGGTGGTTTCTATCGTACAGAAGTCTACTTTCACGAGCTCAAAATGGAGGGAGCAAACATCCATCAGCCTTGCGTCAATAACAGTCAGTACATGACCAGCATTCAGGGAAAGGAGGTTTACGTCGGTTTCATCCATGTAGAAAAGCTGGATAAAAAAACAGCGGAACTGATCCCTCAGGAAAGAGCTGAGAATGGGCCCTATACTAGTCTGGAAAACCTCATTCGGCGGATTCCTATCGGTATAGAGACGGTGCAGTTGTTGATCTATGTAGGGGCCTTTAGATTCACCAAACTCAACAAGGGAGAATTGGCCCTGGAGGCGCATATGCTTTTGGGCAAACAAGTCGTAACAGAGCCAACGCTATTCTATGCCAGTCCAAAGAAGTATAAACTCCCGACCTTAAGCAGAGATATTTTCGAGGATGTTTTTGACGAGCTGGAGCTATTGGGCTTCTTCATCAGTCGAACGCCATTTGACCTTTTGGAGACTCGGTTTCGGGGAGATGTAATGGCTAGAGACCTGACCAAGTACAATGGCAAAAGTGTGCGAATGCTAGGCTATCTGATCTGTCGCAAGCAGGTCCCTACTGTCAAAGGGCTAATGAACTTCGGCACCTGGATTGATTTCAATGGGGATTTGTTTGACAGCACTCATTTCCCGCTCTGCCTGAAGCAGTATCCCTTCAAAGGATCTGGCTGTTATCTACTTAAGGGGACAGTATCAGTGGACTTTGATTTTCCGAGTGTGGAAATTGAGAAGATGGCCAAGCTTCCTATGATTCCTGATCCGCGGTATTCAGATGAACAAGTCCGGCGCATCATGAATATGCCAACATCGCATGACAATAATCCGGGCATTCCACAAAGGGCTCCCTACCCAAAGAAAGGAAGCGTAAAGTTTTAAAATGCTCTATTTCTCTTTACCTGTTCCTTTTAGTTTCACTTCCTTCTTCTTTGTGTCGACCGCAAGCACAGCAGTCGGAGCATCAGAACCCAGGCCATGCTCAAAGGTCTGACAATTGGCGATGAGCCCTTGCAATATATCGTTGAAGACCTCCAAACTGAGCACCGACATATCGATATTGTGCATACTGGTGTAGCGCAACTCCTCCCCTCTCTTCTTGATGCACCAATAACCTATCTTGTGCCGTGCATTTTCTGTAAGCAAACTAAACTGCACTTCGCTCAATCGTTTCTTGCTAACATCCGGCACTACTCTGGAAAAGACAAAAAATTCCAGCTTACCTTTGAAGCGACGGACATGCACTGTGCGAAATGTATCCACATCAGTGGGGAAGTTGATCTTGATGTACTTCTTAGAGACCAACTCGTAGCTGCGGCCAATTTCAGCAGCATAGCTCGAAAGCAAATACCTAAAGTAGGTACCACGCTTCTGAATGCAGCGAACCCCTTCCTTTACAATATGGCGCAAGTCCAAATCTTCAATGGTCTCATCAATCTTATCAGGACTGATCCACAATCGCTGTCGAACCTCACTTTCCGCATATTCCTTTAAAACCACATCCACTTCCAATAGGAAGGTAGGTACAGAGACGCCTTGCTTCAAATAGAAGCCCAACATCAAGGGGTGTGGCTTCCCCAAAACACCCGCTTCTTCGTAGGCTTCCTTAATGGCCGAAATCATTGGCTTCAGTGGCTTCGATACGGTGCCTTTGGGAATAACCCATTTGGTGTCCTTGTGATTTCTCACCACAAGAATCTTGATACCCTCCTTTGATTTCAGAAAAGGAATTATTGCCGACTTGGTCCAGCGAATATTTTTCATCGACATAAAGATAGCTTAAAGTCATCGCAAAAGCCTAGTGCCTGCCTAACAATGCAAAAAATCTACACGCCAGAAAATGGCCAATTTGCGACCTCCACAAGTACTAGGTTTGTACTCTCAGCCGAAATCAAGCAGCATGGAACCGAAATTGCGGGTCTTCTGTGTATCCAACAAAGAAGATTGCAATGCACCAAGCACTCAATTTCACAATAAGAGGCATTTGCCTGCTACTCCTATTCTTATCTTTCACCAGCTTAGCGGCCCAGGAAATAGATGGGCCCAATGAGCTCTGTACCGGCGATTGTGCCGTCTACTCAGTGACAAATGGCTTGGGTGGGCCTTATCAGTGGACGTCGACAGGTCTACCATCCTCTCAAATAGGACAAAGTGTACTTATATGCTGGCCGGAAAACGGTCTTCAAAACCTGGTGCTACAAGATTTCTCTGCACCGGCAGGAAACCCAGCAGTCGAATTGGACGTCAATATTCAGAGCCCGCCAAATCCATTACTAATACTACCACCTTTCCCGAGTTGCCCAATGGATAGCATTGTAGACAATGGAACGATCACGGAATTACCTATGATTAGCTGCCAGCAGGTCTGCGATTTTTCCTCAGTCGATTACACGACAGTATCCAATGCTGGTCATACCTATAGCTGGGAGATCATTGGTGCGGATAACATTACAGAGAATGGCTCTTCGGTGACTGTAGATTGGGGAGCCGAAGGAAATGGCTACGTACAGGTTATCGAAACAAATGCCATTGGATGTTCTGACTCAACCAGTCTGTGCATAGAGGTGCTCCCGGGGCCAGAAGCCTCTTTCCTATCCACTCCAGCAGCCACAGCCGGAAGTATCACGGTTTGTCAAGGGCAGACCATATACTTTCAAAATACCAGTACAGGGGCCGCCCACAACAGTTGGGACTTTGGCGATGGACAAAGCTCCTCCGCCATGTCGGTGGAGCATGGCTTCAATCTACCAGGCACCTATACAGTGAGTCTAAATGCAGGAAATACTTGTCTCTGTGAGTCAGTAGCCAGTATTGAGGTCATTGTAGAAGCAGATTTGGCTCCCGAGATACTATGTACCAGCACCACCTGTGTTGGAGAGCAGCATACCTATCATACGGATGCCAGTTGCGACAGCTACTCCTGGCAAGTAAGCCCAAATGGAAGCATTATTGATGGTGGACAAACGTCCGATGATTATATCACGATTCAATGGAACACAGGAGATCAAGGGAGTATTGAGCTAAGTGTTGAAGATTGTAATCCAGCCTTCTGTGACCGCCCGGCCACCGCCCTAATCCCGATAATTTCTCCAGGTGCCGAAATAGAAGGGCCATCTCAGGTATGCCGAGATGGAGTAGACTACTACAGCCTGCCCAACTACGAAGGAACGGAGTTCTCCTGGTCTATTGCAGGAAACGGCACCATCGTCGAAGGACAAGGGACTAATGAGATAAAGGTGCAGTGGAATGAGGAACCTTGGTTCTCAGATATCAGCAGAATCAATGTATCGTATAACAACTGCTATCTGGAATGCAATGGTTCAGATCATATTGATGTCGTACTATTGTCCCGTTACTTCATTTTTGGAGACTATGAAGTCTGTGAGAACTCGATCAGCAATTTCTATTCTTTCGAACTGCCTGGAGGCTGGGAAAATGTAGACAACAACTGGTCTGTAACCGTACCTGACGGATCAGTGCAATCAAATGTAGCAGTTAGTAGCAGTAACCTTACTTATGAGTTTGCTGATGGCCCGGGCAACTACACGATCACAGCTGAGGCCGATGTACCTACTCTCTACTGTATTGATCAATACTCTTTGACTTTAGAAGTAAGCCCCGGTCCACCGTCGGTGGCAAGTATTGATGGGCCCACTGAAATTTGTCCTGGAAACACCTACCTCTACTACGCCAACACATCAGAGAACAACTACAATTTCCAATGGCAAATCAATAATGGTGGAACAGTTAGCACTTTGACCGGTAATCCAGTATCCGTCACCTGGTCAAACGCTGGCCCATATTCCATCGATGCATTTTTGCAGGATCCGTACCCGCCATATTGCACCTCCAATGGTTTATTATTGACAGCAGAGGTCTTATCCAACCTTAGCCTGACAGGTGATGAAATTGCTTGCGAAGAAACACTTAGTTCTTACACAGCAACTCAAATTGATGGAGAGTCCTTTGAATGGCAAATCAGTCCTGAAGGCAACGGCACCATCATTAGCGACGAAAATGCCAATAGCATCGATGTCGTCTGGCATGCAAGTGGGCCTTCGATTGTGACTGTTAATGTATGCGGTCAGAGTACGGATTTGAATGTAAATGTAAATCCACTACCAAACCCGCCAATAAGTGGCCCGGATTTCGTCTGCGAAGGCGAAAACGGTTTACTAAGTACAAGTCCGGGAATGCTAAACTATTCCTGGCAAGATGCCTCTGGAGCCGAAGTATCCAGTGCACAGACGGCGGATGTTCCTCCTGGACAATATCAAGTAATAGTTACCGATGTAAATGGCTG
>JAHDDV010000082.1:4040-7474 GCA_020629205.1 Chitinophagales bacterium | reverse complement strand
GGTGAATGCCCTGCCTGTAATGGCGACTTTTGCCCAATCCCATCGCCAGGCTGTATTCCGGCTGGCGACATCGAGCTCTCTCTATTGACAACACTGGAATGTAACTTCTTCAATATGCAGAGCAGCTCGACAAATGCTGTTCCCGGCACTTTGTCCTGGAACTTCGGTGACTTTGGAAGCCCTGGAAATACTTCAACAGCAGCTAATACCAGCTACACTTATCCGAATCCGGGATACTACACGGTCTATCTTGTGGGCGAAGTACCTAGCGACAATCTTCCAGGCCAAAACTGTGTACTAGTAGACACAGAAGTGCTAAGTGTTCCACTTGCTGCTAAGTTTACATATGTGGCAGACTGTGCTGGGCAAGCCGTAGAGTTCTATGATCTAACCAGCTTTCTTTCTGGAAGTAGCATAGCTGCCTGGTCCTGGGACTTCGACGACCCAGGTAGTGCGGACAACAGCTCTTCAGACATAAACCCTGTTCATACTTTCGAAAATTCTGGAAGTTACATGGTGAGGCTGATTGTGACAGCGGACAGTGGTTGCCAATCCTTCTACACATTGGAAGTCATTGTTCCCGAACCTCCTGCGGCAACTATCAACCCTTCGGAAGGGTGTGTCTCTAGCACCCTTGAGTTTTCGGTTGACAGTCCTGAAACCTTGATCGCTTATGAGTGGAATTTTGATGATCCCTCCAGTGGAGCGGCCAATACTTCCTCTTCAGAGATTGCCTATCACAACTTTACGAGTCCGGGTTTCTACGACGTTTCACTCACGATCACCACGGACCTAGGTTGTGTAAACGAGATCATTCAGAGCATCGAAATAAAAGAAAATGACAATGCAGGAGGAGCCATTACACTTTCTCAATCTTCACCGATTTGTGAAGGAGAGAGCATTGAACTAAGTGCTCCTACAGGCGCGAGCTACCTGTGGTCAACAGGTCAAACAGACCCTAGCATCACAGTCTCGAGCAGCGGAAACTACACGGTAACAATCACGGACATCGAAGGATGTGACTTCGTTGCTGAACCCGTTGCTATAGAGGTCCTTCCTGCACCTTTCGCTCGTATAGAAGGAGCAAGTTTAGATGCTGTTGGCATCGAACAGGAATCCTTCTACGATATCATCGAAGGATGCGAAGGCTTGATGTTCTTGCTTAAGACCAGCTACAATTCCAATTATGACTACAACTGGTCCATTGCCAATACTTATAATACTGTGTATTTTACGGATTGGAATTCTCTACTACTTGCCGCGGGCAACTACGAGTACACCGTTGAAGTAACCGATCAGAACACTGGCTGTTCTTATGAGACCGAACCCTTCCCGGTTATCATCCATGAGAACCCTGCTGCACCGAGCATCAGTCTGGATAGCGGATCTGGTTGTGCTCAAGAATCCAACCAATTGGTGGTAGATAGCCCAGACAGCAGTCTCTCCTATTTTTGGAATACTGGGGCCACAGGTACAAGTATTACGGTGTATGACCCCGGCAACTATTATGTAGTAGCCACCAACGAAATGGGCTGCCAGAGCAACAGCAATAGCATCAATATCGAAGCTTTGCCCAATGCCAACGTCGTCCCTAAAGGCTGCTTTGTACAGTGTTCGCCAGACACTATTTGCCTTCCATCGCTAAGCAATGTAGCGAGCCTGCAATGGTTCCTTGATGGGAGCCCAGTTCCGGGCCCCGAGGGCGAAGTTGCTGATCTAATAGCAACAGAAAATGGATCCTATCAGCTTCAGCTCACCAATTTTGCGGGCTGCTCAGTTTTATCAGATCCCATTGATTTGGAGCTGACCCCAGGATTCGGAAGTGTCGACGGTATTGCCTTCTACGATGAAAATGAAAACGGGGTTCAAGATGCAGGAGAGCTTCCTGCAGAAAATATCAATATCATTGTTAGCCCGGACAGCATACAGGTAAGTGATCTGCTAACCGATGCAAATGGGGAGTACTTATTCCCAGAACTATTGCAACCCGATTATCTAATGGTCCTCGACACCAGTTCCATCATGGATGGTTGGACGGTAGTACAAGATTCAACCACACTTAGTTTCCTTGGCTGCGATGATGAGCAAGAAATGCATTGGCCATTGATTCCAGTTTGCACCGATCTTTCGGAAGATATTAGTGTTCAGGCCTGTGCTGGAAGTCAAGCCGACTTCGATGGTAGCTTATTGGATATTGGCACCACGACTCCATTTATATACACCTCCTCAACAGGCTGCGATTCGATCGTGAATGTCACTGTAGAAGAGGTCGCCGCCATCACTAGCGAGCAAGAAGTCGATGCTTGCCCTGGCGGATTTATTGACTTTGATGGCACACAGGTAGCGGCAGGGACAAGTGAGGACTTTACCTTCGTCAGTGCATCGGGATGCGATTCTATTGTTACGGTAATCGTAGGAGAGCTGGCTGCAAATACCAGCGAACAGAACTTCGAAGCCTGCGCAGGATCTTCTGTTGATTTCGATGGAACCCAGGTAATGGCAGGATCGAGCGAGGAGTTCACCTTTGTCAGTGCCGCGGGATGTGATTCTATTGTTACCGTAATTGTAGATGAGGTTGCAGCGATCACAAGCGAACAAAGCTTTGAGGCTTGCACAGGCAGCTCTATTGACTTCGATGGCACAGCGGTCATGGCTGGCACAAGTGAAGAATTCGCTTTTGTTACGGCTGCAGGATGCGATTCCATAGTCACCGTAAGCGTCTCTGAAATCGTGATGTCGGTCAGCCCTGCTTCGAGCACTAGAAGTTGTGCCAACAGTGGAACAGGAAGTATTACGGCGGGGATAGTAAGCGGAGGCTCCGGACAGATCAGTTACTCTCTAGATGATATTGACTATCAAGTAAGCAATACCTTTGAAGGTTTAGCTGCTGGTGACTATATCGTCTATGTGCAAGATTCGCTTGGATGCGTGCTTGAGTCGCCTGTGAGCATTGAATCGAAGGAAGAATTGACAGTAGGAACGCAGGAACAATTCCTCGATTGCCAGCAAGATTTGGTGCAGTTGATTCCTGACATTGGTCTGCCTATCACTGACCTCAGCTTTAGCTGGCCAGACGGAAGCACAGATCCAATCTATCAGGTCACTGAGGGAGGTAGTTTTACCGTGCAGATAAGTGATGAATGCGAAACCGTATCCGAAACCTTTACCGTCACGGATCTAAGGGACAAAAACGTCGAACCATTCTTAGTTGCCAATGCCTTCAGTCCAAATGGCGATGGAATTAATGATCGTTTCTGTCCTTTACCTTATGATGCATCGCGGATAATGGAACTGGACTTCTATGTATTTGATCGATGGGGCAAGTTGCTTTTCAACACTCAAACAGTCATGGATGGCTGGGATGGAAGCTTCAATGGTGAGGCCTTGGAGACTGGAGTTTATGTATGGTATTACACTGCCAGAATTTCAGGATG
>JAHDDV010000082.1:0-3940 GCA_020629205.1 Chitinophagales bacterium | reverse complement strand
TCCATCGTACAATTACAAGACAGCAGTCGCCTGCTGCTACCGGAGACACACAGCTTCCAAAAAATTATTGAAGAGGGCGACAGTCTCTCAGACGGCAATGTAATGCCCCCTAATTTCGATTTCACGGGATACGTACCTATTGATGGTAGCAGTGAAAACGGATACCTGAGCATCAATTCCGAAACGGTTTTTGGCGGCGTTAGCATCATGGATATCAGCTTTGATCCCTTGCAGCAATTGTGGTCAGTCAGCAATGGACAGGCGGTTGACTTCAGTCCGGTTTCAGCAACTTCACGAAACTGCTCAGGCACGATAACCTCCTGGGGCTCCGTGATTTCTTGCGAAGAGGCCGTAATCAATATTGACCTCAATGAAGATGGCTACGACGACATCGGTTGGAATGTTGAGATCGACCCAGCTACCAGGACCATCATTGACAAACGATGGGCCATGGGAAACTTCGCCCATGAAAATGTTTGCATTCACGAGAATGATCGTACCGTCTATCAGGGAGCAGATTCCACACCTGGATACATCTATAAATTTGTAGCAGATGCAGCTCAGGATTTGAGCTCTGGCCGTCTCTATGTGTACAAGGGAGAGAAAGAAGGATCAGGCGAATGGCTTTTGCTTGCCAACAGTACTCCCGAAGAATGTAATACTACACTGGAACAATGCGCAGCCCTGGAGGCCACAGTTTTCTCTGGTGTGGAAGATCTGGAGATCGGGCCCGATGGGTGGGTTTATGCAGCCGTTAAAAATGAAGACATAGTCTATCGCTTTTTGGATAGCGATCCAATAGATGGGACTAGTGTGACCACCATGGAGACATTCGTTGGCAATGCCAGCTACCTGATCGAACACGAAAATGGTAGCGAGATCGTCGAATGGGGAACCGGTGTGGACAATCTGGCATTTGATGATCAAGGGAACTTGTGGGTGCTTCAAGACGGAAGTGAAGACTATATCTGGGTGGTGGAAAGTGGTCATACACAAGCAGATCCTAAGGTCAAGATTTTTGCGAAGAGCGTCTTTGGTTCGGAACCAACCGGCATCACCTTTTCGCCCGATTACCGCTTTCTATTCATGTCCTTCCAACACCCGAGCAACGCCAATGGTGCTACAGGGCAACTAGACGCCGCTCGGGACTCCGTGTTCTTCAACAAAGACATTGCGATTGTCATTGCCCGCAAGGAGCACCTTGGCCTTCCCCTTGATTGTTCAGACAATGAGCTAATCATCGAACAATTTTGCGACTCTTCCAATGGCACACTCAACGTAACTTCTGTAATACTCGGTAGCACTCCTCCTTATCAAGTCTCTGGAGACTATGAAATAGCCAATCTTCAGGAGCCAAATTTTAGCTATGTTCGATTGCTGCAAGAAGGCATCATCGAGCTCACTGTTCAGGACGCTGAAGGTTGTGTTGTCTCTCAAACCGCAGAAGCACAAGCCTGCGACAAGGTAGCAATAGAGCTAAGCTCCTTTACAGTAGAATCAGATGCAGGATTCAATCAGATTAAATGGACCACAGCCAGTGAATTTGAGATCGATCATTTCCAGCTGATGAGATCAAATGATGGAATTCATTTTGAAAGCATCGCTGAAGTCTCTGCTGAGGGCTTTAGCAATTCCAGTTCTCATTACCAACATCGTGATGTTGCTCAAGCCTGGCATCGCTTATATTACCAATTGGAAGCAGTCGACTTCTATGGTAACCACAGCCTATCACAGATCATCACTATCGAGGCTCAGGAACAGTTAGCCCAAGAGCTTGTCATCCAACATACGCTAGAGGCAGATCAAGTGTTCATTACTGTACCGGGTAGTTCTCAAGAGCAAAAGGAATTTGACCTCTTCGATCTGCAAGGAAAATTGCTCGCAGTACTTCCATCAGAGAAAGTTGGCGAGCAATCCTATCTAGTAGATACCAAAGACTTAGCACGAGGCATGTACCTGATTAGAACAAGCAGTCCTAAAGGAAGAATATCGGGCAAACTGCTTCGATAATCATTTGTTCAAAACAAGGGACTATCGACTCATCTCAATACTCATTTGAACCAGATCCAGAAACTCCTGCTTCAGGCCCTCAGGGTCTGATCCAATCGCCTTTGATGCCATTGCCTTCACCTGCTGAAGACTTGCCGAACCCGCAAATTTGGAACCTCTCAAGATCTGAGCATAGGAAGCTACTGCCACGGCAAATCGCATATTGTCCGAGGCATCCGCTATGGCTTCCCCTTCGGTGGTCAGCACATCCTCAATCTTGATGCTTTTCTTTTCTCCCGGCCGCTTGTATCGCAAGCGGATCTTAACGGACTCATCGCTGTTGAAATTGGCGGTGCCCGGATCAAAATTCTCCACATAGTTTTGAGAAGCACTAGCCAACTCAGAACCCGAAGGAATGATTTCATAAAAGGCTGTGACCTGCTGTTTGGCCCCTATCTCCCCTGCATCCTTGGTGTCATCGTCAAAATCCCGATTCTTCAACTTACGATTTTCGTATCCGATTAGACGATAAGCAAAGACCGTGTTGGGATTAAACTCAATCTGCAATTTCACGTCCTCCGCCACGGTATACAAAGTACCCGTCATTTCCTTTACCAATACTTTCCGAGCTTCTTTCTTGCTATCGATATAGGCATAGTTACCATTGCCAGAATTCGAAAGCAATTCCATCTTTTGATCCTGATAGTTTCCGGTACCAAAACCCAGCACAGAAAGATAGACTCCTGTCTTTCGCTTCTTCTCTATCAATTTCACCAATGCCTGATCAGAAGAGACACCCACATTGAAATCACCATCTGTACACAGGATAATGCGATTATTGCCATTGCGCATGAAGTTGTCGGTAGCGATCTTATAGGCCAGCTCTATGCCCTCTCCTCCAGCAGTGGAACCACCTGCATTCAATCGATCCAAAGCCGAACGAATTGTGCTCGCCTGTGCCACTGGTGTTGAGGGCAGTACCACTCCTGCTGCGCCCGCATACACTACAATTGCAATGCGATCTTCCGGTTTCATATTCCCGATCAACATTTTCAAAGACTCGACCAGCAGTGGCAGCTTATCATAGTTATTCATCGAGCCTGAGACATCAAGCAAGAAGACCAGATTGCTCGGCCCCATTTGACTAGCTGGAAAATCTGCCGCCTGCAAACTCACCATAGCCAATTGGCTATCTTCATTCCAGGGACAATTTGTCAGCTCCGAATGAATGGCAACCGGATGCTCGCCGCCCGGCGTTTCATAATCATACTCAAAGTAGTTAATCATCTCTTCGATTCGAACTGCTGCCGGAGCCGGCCATTGCCCCGACTGAATTTTTCTTCTCACATTCGCATAAGCAGCCTTGTCTACATCAATTGAAAAAGTCGAGGTATGATTATCGCGAGTCCGTACAAATTCGTTTTCAATAAAAGGATCGTAACGCTCCGCATTCCAATCTTTGTTCACAGCAATACTTACTGTATCTGCCATTACTTTGTCTGCTACCGAAATGGTATTTGACAATGGTCTAAAACCCGGTTCAGTATGCAAAGACTGCTTTAGCGACTTCTTGCCCTTCTTTGCTCGCTTTGCTTTCCCCTGCTGAGTCATCGTCATCGATGGACTTGGTGGTGGTGGTCCTGCATTCCCCATTGGCCCCTGAGCACCAGTTAATCCGGCTGCTCCTTGTGACCCTGCTGGACCATGCTGACTTAAGGCTCCTGCATAGCCAAGCGACCCTTGAGGCCCCGCTGGACCTTGGGGGCCTTGAGGACCAGTCCCAAGTTTAAGGGCTCCACCCGCATCCAAATATTCTTGTGGTATCTCCTTCTCTAATTCGCTATATGCAATAGCATTTTTCCCCCAAAACTGTTCTTTCGAAATTCCGTCACCGTCTGTATCCCGGGAAATCTTTTCAGATACTTCTTCATATTCTGCCTCAAAGACCATT
>JAHDDV010000512.1 GCA_020629205.1 Chitinophagales bacterium | reverse complement strand
CGGCTATAGGAGGATCATTCACTACTTCCACAGTAATGTAGACCCACGCGGTATCGCAAAGAATCGGAGCAGGTACCCCATCATCACAGACAACATATTGCAGACTGTCAGTCCCAAAGAAATTTGAATTTGGTGTGTAGGTCGTTTCTCCAGTCACTGGATCAACAGTATAAGTTCCATTGAGAGGATCTGTAATCACTAACAAGGTAGTGGGATCAATTAGTCCATCGATATCATAGTCATTGTCGAGTATGTCAATGGTGACCGGAGTATCTTCCTGAGTAGTATCATAGTCATCGACGGCAATTGGCGGATCATTGACGGGCTCTACAGTAATGTAGACCCAAGCAGTATCGCAAAGCACGGGAGCCGGTACGCCATCATCACAGACGATATATTGCAGGCTGTCTATTCCGTAAAAGTTTGGATTAGGTGTATAGGTGGTTTGCCCAGTCACAGGATCAACTGTGTAAGTACCATTCGGTGGATCAGTGATCACGGAGACAGTAGTTGGATCGATCATTCCATCAATATCATAGTCATTGCCGAGAATGTCAATTGTAACAGGAGTATCTTCCTGAGTAGTATCATAGTCATCGACAGCTATCGGTGGGTCATTGACAATTATTACAGTAATGATTACCTCGGCTGTATCGCAAAGTAAGGTGCTGTCACAGGCTATGTAGTAGAAAGTATCTACACCATGCCAGTTGCTGTTGGGAGTATAAGTTACCTCACCCGTATTGGGGTCAATATTGGTAGTACCATTAGAAGGACCACTCAGCAAGGTTACTGATCCTGAATCCAGATTGCCATCCCAGTCTTCATCATTGGCAAGCACATCAATGACAATCGGCGTATCTTCAGGCGTAGTACCGCTATCATCACTGAGACAGGGTGCTACTTTGACCAAAGCGGTGTCATTGGCGGTACATCCATTTCGTGTTCTGGTCACTGTGAGTTCATAAATACCTCCTTCATTTACACCGGGATTCTGCAAGCTGGAGGTGAATCCATTTGGTCCGGTCCAATTGTATTCATGACCGTTCTCGCCTCCAGTCAAAGTCAGGGGGCTTGAACATTCCCAGATAATTCCCCCATTGGCGAAGGCAGTAGGTGGAATAGTGTCCCGAATAACCGTAAAAGTATCTGTCGTTTCATTGCAACCAGCAACTGGAGCGCCAAACAATATGTACGTTCCGGTAGTATCTACCTCTATGATTGGAGCCTCAGGGTTGCCAAGAATATTTCCGTCAGCAGTCTCCCACCGATAGTAAAAGTTTATATCAAAATTTTCAGCTTCTAATGCAATCGTGTCCTTAACGCAGGTCAGGGAATCTCCTACAATTGTTGTAGGGATTCCAGGAATCCCACCAAATGGGTAAGGTCCATTGAAATCTTTCAACTGAGAGGTAAATGAGTTGGAACTCCGGCTTTTGAAGACGATCGAGCTAAATGGCGCATCACATGGATTCTTACCCTCAATCAGATAGGGATCAATGCCCACTTTTGTCAAGTTGAGACCAACCTCAGCAAATTGATAGCTTTCATAGGAGCTGTTGTAGCCACCTGCTGTATTTATGGTGCCCCAGGGTGGACCTAATACAGTTCCATCATTTCCCAGTCCACAGCCAAAACTTCCTGCCCCAAGAGGTAGTACATCTGCATATCCATATTGTGAACTGTTGCTTGCCCCATCAATCTCGCTTCCCCAGAGAAAAGTAGATGGTGTTAGGTTTGCATGATCGGCTTTGGAGACCCAAATTCTAATTTCCAGAACAGGTGTAGCTCCGGAAGCATATTGAAAGGCCACGATCAAATCCCCAACTGAGTTGATGGAGCCATCCGCATTAAAAGTCCAGGCGGTATGCCCTTCATCAGGCCCCGCTGTTGTCATCTGTTGTGTAGTCTCATCGTAGGTCATCTCCTGCACGAAAATCTCCGCATCATAATAGCTTTCTCCAGTCGTACCTACCCTCGAAAACCCCAGGTCTAGCCAAAGGGAATCAGAAATCAACTCACCCTCGCGTCTCAGATGCGCATAAGCATCTATGATATCGTTCTTTTTCAAGACATTGGCCGTACCAGTGTTCCAAATTGCAGGATCTTCACCGTTCTTACTGGCTGAAGTATAGGAGGTATTGTCTATGTACCCAGAGCCACCCTGGTAGTCTCGGGCATAAGTAGCATCGATCAGTCGAGTCCCATTTATCACCGTATTTTGAGGGAAGGCCATATCTTCGTAAAAGATGATGTTGCTGCCAGCAGAAAGCTGTGTTTGGTGCTGACTGGTATTACTTTCATCTATCATCCCCACACCAGCGCCTGCAACACTGTTTTCAAACCAATCATCTGAGCCTGTACCACTTCCAGCAGCATTTCCGTAAGCTGCGGTATTACTCCTGGTATCAGCATCTATACCAAACTGTCCGCTAATGCATCCATCCTGCAATCCTTGTCCGAAAACAATGGTTGCACAGAGTATGCCTTGCAAGATACACAGAAAGAACTTCAGTCTTGGCATGATTAATCGAGGTAGTAACAAGGAAGAAGCGCAGATATGGTGCCAAAGACAAAACTTTCGGTGTTTTTGTTATACGAAATTTCTGTCAATAAGTATCTTCGCAGGCATTGGGCACTTTCCTTAGTCCCTAAAGTGTTGGAGCACAAGGGTTTTAGGTCGTGGCGATGATCGTCCTGCTATCCGTTCCAATGGCGGCACCGCTCGCTGCTGTCTGCATCCACTGCTAGCGTCTCTCCTGTCGTCGAGCCACTATCAGCGGCGCATACAGGGCGCTCCCAGCAC
>JAHDDV010000081.1:14536-17654 GCA_020629205.1 Chitinophagales bacterium | reverse complement strand
GACGGTGATGGATAGCCGTGGGCGCAGTGGTATGAGGTGCACTGATAGCGTGGTGAATGCCGGAGCCGGGGTGGCTCGGAGCGCATGCGGAGAGACGCACTGGCCCGAGCATGAACAGCTAGCAGGGTGCCGAATATAACGGAGCACGCGCAGGACCTCGCCACGTGTGATGCTGCTTTGCTCCTAAAAAAAGAAGAGATACAAGCACTATCAAATGGTCCATTTGGCCTGTGCTGGAGCATTCAAGGAACATCTTTTTCTATCCTATGTATGGGACCAGCAATCGCTGATGGCTTTGTGGCATTCATTTAATATCTTGTGGAGTGATTCAATCCGTAGTTTGTTATTATTTGTTAATGACAATACTTGCCTAATAGCTTGACTAAACTTCGGGCAATGCGGGGCGTCGTAGAACTACCAATGAAAAGCAATTATTAATATCGTCGCTTAGATGAGACGAAAAATCCTATAAAATGAATAAGGTACTTATTTGTCTTGCCCTTCTACTTTCTATCTCTTTGTACAGTCATGCGCAACGATTTGCCTATATCAGCACGGAGGAGATTCTGGACCAATTGCCGGATTATCAGGACGTGAAGCAGCAGCTTGACCGAACAATGGAGCAGTGGCAACAAGACATCAACAAGAAAATGGCTGCGGTAGATGAAATGCAGCGAGCTTATGAAGCGGAGAAGATTCTGCTGACGGAGGATCTACAAAAGAAGCGGGAGCAGGAGATAGGCCAAAAGCGAAAGGAAGTGGCGGATGAACAGTCGCAACGATTTGGTTATGAGGGGGATTTTTATCAGAAGCGGCAGGAGCTGATCAAGCCAATTCAGGATCAGATTTATGAGGCTATAGAAAAGCTGGCTTCGCAAAAGGGCTTTGATTTTATATTTGACAAGTCTGCCGGCGTGAATATCCTTTATGCAGACGATAAGTATGACAAAACTTCGGAGGTTTTGGGCTTGCTGGGTGTCAAGTAAATTAAGCATATTTTGTACCTTTGTGGCGCAAAAACCCCAGTGGAATTAAGAAAATAAAGACTCAATTATGAAAAATATCCTAAAGCTTAGCCTGATGCTTGTGCTGCTTTTGAGCAGTGGCAACCTGATGGCACAGAAGCTGGGACACATTGACTCTTCTACCCTTCTGAGTATGATGCCGGAAGCTAAGGCTGCCGAGAAGAGTCTCGAAGTATTCTCCAACCAGCTGAATTCTCAGCTGGAGACCATGGTGACTAAAGTCCAAAATGAATACAAGGACTTTATGGACAAAGCCAACAAGGGCTTGGTAACCCCCAATGAAATGACTCAACAGGAGCAATACTTTGCGACTAAGCAGGAGGAAATTGGGAAGTTTCAGGCTGAAGCGGAAGGCAAAATCATGAAGAAGCGAGAGTCGGAGTTTGGTCCTATACTCAAGACTGCAGAAGAAGCCATTAAAGCGGTAGCGGCAGATGGTGGTTACACCTATATCTTCGACACTAGTCTCGGAGTGCTTCTTTATGCACAACCTAGTGATGACATCACTGCTCTGGTAAAGCAGCGAATGGGCATTAATTAATCAACAACATTCAACAAAACCAGAAGCGATGAAAACGTCATTGAAAATATTTGCATTAGTCCTGTTTATGTTTGCGTACACAGGTCTGGATGCACAGACTTATAAGTTCGGCCACTTGAATTCAAGTGAGCTACTACAGAGCCTACCGGCTACTAAGGAAGCGGAAAAAACGCTCGAGACATTTACAAATCAATGGAAGGGTAAACTCGAAGCGAAATATGCAACTTTGGACAGTGAGATGAATACCTTCTATCAGCGCAAGCAGAACGGCGATATGACTCAGAAGGAAGAGGAAATGAAGACTGCCGAGCTAAATCAGATGCAAATGGAGGCCCAGCAGATGGAAGCTCAAGCGCAGCAAGAGTTGGCTCAAAAGCAAGAAGCATTATTGAATCCGATCCTTGATACCGCTCGGAATGCCATTACTCAGTTGGCTGAAGAAGAAGGCTATTCTTACATTTTTGACACTAGTATGGGCGTAGTACTGCATGCTGAAGAGTCAGAGGATGTGACAGCTAAGGTGAAAGCTAAGTTGGGTATATAAGCCTAGTGCTACGCAAACGAAATTCGCAAAAAATTGGAAGCAAACGACTGGGACACCCCGGTTGTTTGCTTTTTTTTATGGTAGCATAGCTGCGATCTTGCTCTGCCAATAGAGGAAATTCGCATTGCAAACAAAAAGAGAGAAACTGTGAAAGATGCAGAAAGACCAATTGGGGTTTTTGATTCAGGAATCGGCGGACTGACTGTGGCTGGTGGAATACATGACCTTTTGCCCAATGAGCATTTGGTGTATTTTGGTGATACCAGGCATTTGCCTTATGGCGATAAGTCCGATAAAACGATACTGGATTATTGTGATCGAATTGCTCAGTTTTTGATTGATCAGAACTGCAAAATGATTGTGATTGCCTGCAATTCGGCTTCATCAGCATCTTATGCAGCATTGGAGCAGAAGTACGGGCATTTGGTGCCTATCATCAATGTTATTGATCCGGTGGTTCAACAAGTCTCGGCTAGACCCTGCGGGTCCACAGCTATCCTAGCTACCCCGGCCACAACTAACAAAGGCTTGTATGTCAGCAAGCTGCACGCTTTGCATCCGGAAATGGAGATTGTACCGATTGCCTCCAAATCCCTTGCTACAATCATAGAAGAAGGATTGTTTTACAATCGTAAGTTGATTGCCGAAATCGTCGATCATTATTTTGGGGACTATCCCGAGTTGGAATCGGTTGTATTAGCTTGTACGCATTTTCCAATCATTAGGGATATGATTGAAGAGCATTTCGATCGAGGCATCAATATCTTTGACTCAACAGATGCAGTTGCTTTAGCTGTCAAGGATCGCTTGGAGGTTATGCATCTGCTAAATCCTTCCAGATCGAAGGGCGAGCATCGTTTCTATGTTTCGGATCTCACCGATTCCTTCCAGAAAATGGCTCGGATTTTCTTTGGTGACAATGTGCAATTGCAGTATTACCCTCTTTGGGAGGATCCGGAGTTGCGGGTTTTCTGATGACTGGTGACGCAAAACTCAAGACGGAAGACG
>JAHDDV010000081.1:0-14436 GCA_020629205.1 Chitinophagales bacterium | reverse complement strand
AAGACGCAAGACGCAAGACGGATTTCGGAGTATTTACTGTGCTGGCTCAGCTTGACTGCTCCGATCCTTCCTTGAAAATGATAGTCTTGCGTCTTAAATTTTGAGTCTAAAGTCTAAAGTGCTGCGCCGTGTGTCCTCCAGTGGGACTGCTAGTTGCGGAGCGCTAGACTATTGATTAGGAATTGGAATGCAGATTGCATCAATTCTGGAGCTGCTACCGGTAAACCAAAAGCCTTTGGAATTGTCTTGCAAGAAGGAAATGTGGGCATTCAGGGCCCAGAACTTCTGCAAAAAGGGAAAAGTATTAATTTTGAGGAACAAACCAGATCAAATCATATGTACACTACAGTATTAAAACAGTTTGCAGCGGCGGCGCTAGTCCTTAGCTTGGCCATGTCTGCCAGTTTTGCCGCTGGAATGGATTTCTTTCATGGTACATGGGACGAGGCCGTGGAAGAAGCTCAAAAAGAGGGAAAATTCATTTTTGTAGATTGTTACACAACCTGGTGTGGGCCATGTAAAAAGATGGCTAAGCAGGTATTTCCAAGAGATGAGGTAGGTGCCTTTATGAACAAAAACTTCATCAATGTCAAAGTGGACATGGAGAAGGGGGAAGGACCGACGCTGAAGGGAAAGTGGGGTGTAAGTGCCTATCCCACCATGATCTTTTTCAACTCTGCCGGAGAGGAGGTACATCGATTCAAAGGAGCCAGAAAAGTAGCAGACTTTCTGACCGAAGCTCGCAAAGGCATTATGGATGTCAATCAGCTCGCAGAATTTGATGAGAAGTATGAAGGCGGCGAACGCAATCCTGCTTTTTTGTACAAGTACGCCAACATGCTGAAAATGGCTGGTTCCAATAGGGCTGAAATGATCTTGGATGAATACATGAACACGCAAAGCGGAGAGGAGAAATTCACTCGAGACAATATGGATTTGATTTTGGATTTTGCCGATGATTTGAATTCAAACAGCTTCAAAGTGCTGCAGGACAACAAGGACAAATTTGTTGAAGTATACAGCGCCGAAAAGATCAATGGTCTAATCCAACAAACTGCCTATGGCTCCCTGCAAAAGGCTATCGATGCCAAGGATGCTAACCTCATGAAGACCATTAAGTCTGCTGTCAAAAGTGCTGATCCGGATAAAGGCGAAGAAAAGAACTATCAATTGGATATTGCCTATTACAAAGGCATCGAAGATTGGAATAACTATGCTAAGACTGCCGTGAAGTATCTTAAGAAGTACGAGAGCAAGAATGCTTCTTACCTGAACAACCTTGCCTGGGACTTTTTCCAACATGTAGACAATGCAAAGATGCTCAAGAAAGCCGAGCAGTGGGCAAAGCTTTCCACCGAGATTGACGATCAGCATTTCAACAATGATACCTATGCGAATTTGCTTTTCAAAAATGGTAAAGATGCGGAGGCCATTCTGGTGGCAGAGAAGGCAATTACAATCGCGAAATACGAAAAGCGGGATTTTTCCGCAACACAAAAATTACTTGACGAAATACTGACGAACTAAAGACGAGATTCCATTTGATTTCTTGTTAATTTAGCGGTTGGCGCTCGTCCAATTGCAGAATGGCTTAATTGCTTCCTCAAGGGCGATTAAGCCATTCTTGTTTTTTTGCCATCCGTAGAATTTACAGGCGGTTGTGGGCGTTCAAAAAGCGACCGTATTTAGAGCATATGTCAATAGAAGTCAATCAACTCACCAAAGTCTATGGCCAGCAAAAGGCCATTGATTCTTTGAATTTTACTATCGATACTGGGCAGGTGGTAGGTTTTCTTGGACCAAACGGTGCAGGAAAAACGACCACTATGAAGATTCTGACCAGCTTCATTCCACCGAGCAGTGGCTCTGCCAAGGTTTGTGGATTTGATGTGGAGAGTCAATCGATGGAGGCCAGACGGCAGATCGGCTATTTGCCGGAGCACAATCCACTGTATTTGGATCTTTACGTTCGTGAATATCTCGATTTTGCAGCCGGGCTGCACAAGCTGGGCAAAAACAAGAAGTCGAGAATCGATGAAATGATTGAGGTAACAGGGCTGGAGCGTGAATCGGGCAAGAAGATCGGTCAATTATCCAAAGGCTACCGACAGCGGGTAGGATTGGCTCAGGCCATGCTGCATGACCCGCAAGTCCTCATTCTCGACGAACCGACCTCCGGACTGGATCCTAACCAATTGGCTGATATTCGGGCGCTTATCATCTCTTTGGGTAAGCAAAAAACTGTGATCTTATCGACCCATATCATGCAGGAAGTGCAGGCTATGACCGATCGGGTGCTGATTATCAATAACGGACAGTTGGTGGCTGATGATACCGCTACTGCGCTACAAAGTCGTGTATCGGGATCCAAAAGTTATCTCCTGGAGTTTCAACAAAGCGTTTCCCCTGCCCTACTGGAAGCCATAGAAGGAGTAGCTGAGGTCCGGAATATCGGAAATGGTCAATGGCGTGTTTTTGGCAGCAATAATGAAGATATACGATCAGAGCTGTTTAAATTTGCAGTGCGGGAAAATCTTGTGCTCTTGACCATGCAAATGGAGTCTGGAAGCATTGAAGATGTATTCCGCGAGCTCACTTCAAGTCAAGCATAAATCTAATTGTGATAAGCATTCTCAAGAAAGAAATCAATTCCTTTTTCAGCTCCTTGATGGGCTACATCTCGATAGGTGTATTCTTGCTGATCACTGGTCTGTTCTTATGGGTATTTCCAGACACAAACGTGCTCAGTTTTGGCTATGCATCTCTGGACTCTTTTTTTGGTATGGTGCCCTGGATCTTCCTGTTCCTGATACCTGCAATCACGATGCGGTCCTTCTCCGAAGAAATCAAAACCGGGACCATAGAGTTGCTGGCTACACGTCCTGTGACGGATCTGCAGATCGTATTGGGAAAATACCTGGCTGCATTGGTATTGGTGCTATTTAGCCTCTTACCCACGCTACTCTATTTCTATACTGTTTATGCTCTAAGCGGAGAACCGGGCATAGATACCGGAGCTACATGGGGCTCCTATATCGGTGTCTTTATGCTTGGTGCCTGCTTCCTGTCTATTGGCTTGTTTGCCTCCTCCCTGACCTCCAATCAAATCGTTGCATTCATTGTTGGAGTTTTCCTTTGTTTCATATTCTACATGGGCTTTGAGTACATCAGCCGATTGCCGATCTTCTTTGGAGGCTTAGACAACCTCTTGCAAATGCTCGGTATCAACTTCCATTACAACTCGATTAGCCGTGGCGTAGTAGACAGTCGGGACATCTTGTATTTTCTATCCCTTATTGCCGCCTTTTTGTTAATGACAAAGACTGTTCTGGAGAGCAGAAAGTGGTCCTGATAAGTATAGCATCCTTGGAGAAAAAGAAAAAAAATAAACGGTCGAGTTCCCTGTTGCAGTTGCTACTGCTATTAGGTATTCTGGTGCTTGTCAATGTAGTTGGCAATCAGCTATACAGCCGTATCGACCTCACAAAGGAAAAGCGATTCACGCTTTCAGAACCGACAAAGGAAATCCTAAAGAATACAGACGATATCGTCTACTTTCAGGTTTTGCTCGACGGAGAATTCGAGCCCGGTATGCAGCGCTTCATCGATGGCGTGCAGGAAATGTTGGATGAGTTTCGTGCTTATGCCGGTGCTAATATTCAATATGATTTCCTCGACCCACTGGAGGGCACCAATCTCGAAGAGAAGAAAGGAATCACGCAGCAGTTGGCAGAACGTGGCCTCATGCCTCGTGCACTGATCATGAATGCCGATGAATACTCGGAGCGAGTAATCTTTCCCGGCGCATTGGTTTCTTATAAAGGCCGTGAGTTGGCTGTAACGCTTTTGGATGAGCAATTGAACAATGCAAGTCCAGAGGAAGTACTAAGACAATCTAATGCCCAACTAGAATTCAAGCTTGCCAATGTCATCCACAAACTGCACCAAAGAGTTAAGCCGACTGTAGCCTTTCTGGAAGGCCATGGAGAGCTCGAAAAGCAAGAAGTGGAAAGCGTAGCAGCCGCCTTACAGCCTTTCTACGTGATGGAACGCTTTGACGTCACAGACAATCTCTTGATTCCGGATCGCATAGATCTGGTTGTTGTCGCTAAGCCTGACAAACGAATGGCGGAAAGCCACAAGTACAAACTGGATCAATACATCATGAATGGTGGTCGCGTACTCTGGCTCGTAGAAAACCTGACCAGCAGCCTGGACAGTATGTCGCGGCACGGTAGGTTTATGGCGCTTGACAAAGACCTGGGCCTTGACGATCTATTGTTTCGGTATGGCGTACGGGTAAATGCCAATATGGTGGAAGACCTTCAATGTAATCCGATTCCGCTGGTCGTTGGAACTGATCCATCCGGCAATGCGCAAAATACCAAGCTCTTTGGCTGGCCTTTCTTCCCTGTGGTGACCAATCACAATAAAGATCATCCCGTTACCAGAAATATGGATGCAGTGCAATATCAGTTTGCTGCTTCCCTGGATACAATCAAAACGCCGGGAGTGAAAAAGACGGTGCTTTCTCGAAGCTCTACTTATAGCAAATCTGTCTTCACTCCTTTCGAAGTGAATGTCAATACCGTTCGCACCACACCAAACCCTGATCGATATAATAAGGGTGGACAAATTTTGGCGGTAGCACTTGAAGGAACATTCACCTCCGCCTTCAAAAATCGGTTAGCTCCGCGAACCGTGGAGATGATCGATTCACTGCCACAGCTGGAAAACAAGCAAGAAAGTGTCCCTACCAAAATGATCGTCATTTCAGATGGGGATGTCATTCGAAACGATATCGACTTTCGCTCTAAGCGCGCCTTGCCTCTGGGCAACTACAAATACAGCCGTCAGAAATTCAGCAATCTGGAGTTCATCACCAATTGTGTGGATTACTTGATCGACGACAGCGGCATCATGCTGGCCAGAAGCAAGGATGTGCAATGGCGACTATTAGATAAGAAAAAAGTGAAGGAAGAACAGAGCACCTGGCAGGTGATCAATCTTGTGCTCCCACTTGCCTTGCTGCTATTATTTGGACTGGGCTACAACTTCCTTCGAAGACGAAAGTATAGTCACTAGATCGAGCTGAAAATCGGCCGTCTTCCATTTACAAATCGACTGAGTAATTGCGTATGAGAAAGCTATTCCCTTTCCTGCTGATCCTTATCTTTCTTGCCGTTCTGGCGACCTATTTTCTGTCAAAACCCAAAACCGACAGTACGATTACCGAGGCTCAAAAAGCATTCGCTATAAAAGATACTAGTGAGATTGGAGAGATTCAAATCGACAATAAGGCCTTTGCAAAACTAAAACTAAGCAGAGCAGAGGACGGCTGGTGGCATGTCAATGACAAATGGTTGGCACGCCCGGACAAAATCGACTTGATCCTACAAACCCTGTACAGGATACGCGCTGACAAGCCGGTTGCGAATGTGGCAAAAGAGAAGATTACAGCCTCTATGAAGGATGCAACCAAGATCAAAATCTTTGACAAAGAGGGCAATATCATGAAGTCTTACCTGATGTCGGGCTCCAATAGCAAGCGTACTGGAAACCATATGCGCTTGGCTGATGCGGAGCAAATCTTTCTAGTGAAATTGCCCGGTTTTGATGGTTACTTCTCCCCTCGTTTCATGCCTCGACTTGCCGATTGGCGTCTGCCAAGAGTATTCAACTATGGTCCGGAAAACATCGCCGAACTCACTGTTGAATACCCTGATAAGCCTCAGGATTCCTTTAGCATCAAGCGGGAAGGTGAAGAATTCAACTTCAATCGATTGTCTTCTCCTCATCCCAAAGATAGCGAGGTAAAACAAAATGTAATTCGCGGCTACCTAAAAGGTTACCGAAATCTAAATGCCGAAGCCTTTGAAAATGAATACGAAAAGCAAGATTCTCTAAAGGCAGCTAAACCATATATAAAAGTCTCACTTACAGACATTCACGGTCAAAAAGCCGATGCCGAAATCTACAGAAGAAAGGTCTACCGGCGAACAAAAGTGTCCACAGAAGAGGATGGAACCGTTAGAAAATATGATATTGACAGATATTTTGCCTTTATACATGACCGTAGAGACTTTGTGATCATTCAAGATTACGTTTTCGGCCCTATTTTCAGACGGCATAATGAGTTTTTACCAAAACAATAGTGCGAAACAAACGTTGTTAGCAACATAGGATGAAACTAAAAGAGGAAATCAATCAGAAACACTTCTCCAGCCACGGTGAAGAGTGCCTGGTTAATCTGGTATTTACCTACAACTGGTTCAAGGGGGTCATGAAGGATTACCTGAAGCCTTACGGCTTGACAATGCAACAATACAATGTCATGCGTATCCTCAATGGCGCCTATCCCAAACCCATCACCACGTCTGTGATTCGAAAGAGAATGCTCGACAAAATGTCCGATGCTTCACGTATCGTCGAGCGACTTCACAATAAGCAATTGGTCGAGCGAAGCACCTGTAAGGAGGATAAGCGATTGGTAGATGTCGTAATAACGGAGGCAGGGCGTAAACTGGTCAAGCAGGTTTTGCGAGAGTATGACTCCCTCTTGAAAATCGCAAGTAATCTCACTGAAGATGAAGCACGTACTCTCAGTCAGTTATTGGATAAGCTGCGTGACTAGTGCTGGCTAAAAGATAAACTCATTCAAACTACCCATCAATTATGTCCCAAGGCACTAAACCATCGGAGCGTATATATAGCCTCGGTGCTTGTTTTCAATAAAGGGATACAAAACCTCAGTCAGATACAAGCCATCTGCAGGAGCAGAGTAACTCCGCTCAAGACGACGCTGTTCTGTTAGTGCACTTGCTACTTCTTCCAGGTCCATCTTCCCTCTTCCTACCAATATCATGGTTCCCACGATAAGTCGAATCATGCCTCGCAAGAATCGATTGGCCGAGATATGAAACCGCAGACTTCCCGTTTCCTCATTCCAATGCAAAGCCATCTCAAATATTTGACATAGCGTCGTTTCATTGGCTCCACCAAACTTGCAAAAACAATAGAAATCATCCTGCGATTTTAGCAAGTCAAGCATGGCATCCATCTTTTCAAAATCAAGATTCTGAAAGGAAACATAGGTACTTCTACCCTGCACAAAAGGATCCTTATGAAAATGCAAAAAGTAGTCATAAGATCGTCGAGTCGCATCAAAACGAGCATGCGCATCCTTGTCCACTTCAAAAATCCAGTGCGCCGCTATATCTCTGGGCAATGCCTTCTCCAAGCGATACAAAAACTCCGGCGGCAAGTCACGATTCGTATCAAAATGAAGCATAAACTTACTAGCATGAACACCAGTATCTGTACGTCCACAACCCATGCTTGAAATCGGCTCCCCAAGCAAATTTGTCAAGCGTTCCTCCACCGCTTCCTGCACAGTCAGTGCATTGGGTTGTCTTTGCCAGCCATGATAATTTGTACCCAAATAGGCAATCTGCAAGAAGAATCGCTTTAGCATAAGCTGCTTATATATCACACAATTAAAAAGGCATGGAAGATCTGAAATCCCGCATAATAAAGCCTCGGAAAATACGTATTTTCAAGAGTAAAGGGAAGCCCAATTTTCCTCGCCAAATAACATCACATGTCCCATTCTTTTCGTGCACTACTACTAGTGCTTTCTGTGTTGGTTTTCATTTTTCCCAATACTGCCCATGCTGGTCCATCAGGTCTGCAGGCTCAGAAAAGTCAAATGCTCAATCTCGGCGAAGGTAGTTTTTTCCTCCCCAAATTCAGCGTCACGGCCAATTACAGCCCGCTCTCTCGCTCTCGTATGAGCTTCGAATGGTTTGATCAAGAACTGATTCCTCAAAAACAAAATAGCTTCAGCCTGAATGCCCGCTTTTACAATGAACTGATGGTAACCTCTCGCATCGGCATCCGCCGCGAGCATTACAAACTATTGCAGAGCCATAGTGCACAAGACGATGAACGCACCGATGTGGATTTACTACTCGGTCTGGAGTACTCTTTCGAGATGGGCAATTTCTATCTCTATCCGGCTGTTACTTACGCCCTACCTTTGAGTAGCAAAAATCCGAGCAATATGCAATACGCTGGCTCCAATGATGCCTTCAAGGTAGCCAAGCACCTCGACATGGCCCTGGGCCTCTATTACGTCGCTGCACAGAGTATCATCTTCGGCATCGAAGCGGAGTCTAATCTCTCCAATTTTAGCACCGGCGTACACGACCTGATCTATTTCCGCGATCTGGATGTGCTGGAAGATTTCGACTACCGAATCAATCTCTTTGCAGGCTTTTGCTTGCATAGATAAAAGACAAATAAATCCCAAATTGCAGAACAGGATTTATTTTTTTTGGAGCAAAACTGTTTGACTCCCGGCTTCTTCCTACTGGCTATCCGCTAATACTCCCCTTGTCGATAGCGGTTCGGCTATGTGCCGGCTGTGGTCTGCTCGTTCCTCGCAGCCCCCATCCGACACGCCTCACACGCTATCTCCGGCGGCTCGTTCCGCTTCTATCCAGGCTAGTTTTCACCGTCTGTGGTCCCTTTGGAGAGTACCATTGACAAGTTTGTAAAAGAAAGACAACTGAATCGCGATTAGAACAATTTGACCGAATCAGCAGCCTGCAAATAGCGATTTATCACCTGCCGAGTCTGGATCAATCACTATACCTCATCGGTAAAGTGCTTATCTTCTTTGGGCTTCGAAAATTTGTTTGCATTGTAAGCTGCAGAACCACCTTTGGGAATAGACAAGGATTTCCACATTGGTCCCATCATCATCTTGCCAATAAATACAATCTGCCCGGTATGATAGGCATAATGTCCTAATTGGCGATTGATGGCCTCGGCCACAGTGTGTCCTTCATTTCGTATGTAGATGATCCTCGAAGCATCCTCTTCTGACAAAGGACGAATCGCATCAAACAGACATTTCCATCCTTCTTCCCATTTGGCCAGTAGTTCCTCGCGATTCTTAATATCCGCTTCAAACTCTTGCTCACGATTGCGCCATGTCTTTTCTCCATCTGCGGTCAGGAAGTCCGTCCACCGGGAGCGCATATTACCCCACATGTGTTTGACAATGATAGCGATACTGTTGCTATCTTGATCAAATTGCCAGAAAAGATGCTCATCCTGCACTTGCGCAATGGTCTGATCTCCCAGTTTTTTATAGTATTCGAATAGCTTTATGGAACTGCTTAGAAATTTGGTATTCATATGATTAGGGTTTCATTTTCAAAAGAGACGAAAATCAGCGTCCATCGGACCTTGCCAGTGGCCTCTTCCACAAGATTACTATTAGGTCTCCGTCTCCAACTCAATTAGCTCCAGATCGTTCTTCTTCAGGTACTGCCTGATGAAACGATCAAGAGAAGGATTTTCCGGATAATCAATCAGGCGGGAGAGTCGATCAGACCATGATGCCTGTTTTTTGTTGTCGAAATAGCAATAGCCTCGAAAACAGCCGTCCTTGATATAGATTAGAGTGGATTCCTCGAGGGATCTTCCTTCGTCGACAATAACAAAATTGGAGAAGGGATAGTTGTAAACTGAAAGGGCTGTATCCAGTCGTGCATTGTATTCTTCAGGTGTTTCCTTGCCAATACAAGCCCCATGGCAGTCTTTCAATACATACTTAAAGCAGGCAGCGGTCGCTCGCTCCAGACCACAAAGCTTATCACATAGCTTATGACGTTTGATCAATCTGCGGATAGAGGTTTCTGCTCCGCTCTTCTTCTCGAATTTCTCCAGCGGCTCTTGCCCTTTGAGTCCCAGCTTATGTACCTTCAGTCTTTTGTAGCCTTGAGCATCGATGTTCTGGTAGACGCCGTAGAAAAACCCTTTCGACTTCTGCGCCTTATTGTATCTAGGTCTAAGTTCCTTGATCAGATAGTCTTCCTTGATAGAAGCGAGCAAATCGCTGCCGGTGATTTCATAAGCTATGCGATGGATGTTTTTGACCATCTTGGATTGCTTATCACTTCTTAGCTTGCCAGTGATGTGCTGATAAATTCGCCGCTTGATTTCGACGGATTTGCCTACGTACATAATGCGATCTGATTCATCGTGCATAAAGTAGATTCCTGTTTCTTCAGGTAGGTTCTCTACATCTTCTTTTTTCAGATTCGGAGGCAAATCTTCCTCCTTCAGTTTTTGATTGATGAAGTGATCTGCCGCATCATCCTTGTCAATGGCCTGCAGATTTTCAAACAAGCTGACTGTTGCCAGTGCATCTCCGAAGGCTCGATGCCGATGCTTGACTTCGATGTCAAAATACTTGCAGATCTCTGGCAAACTATAAGAAGACAAACCAGGACAGAGAAACTTCGACAGCTTCAAAGTGCAGAGTCTTTTGCGACGATATTCATATCCGAATCGCTTGAACTCATTCCTGAGGTAATCAAAATCGAATCGAGCATTATGAGCCACGAGCACACAATCTTCTGTGATCTCAACGATTCGTTTGGCCACTTCATAGAAGGCAGGACTTTCGGCGACCATGTCATTGGTGATACCGGTAAGACCGGCTATGAATGGAGGAATGGCTATCTCCGGCTTGATTAGGCTTTCGAAAGAGTCAATTATCTTTTGGCCGTCATGACGGTAGATCGCGATCTCGATGATCCGATCTTTTCTTGGGCTACCACCGGTAGCTTCAATGTCAAGTACTGCAAAATGAGCCATCAACTGATTGTCCTTGAAAGATGCCACAAAGGTAGGCAATGCAATTCATTGTGTCCTAAAGCCACATTAACCCAATAAAATCTGATCAAGCAATGAAAAGACTTCTTGATGCAAGCTCCTCACAGCTGGAAGTTCCGGCCCTTTAGCTTTCATCCAGCTTTTTCGCTTATTCTCGGCATCTAGCTTGTTGTGCGAAAGTCCATACAATCGAAGAAATCGGGCGGAAAGATAGAGCAGAACAAAAGCGATAGGCCCAGCCAACACAGATCTAAAATAGAGCATCGAGGCAATGATTACCATCGGATACCAGACAAGGGTGATAAAGCTTCTCAGCATTAAACGAGTCGTTGTATAGAATCGAATGTTTTTCACCTTGTTTCGCACCCACCAGCAGGGAATGGTCAGCAAAGGTAGATTGAGTACAGCTGCCAGTAAAAATACTGGGCTCAAGAGGATATGAACGAAGGTTCGGAATACAGACGAAAAGGCACTTTCATCCGGTCGGTTTAGGTCATATTCTGGCAAACTCTCCAGATCGACTTTGGATCGCAATTCTTGAAATTTTGCCTGTAGCCTAGGGAACTGCTCATGTTGCTTGATCTGTGACAGCTGCTTGGTTACAGATTGCTTGATTTGAAATTTATTGACCAGACGATTGCTGATCTGTTTTTGATGCAGTTGTTCAGACACATAAAGATTGGACAGCTCATCCCAAAATTCGTAATTGGCTATGTCATCGATATGGATGCTGTCATTGAGAATTCGCTTTCGCACCAAGCGCATTACTTCCTCCACCGTGCCGCGCTTGTCCTCTTGATAAGCTTGCCAGTAGTCATTTAGTCGAATGGGCTCACTGTAAGTGGTCAAGAGGTCTCTTCCCCAATCTTCCGGCTTATCATAGTAGAGCCCAACTGGCTGCATATAGAGTTCCAGCTCGGGATCACGCTCCAGGGTTTGAAATCCTATTACTGCTGCTCCCCGCTTTATGGCTTTGAGATAGTTAAAATTTTGGTGCATACCTTCGGGAAAAATGGTAAAGACTTTCCCAGCCTGAAGAATCTTAATACAGCTATCAAAGACGCCTCGGTTTAGGGTCTTAGCGTTCTTATTGTGATTCCTTCTGTACAGCGGAGCCATATTAAAGTAGGGAAGAAATTTGGCCTTCGGGCCAACAAACATCTCCCCTTTGGTCAAGAAAATCTGAATTCGCGGATTGGTCACGCCAACCGCCAAAGCATCAATCAGGCCATTGATGTGGCTGGGACAAAAGATAACTGGCCCCTTCGAAGGCACCCTCTCGGCATGACGAGTGACCAGCTCTTTGTGATACATTTTCATGGAAAAATGAATCCAGCTTCTCCAGGTGATATAGACAAAATCTGGTAACATTAGGCTGTTGGTGTTCTTTTCCCCCAATAAGTACCCAGGCTCAGTCCGGCAATAATATGCCAGATTCCCCACCAGGCAGCGACCATAGCCATGCCTCCCAATCCATCGAAGAAATTAAAAATAAGGATGAGGCCTAGACCGGAGTTTTGAATGCCTGTCTCAACGGTGATCGCTCGACGATCACTTGGCGGCAGACCAAAAATTGATGACAAGCCATAGCCCCCCAGCAAAGCAAGCAAGTTGTGCAGGAATACTATTAAGATGACTACTCCAATGTATTTTAAGAAGAAGTCAAAGTTATTGTAGAAGGCCACGAAGACAAAAACCACAAAAAAGGCAATAGAGGCCAAGCGGATAGGACGCTGAATCACCGCAGAGATTCGCGGTAAATACCGAGTAGTCAATACACCTGCAATCAAGGGTATTCCCAAGAGCAGCAATACTGTTTTGGTCATCTTCCAAAAATCCAGTTCAACATCTTGCAGTATCGCAGCCGTTGCCGGATTCAGACTTCCCCAGAAGCTCACATTTATGGGAGTCATGAACAGACATAGCAAAGTCGACATCGCGGTCAGTGAAACCGACAATGCCGTGTTACCAAGCGACATTTGAGAGAAAAAATTTGAAATATTTCCTCCGGGACAGGCAGCAACGAGAATCATCCCTAAGGCAAGACTTGCCTTGGGCTGATAGATCGAAATCAACAGAAAGGTCAGTGCCGGCAATAGCAGAAACTGGGAAAACAATCCGGTCACTACCGATTTTGGATGTTTTCCTACCTCCACAAAGTCAGCCCATTTCAACTGTAATGCTACGCCGTACATGATAAATCCCAAACACACATTTAGCAGATCGAGGCTTTCTTCAGTGAAGTGTAGCCTGACCTGATCTATATCATCCAGCATGACGGAATTTAAGGATAAATTTTGCAAAGGCAACAGGTTCGAAAGATATTTCGTATTGTGAAGAGAAATTGAGTTACTAATGCAAAAACTTATCATGAGACGGCATTTGCACTTCCTTCTTTTTAGCTTGTTATGTTTATCCTATTCCTGCACTGATGGCGAAGATGATCTTGTCGTCGAAGGCATGCGACCTGTCTATGTCTCTGCCGAAGAAGTAAGGGATATAAGCTTTGATGGCCCACAAGCCATCAGTAAGGCCGGGAAGATTTACGTTAAGGGTCAGATGCTCTACATCAATGACCTTGCCCGGGGCATACATATCTTCGACAATAGCGATCCAGCTAATCCAGTGGCGAAGGCGTTCATCAACATTCCGAGGAACTTTGACATTGCCATCAAGGGCAATACGCTATATGCAGACAACGGTCCGGATCTGATCGCCCTCAATATCAGTGATCCGGAAAATGTCAGCTTAAGCAAGAGAATTGAGAATGCCTATAGCGATGATCTGGTAGCATTTCCTCCTGAATATGAGGGTTACTTCGAATGTGTGGATGCTTCTCAAGGCATCGTGCTAGAGTGGGAATCGGCCATGTTGACTAACCCGGAATGCAGGCGCTAAGGCAGCCATGGCCATATGATCCCATCCTCTTCCATTTACCAGATTGAAAATTCAAAATATGAACTTCTTGAAAAACGGGCACTACTGTTTCTTACTTGCCTTGATTTGCTTTTATCTGATCGGTTGCGAAGCCGATTCCGTCAGCTTTTCCCCTAGCGGCTCCGGTATTGCCGGGTCGACAGCCAGATTTGCTATAGACGGTGATCATCTCTATGTGGTCGATCGAAGCAATTTAAAGACCTTCGATATCTCTACTGAATCCGACCCAAACTTCGTGAACGAGAGCTTGGTGGGAGAAGGAATAGAGACTATTTTCCCCTATGCTGGCAACCTCTATCTGGGAGCCCGTAATGGGATGTATATCTACTCACTACAAGATCCTTCAAACCCGACCACCACCAGTTCTGCGTTCTTTTCCCATTTTACTGCTTGCGACCCGGTTGTAGTCGAAAACTCGACAGCCTATGTGACTTTACGTGCGTCGGGTTCCTGTAGCTCTGCTATCATAGAGAATTCCCTGATCTCTGTTGATGTATCCGATCCAAACAATGCCACCGAGATTGCCACGAAATTTGTACCTAGCCCATACGGACTTGGCATTGATGGTGAGACCTTATTTGTGTGTCACGGAGTTCAGGGCTTGTCGGTTTGGGATGTCTCAGACCCTTCAAATATGACTCAGGTGAAGATGTTTGACGATATTTCCAGTATTGATGTGATTCCCTTGAATGGACTACTTTTGATTACCGGCGAAGATGGAATCTACCAGTACAACTATGACAAGAAACAGGAGCTTAATCTGCTATCTCATATTCCGGTGGCTGGATAGACTCTGGTGAATGGTTGATT
>JAHDDV010000080.1:13980-17655 GCA_020629205.1 Chitinophagales bacterium | reverse complement strand
ACTAGCTCAACTGTTAAGCAAAAGACAGAAAGGGTGGGAATCTGTAGCGACCGCTCCAGATCTCTGCTAGTTAGAAGGCTAAAATTCTTAATTTAGAACATGCGGCAGTGTATCAGCTTTTTACTTCTTGGGCTATGTCTCCTTGCGGTGCTTTCGGGCTGCAAGAAGGAGACTGTGGTCGTAGAGGATAATAATTCGCCTTACTATGATCAGATTCCTGATCTGCTGCTCGAAAATTATGTCAATCGACTTTATATTGATTTGATCGGTCGGGAGCCGCTGGATACGGAAATGGCAAGCGAAACAGCTTTGCTACGAACGACCAATGCTGCGGAAGAAACGCGTCTGAGCATCATCCGTAAATTACAAACCGATACCAGCTTTGTGGCAGAAGATTCGTCTTATCGTCGAGCCTACATTCACTGGTTTTACGAATCGGTGAAGGGGCGATTTGTGGAAGGAGCATCGGGGGCGGAAATCGACGAATTTATTGGGCCGATACAGCAGACATTGACGGTAATACTGGCGGCGGATAGTGTGGACTGGACGCAATACTATGCAACACTGGCTAGTCTGAATCGATTGATCCTGCTTAAAGAAGCGGAGTATGGACTGATGGAAGATACGCTCTCGCTTCCGGCATTGACCAGCATTATGCTGGACAATCAGGTCTATGATGAAATCAATATGGGCTCTTTCAATTTTGTACGGGCCAGCTTCGATAATAGCCTGCACCGCTTTCCTACGGAATCGGAATTTCTAGAAGGATTCGGCATGGTAGAGGATGGGGAATTTGGGACCTTGCTGGGGCAAACCAGCTATGGTAAACAGGGCTTTGTGGAGATACTTACCAACAGCATTGAATGCTATCAGGGATGGTTGATCTGGACCTACCGGCGTATGCTACAGCGAGACCCAAGCACGGAAGAGACGAGCCTGCTCTTGCAAGGGCTGTATCAGAATGGAGATATTACGGAGATTGAACGACATATTATGGGTGGGGATGAATATGCAGGATTTTAAAGTCAAGCCAATGAATAGATGGATCATAGCCTTGTTTTGCTTTTGCCTTTGCTGCACTTCCTGTGTGAAGGACGACTATGTGTATCAGGTCAATAATGAAGTGATCACGCCACCGAATGCAGTGAAGACGAAACTGAAAACCAATGAGCAGTACATTGCCATCCTGTACACCAATCTCTTTCAAAAACCGATGTCGGTCAACAATCTGATTGCGGCGTCGAATGTCATTCAATCTATAGGGGATAAGGAGTTTGCGCATGATCAGATTGTGGGCAATTTCATGAACTCACCAGAAGTTTTGCTGCCCAGTGATGAGGAGATGCGTGAAGATCTGGTGGGCTTTATCGAGCTGTGTTATAATCGCTTTTATACGCGCCATCCGAGCGCATTGGAGATGCAACATTTTCTGGATTACATCGAAGGCAATGCAGATGTGACACCGGAAATGGTTTACTATTCTTTCGCTACTTCTGATGAGTATTTGTACTACTAGGGAGCTGCCATAAATGAGAAAAATGAAACGGAGAAAATTCATCAAGAAAGCCGGGATCGCCGTAGCAGGAACCAGCGCCTTCCCCTACATTCTTCCTTCGGGACTGCTGTCTGCCAAAACCACTGCCGGCTATGCGGAACATGTCGTTTTTGTCTTGTTTGCAGGTGGCGTACGTCATCAGGAATCGGTGGGCAAAAGATATCTGGCGGATAGTCAAAATGCCTTTGCCGAAGATGATCTCGATGTGGAAGGCAATATCATGTATAATATGCTGGATGGTGAGGCTCCGGATCGCAAGATTGCCTATGGTACTACGATCGATGGACAAACAGAAGGCGGACAGCCCATACCCAGAATTCTGGGACAGACTTTGCAGCAGCAAGGGACCTTGTTTCAGGAGGCACGTTCTAGCACGACTTCACATTTTGCAGGGGCCAGTGCCTTGTTGAGTGGCAATTATCAAATCACCCAAGGCCTACGCGATCGCCCATTCAACCCCACCATCTTTGAGTACCTGCGAAGACATATGGGATTGGCAGCGACCGATACCTGGTTTATCGGCAATACCATCGGCTCATCTGTTGATCTGCTCAACTACTCGGCGAATACCGACTATGGTTGGGAGTACGGAGCCAACTTTCTGGCACCCAATACAACCTTTGGTGAATCCGGCGAGCAGTTTTTGGCTTATGCCAAGGACTATCATCCCGACGAACGCTCTGCGATTGTGGAAATGCGGGACTTCCTAAACAAGAGCTTCATCACATCCGGCAATCCGATACCGGGCATCAAAAATACCGAGGAAGAGCGACAAGATCTAAAGGATTTTATCGACGATATTTTTGCGAGAAAAAACGGTCAGGGAGCGCCCTTGCGAATGCCTCCACAAAGTGATATACCAGATGCACGTACGATAGGTTATGCCTGTGAAGTGCTACAATGGTTCAAACCCAAGTTCCTCTCTGTAAACATGTCTAATGTCGATGCCTGCCATGGCTCTTTCACCAATTATATCAAGGCCCTGCATCGAGCAGATCATGCTATTGGGCATCTTTGGAATGTGATTCAAAGCACGCCGGGCATGGCCGACAATACGATCATGATTGTGGCTCCTGAGCACGGGCGAAACCTGGAACCGAATATACTTCAGGATCTCAATGACTGGTATGCCTATGATCATTCTGATGAGAATGCCCAACGCAGTTGGTGCCTGATGGTTGGTCCGGAAATCGAAGCGGGGAGGGTGATCGGTCAAGAAGGAAATCCGATTGGAAACACAGCTCAGTGTGTGCTCAGTATTGCAGAGGCCTTTGGCATCAAGCAGGATGTGCAGGGGGCTGGTTTACTCTTTTCCAATCAATCACTTTTCGACCTGATGTAATTGTTGAGCTGCATTGCCAAATAATAGTAGTACATGAATGCGCTGAAAAAATATCTCCTCCCTCTCTTCCTTCTCTTCCTGCTTATGGCTTGTGAAGATGAAGCGGACAACAATCCTTATGACGATTTGGAATATCCATCGGAGGAAATCGAGACTGTGGAATTGGACAAGCAATCACTAGAGGGTTTGCATCAGGATATCTTTTTGCCAACCTGTGCCAACTCTGGTTGTCACGATGGTAATTTTGAGCCGGATTTCCGGACGATTCAAAGTACCTACAATACTATGGTCGGGCATGTTGCATTGAAGGGAGACCCTAGTGGTGATATTACGATGCGGGTCGTCGCTGGGGATGCCGATGAATCCATGCTGATCTATAGATTGACGGAAAACTTGCCCAATAGTTCTGGTATCATGCCTTTGAGTGTAGAGCCTGATTCAGACTGGAATGCCAAGCAATCGGAACATATAGACAATATCAAAGCCTGGATCAATGCCGGGGCCAAAAACTCAATAGAAGGATGAAGCAGCTTTTCTACATGCTGGCAATTGGTTGTTTGATACTTTCTTGTGATAAGCAGGGACAGGTCTATGATCCCGTGCCCTTCATCAGACTTCAGGCTGTTAGTCCGGTGAGTTTGCAGGAGTTTCAAGAGAAGATCAGTATCAGTATTGAGTATCAAGATGGCGATGGAGACCTTGGGGACTATGATCCCAATGTCTACGCCCTGGAGGTGCTGGACCGTCGCTTGACCGAGCCTGATTATTATCATATTCA
>JAHDDV010000080.1:0-13880 GCA_020629205.1 Chitinophagales bacterium | reverse complement strand
CATTTACTGAGCTTCGGCTACAGCTATGTAGATGTTTGCGGCGAAGAGCAAAGCTCTGATGGCGATGTCAATTTCAATGTGGTTGGCTGTCCATTACAAGTGAATATAGAGATCGATCCGGTTGCAGTCTGTACGGGTAGTTGTGTAAATATTGTAGCCAATGCCAGCGGTGGGGATAGCGATCAATATAGCTACGACTGGACGCCGTCGCTGCCAGATAGTTCGGGGCCGCATGAGATCTGTCCTACAGAAGCGGCCTACTCTGTAAGCGTCACAGAGCTGCTTTCAGGTCAGACCGTTTCGACTACATACACAATAAATTACCTTGATGAGATAGATGCTGGAGATGACTTCTCCGTTTGCGAGGAAGATGATGATGTTGTGCTTCAGGGCACTCCGCCCGGAGGCTGGTGGGACGGTCCGATGATCCTTGATGCAGATGCGGGCATCCTCGAACCGAATTTTGATTTCCTCGGAGACAATTGGATCTACTACTATTGGAATGACTGTGTGGATTCTCTGATGGTAACCTTACTGGAGGGATGGGCAGGTTGGAACACGGCTATGTGTCCTGGCACAGGTCCACATCAGCTCAATGCGGGTGATCCTGCTGGCGGTTTCTGGTCCGGAAATTTTGTAACTGATGAGGGAGTATTTGATCCTTCTGAAGAAGGCACACATATCGTCTACTACAATGCCCCCAACGGCTGCGTAGATAATAGGGAGATTTTTGTTTACGAGCCAGAGATGGAAGAAGTCCCTGTGCTTTGTCAATCCGATGATCCCTATATGATACAACGTACGCCCATGTGGGGCGGAAGCTTTGGCCCAAGCCCCGGATTGGATAATACCTGGGAAGGACTGTTTCACCCACAAGATGCCGGCCCCGGTTTGCATACGATTGTGCGTACGCATGTCGGAGGTTGTAGTGATACTATAGTGATCGAAGTGAAAGCACTCGATCTGCCTAATTGGTGGGTGCCTTGTCCGAGTCAGGGCGTGATTGAATTCCCGGAAGCCGATCCGCCGGGAGGCGTATGGAGCACGACCTCTGCAAATTCTGCAGTAGTTGACTGGGACAATTTGCTCTTTGATGCTGGCTTCAACAATGGTGAAAACTTCAATGAGGATCTAGTATACAATTTCAATGGCTGTACCGATACCGTAAAGGTGCGGGTCCGATGGACTAATATAGAGCTTGACTATGTGGAGCTCTGTCCCGATCAGGAAGGCTTCCAGCTCAATAATGACAATGTAGGACGAGCTCCCAATGGTGGGGAGTGGTCTGGCCCAGGAGTGGTTAACCCTGGCAATCATAATTCCCCCTTCGACCCGGTAGCTGCCGGTCCGGGCACACATACCCTGTACTATTCGCGAATGGGCTGCACCGACAGCATGACCATTGTAATTCACGATCCCTTGCCGGCAGAACCTATCACGGTATGCGATCTACAATCGCCATTTGACATTCCCGTAAATCCAGGCGGAGGAATCTTTGAAGGCGAAGGCATCATCAATGTAGTTGATGGCACCTTTGATCCATCTATCGGGCTGGGCGAATACTGGATCGGCTACTCTTTCAATAATGGATGTTGGGACGAGGGTCTGGTAATCGTAGAAGAAGTAGCACAGGCAGTGATAGACCCTGCAGAGGAGTTTTACTGCTTTAGCGATACCCTCATTCAACTCAGCGCCAATCCAAGCGGAGGACAATTCTCCGGACCGGGGATGACAGGAGATGGGTTCAACCCAATGCAGGCTGGCGAGGGCTTCCATGTCATTGAATACAACTACGGCGAAGGAGAATGTTCGAGCAGCGATCAAATCATCATTGAAGTTGGGGCCCCGATATCGCTTACACTCAGCCTTGAAAGCGATTCGCTATGTTTTGGTGATGGTACAACTTTGACTGCCATTCCTGCTGGTGGAGAAGCTAGCAATTATGCTTTTACCTGGGAGCCCGATCTGGGTTTGGGTTATTCACACTACATCAGTCCCGAACAATCGACCACTTATTCTGTCTCTCTTAGTGATGGCTGTACCAGCAGTGATCCCATTTCTGTGTCTGTTTTCGTTCACCCGGAGATTACCTATCAAGTAGACACTTCCGAGCCGGTCTGTGCTGGTGAGCTCGGACAGGCCGAGGTGACTTTCACTAGCCAGGGCAATTACCGGATTGATTGGGACAATGCAAGTTTACCCAATCAAAACCTCATTCAAGTAAGGGAGGGATTATACGAGCTATCAATTGAGGATCTGGATAGTGGATGCAGCATTCGTGGCGAGGTAGAGATTCCAGCATATGAGCCTGTAAATGCCTCTTTCGATCTCGACCTGATTGAGAATGGCTGTTATAGCAGACTGGACTTTAGCTGGATAGACAAGAGTCAGGGAGGTCAAACAGGGCTTTGGGATTTTGGCGATGGCAGTACACAAGACTATGTTGAGGGTGTTTATCCGAGCCATGTTTATGACTTCCCAGGAGACTTTGTTGTATCCTTGTACATTGAAAACGAAGGAGGCTGCTTTGATAATTATAGTCAAGAGCTATGTATAAGACCAAAGCATCCACTGTCTATACCCAATGCTTTCTCTCCGAATGGAGATGGTGTCAATGATCTGCTTCGACCGATCACACTTGGAGTGACTGAGCTAAATTGGCAGGTGTTTGACCGTTGGGGTAAACTGATGTTTGAGACTTCGTCGATGACAGAAGGTTGGGATGGTTCCTACGAAGGGGAGCTAATGCCTGTAGGGGTCTATGTTTTAACTGGCCTCTACAAAGATTTATGGAATGAGGAGCCGGTACGCTTCAATGGAAATGCGACCTTGCTGCGATGATAAGAAGAGAACTTGAAGCAATTCAAAAACAGGACAATTGTCTGGCTGAGAAACGATCTCAGAATTCACAATAACGAAGCACTACTACAGGCTATCGCCACGGCAGATGAAGTCTTACCCATCTACTGCATTGACCCACGAATGTTCGCCGAAACCCGCTGGGGTTTCAAGAGAACAGGATATTTCCGGGCAAAGTTCTTACTTGAATCCCTGCAAGACCTTCGCTTTCGATTGCGCGATATGGGCGGTGACCTGATTGTTCGTAGTGGCAAACCCGAAGAGATCATTTTTGGTTTGGCCCGCTATCATGAAGTCCGATCCGTCTATGTGCAAGAGGAAGTCTGCACGGAAGAGCAGGCGGCAGAAGATACCATGATCGCTGCTTTGGCAAGCATCGACCGACATCTCGAGTTCTTTTGGGGAAGCACATTACTGCATATCGACGACCTTCCCTTTCCTATAGAGGATTTGCCGGCTGTTTTCTCAGACTTTCGCAAAGCTACTGAGGGCAAAAGCGGGCCCCGAAAATCGCCAGCAACACCGAAGCATTTCAAACTCATTCCAGACATACCTCCCGGCGACATCCCAAGCCTTGAAGATCTTGGTTTTGAAGAGCGACCAAGGGAAAAGAAAGCCGTCTTTCCCTTCATGGGTGGAGAGACCAATGCACTGCTCCGACTCAAGTCTTATCTCTGGGAAGACGATCTGCTGAAGACTTACAAAGAAACGCGTAATGGACTACTAGGAGCCGACTACTCCACCAAACTTTCCCCTTGGCTAGCATTGGGCTGCATCTCTCCTACAACAATCTATGAAGAGATCAAGAAGTACGAAGAACGAGTTGTCAAAAACAAATCGACTTATTGGCTGGTTTTCGAGCTGCTCTGGCGAGACTATTTCCGATTCATTGCCTTCAAGGAAGGCAGAAAGATCTTTCAGCGAGGTGGAATCAAAGGCAAGAGAAACAAGTCCTCCACAGATCAGCAGCTATTCGAAAAATGGAAGAACGGAGAGACAGGAGTGCCATTCATCGACGCCAATATGCGAGAATTGAATGCCACTGGCTTTATGTCCAATCGCGGGAGACAAAATGTGGCAAGCTTTCTGATCAATGACCTAAAACTGGATTGGCGAATGGGGGCTGCTTGGTTTGAATCCATGCTCATCGATTATGATCCTGCCAGCAATTATGGCAACTGGAACTATATCGCCGGCATCGGCATTGATCCCCGCGAAGGACGATACTTCAACCCGGTCAAACAAGCCAAACGATATGACCCTAACGGAGATTATGTGAAGTACTGGCTACCTCAATTGACCCGAGTCCCAACTAAATTTGTGCATAGCCCACATGAGCTGACCCCTTCCGAGCAACAATATCTTGGCTGGATGCTCGATCGGGATTATTACTCACCTATTGTCTAAGCCCAAATCAATTTGGCTTTATCTACCGATTTTCACTACTTAAAGCCAGAAAGTATTGAGAATTTGGCTTTATCCTACTAAATTGAAGAGATAAAGCCAGAAACTCCCATGAGGAAGAATTCGAAGATCTCTTTGCTTCTTTGTTTAACAAACACGAACGTCACCAAGCCATTATTAAAGCGCTGGCAAGCAAACGAAAAGGACTCACACGTGCCGAGCTGATCGAACAAACTTCTTTAACGAATGGCGGAGGACTGAGCCGAATCCTCAAGGAGTTAGAAGAGAGTAGTTTCATACGACGCTATAGAAATTATGGAAACAAGAAAAGAGACAGCCTGTACCAGTTGGTAGATCTCTACTCTCTCTTCTACCTAAACTTCATCAAGGATTCCAGCCCTGATGATGACAACTTTTGGATCAATGCAATCGATTCCCCAGTCTACCGGTCCTGGAGTGGCTACTCTTTTGAAATGCTCTGCTTACATCATGTCCAGCAAATGAAAGCAGCTCTAGGCATAACAGGCATCCAAAGCTCCGTCTATGCCTGGCATTCACCAGAAGCTCAGATTGACCTGCTTATAGATCGAAAAGATCAAGTCATCAATCTTTGCGAAATGAAATTTTCCATTCACCCTTTTGTCATCAACAAAAAAATCGCCGAAAATCTCGCTAATAAAATAGACGCCTTTCGAAAGGACTCAAAGACCAAAAAGGCCATCTTCCTGACTCTCATCACAACTTACAGCATAAGCAGCAATAAATATAGCTACCTACCTCAAAACCAAATAACACTGGATGAACTCTTTTCTTAAAGCGACTCCAAAGCCACTACACCTAACAACCTCAAACTTTAGCAAAATTCGCCAATTGACGACAGAGAAAATCACTATTAAATGTCCCAAATGATCTATATTTGGGGCTGAACCAAGACGATCACTTTTAGCATCTCAACAACGATTTCCTCCTCTGCAGTTGATTTGTGAAGCACTGCATAGACAAGAATGAAGAAACCTACTAACAACCTGGCCACTCTGATCCGGTCAATGACACCTGCAGAGAAGAGGTATTTCACCCGTCGCTACAAACTTTCCGGCAACAAACTCTTCGATCTCTACGAAGCCATCAATAAATGCGATCCCTACGACGAAGTCTTCATTAAAGAGCAATTCAGTGGGACAAATCTGGCAAAAAATCTCAAAGTGCATAAGTCACAGTTGCTAGATCTTCTGCTCAAGTCTCAGGTTGCCTATCACGCCAAGAGTTCGGTTAGAAGCAAAATTTACCAAGGCCTTGAAGAAGTCGAAGTCCTGAAAAATGCCGGACTGTATGATATGGGTGTAACCAAAGCCGAAAAGCTCGTAAAACTATGCACGGAGCACGGGCTCCTTAGCCTAAAAGTAGTCTGCACCCAGATGGTGGAAGCTGTCCTGGCCCTAAGAATGGACTCCGAAGTCCACAATGAAGAAGAAAGTCTGATGGCTGTTGCCAACAAAGACAAGAGACTGCAGCAGATGTTCAAGGACATAGAGTATATGAGCCGCATCAAACTGCTGGAGAGGCGGGCCTACGATCTTTTGTATGAAGGCTCAGAGACCATTATGAAAGAGGCCTTCAGCAATCTGATCAAACACCCACTCATTACTTCTATGCCCGAATTGAGCGATCCTGTAAAGCCATATTACCAACAAGTTTTATATAGTATTAATGCCGCAGCATCCAGAGGCCTGAATAAACATCAAGAAGCACATGAACTAAGCAGTCGCTTTCTCGCTAAGATCAAGATCGAATACCAACGGAATCCGCATGATTATGCCTACGAAATGGTTCGAGCCATTGTCAATCACCTCAATGATGCCTACCTAATCAAAAACTTCCAATCTGTGGATGACTGGGTCCCCGAAGCTGAGAAGATTTGCAAAAAATACCGCAAACTCAATATGTCTCTGCTCTTCGTTTACCTGCATCAACTCAATATATACCATGCCGCCTGCCGCTGGGATAGCATAGCCGTTTACGAGCCAAAGATTGCCAGGTTTCTCAAGCAGAACAATGCCATAAGTCATCCCGTAGGGCAATATATACAACTAAATCTCGCATTCTATTCCCTGATTACCAACAATCTTGAACAAGCAAGAAAATACCTCGACAACATCAATCATAACAACGAATTGCTGGAGCAAGAGTATCCATACCTGATCCCAATCCTGATGGATATGATCGATTATTCGGCTGGGCAATTCAAGCCAACACCCATCAAGAACATCAAGGAAACTCCCTCCTACTTTCAGGTATGGCGAGAAAATCTGGAACTAGTGATGAGCAGTCCGGACCACGCCAGATTGTGGAACCAATGCTACAACAACTGGCAAAATCAGGCGGAGCCACCCGTCTTCAGGCATTTCAAAGTCGAGTCATGGATTCTGGCAAATGCTAAAGGCAGCCCCCTGCGCAAAATTCTTCAGCAAGCCTTCCGAAAAGCGGTATAAGGCCTTGTTTTCTTTTTCTTGGAGCACAGCAGATTGGCGACGCGGCAGCGACCTACACGTGCTACGCTAATACTCAGCACCCAGCTAGCTGCTCCAGCTCAGCCACTGGCGTCTCCTCCTATCGTCGGAGCCACCATTGGCTGGCTTCCGCGACGCTATCAGGGCACTTCGTTCCGCTGCGCCCGCGGCTATTTGGCACCGCCTTTCGGGCGCGCTAGCTTTTTTTCCAGCAATCCCAGGCAATATTTTGATTCCTGCTGAACATTGAAGCCCCAGCACTGTTTCCTCAAACATGATATTGCTCCTAATTCTAGTAATGTACACAATCCCTGAAACCATGACCATCTTCGATTTCGACACCGAATCAAGCCTACAAGAATGGTTTGTTGTAAATGATGGAGTCATGGGAGGGCTTTCTGAAGGACAGTTGTATATGAACGATCAGGGCCACGCGGTTTTCGAAGGCAATGTATCTACAGACAACTATGGTGGTTTCACTTCGATAAGGCATAGCTTTTCTACCAAAAAAATCAAAGGGAAGACCCAAGCACTGCTTCACCTAAAGGGAGATGGAAAGTCCTACCAGTTTCGGGTAAAAGAAGATAGCGATGACCGTTACTCCTACATTTATCAATTTGACACCAACGGCGAATGGGAAACCATCGAAATACCATTAGGAGAAATGTATGCCAGCTTTAGAGGCAGGAAGCTGGACATCCCCAACTTCGCCTGTACTCAAATCGAAGAAGTGGCTTTCCTAATTGCCAACAATCGAGATGAACAATTTCAGCTTTTATTGGATCGGGTGGAATTTCTCTGAGACTTATGGCAATTCCTTACGTATTGTAAGGTATAGCCTCTAGTTCCACGGGAACTAGTTTGCTGGCAAGTTTACATTAATATGCCTTTTTCAAAGCTCCATTACAGCTTCTTATCCCTTTAGCTTACCTTATGGCTGGACATGAATTGGGTATGAGCTAGTTGCTTGTTTTCTTGGCGGCATGAAGTAGATTTGTGGAGTACAAAAAATGAGACCTGGTGATAGCAGCATTGAACATGAGTGAAGACCTGCGGAATGGCAAAGTGAAGAAACCTGGCTTGTTTTGGCTGGCAACGGAGGCTGTGAGGGCCGGTTTCGAGTTGGGCAGTTTTATACCCTACCGATTCATCTCCGATTCAAGTGATACCATCGACCTGCATCCCGTGCTGGTGATTCCTGGTTTTCTGTCCAGTGATGTATCGACAAAGCCCCTTCGCGACTATCTGGAAAAGCTAGGCTATCACACCTATGGTTGGGGCTTAGGCAGAAATTATGGTGACGAAGGAGATCTGGAGCCATTGCTGGATTTCACAGATGAGCTTTACAGCAAGTATCGCATGAAGATAAGCTTGATTGGCTGGTCTTTGGGTGGCATCTTTGCAAGACAAATCGCAAAAGCAAATCCACACCTGATCCGACAGGTCATCACATTGAGTTCACCTTTCAATGACGTAACCGAAAAGACCCGAGTAGGTTGGATTCATCAATTAATCACCAATTCAAAGACTAAGGACGCCGTTGCGCCTGAGTTTCTGGAAGATATACCCAAACCTGCACCTGTGCCAACCACCGCCATCTTTTCCAAGCAAGACGGCATCGTTCCCTGGGCCAATTGCATAGAACTAATAGAGTCTGACATCCACCAAAACATACAGGTTGTCGGCAGTCATTTAGGGCTGGGTTTCAATCCTTTTGTCATGGAAATCATCAAAGACCGGCTACAGTATCGGGAAGAAAACTGGGTGAAATACAAGCCAAAGTCCGCCTTGGCCAAAGCCCTGCTCAAGATCCACTAGCCACAGATGTGCAAATTGCGCAGTCTGTCTCGCATATAGCCTAGAAATCCCCCTCGAATTCTATTAATTTAGCACTCTAAACAAGGTGTGGAATTTTCGGGAGCTTTACTATACCGCAGTAAAGGCTCTTTGGCAATTTCGCCCGTTAACTTTTCACCTCAGTTTATGATCAAGAAAATTTTAGGGGAAATTGAGCTGCCACAATTGGAGCAATTGACAAGCATGGATGCGACTTTCCTGTACGGAGAATCTCCCACAAGCCCGATGCATGTGGGCAGTGTCACCATCGTCGAAGGAGCATTGTCTTTTGATACTTTCAAAAAGATCATCGCTTCGCGATTGCATATGATGCCGATCTTGCGCAAGCGATTGGTACATGTGCCGCTGGGTATAGACTATCCCTACCTGGCAGATGATCCGAATTTTGATATCGATCTGCATCTCCAGCATGTAGCGCTACCAGATCCTGGTGATTGGAGTACATTGCGATCCATGGCCTCCAGCATTTTCAGTCAACCTATGGACTTGAATAAACCACTTTGGTCCTTCACCTTTGTCGAAGGCTTGAACAAGCTGTCTCAGGTGCCGGAAAATTCTGTGGCGATCATTTCCAAAGTACACCATGTTGCTATTGATGGAGTGGCAGGCACAAGTCTGATGGGCATCTTGTTTGACATGTCTCCCGACACAAAAGATATTCCTGAGCCTCGCCCCTTCAAAGCGCAGCCACTGCCAAATGATATTGCCGTGATGGCTAAGAGCGCCATGGACTTCGCAAAGAGCCCTTTGAAATTTCCAAAGCTCATCAAGGAGTCGCTGACAGCTACCATCAAAGCAGGAGTGGTAACCAGAATGCAACATGTTGACCCTCCTACAGCAGCTTTTTCAGCCCCACGCACCCCATTCAACGGGATCATCTCTGCCCGAAGAAAGTGGAATACTTCGATTCTGGAATTGGACCGAATCAAGCGACTGAAGAAAATCATGGATGTTACAATCAATGATTTAATTCTGGCAATCTGCGCAGGCGCACTTCGTCGTTACTTGTCGGAAAAAGATGCTTTGCCCGGCCAGTCCCTGGTATCGCTGGTTCCTATTTCAAAACGGCCTGGAGCAGGAGCCGATCAAGGACAAGGGAATCAACTTAGTGCCATGCTCGTGCAATTAGCCACTGACATAGAAGATCCTTTAGATCGTCTCGAAGCCATCTACGAAAGCACTCAAAGGAGAAAGACCTACCATGGGGCGATGGGGGCAAAGTCCATTGCAGACTTCGGCGAAATTGTTCCCTATGGTATTGCAAGCCAGGCTGCGAAGATTTACTCACGATACAATCTGGCCAGATTGCACAAGCCTGCCTTCAATTTGGTCATTACCAATGTACCGGGCCCGCAGTTTCCACTCTATATTCATGGGCACAAGGTACACACCATCATGGGTACAGCCCCAATCATCGATGGTATGGGTCTGATGATTGCCGTGTTTAGTTATGATGGCCGAGTTACCGTCACCACGACCTCGGATGAAAATTCCATGCCGGACCTCGATACTTTGTCTAACTATATCAGGGAATCGGCCAACGAACTTGAGAAGGAAATCCTTGCCTATGAAAAAGCCGGCAAGAAAAAAGTAAGTGCCAAAGCCAAGAAGAAAAAGAAAGCAAAATCACAGTCTGACTTCCTGTTCAAAATGGTCCAGGATTATCTAAAGAAAAATCCTGAATTTCTTAGACCGGACAGTGGAAAGTATCAGTTTAATGTAACAGGCGAAGCAGAGAGCACCTGGCAAATTGACTTTTCCAAAGCACCTGGCTCTGTGAAAAAAGGCAAAATGAAAGATGCCGATACCATCTTTACCATCAAGGATCAGCATCTGGCCAAAATCGGCAAAGGTGAGCTAAAACTGCCAACGGCCATGATACAAGGTAGACTAACCGTGGATGGAGATTATGACAGAGCCATGAAACTAGCCAAAATTTTGATGAAGATTTTGAGAGATTCTGGACAAACGACTGCGTAATACGAGTGTAAGGACAAGCAACTATATGAAAAGCATCGAGTATATCTTAAGTGATACAGCCTATCAGAAAATCCTTGAGGATTCTGCTAAGCAACAGGACAAATCGATAGAAGAAGTAACAGAAGAGGCCAAAGTTTATCTAAAGGAACTGCAGACCGAACACGATACTTTTGCCGATAGCATCATGCTGGAGCTAATCAACTTCACGCTATCGAGAGGCTACGATAAGACGATAGATGTCGATCCCGACGAGATGAAAGCCCTCGGTAAACTCATGCGAAGACATTCAGTGGCTTTTGTCATGACCCATAAAACCTACATTGACATGTGGGCGCTCACTTTGGTCCTAGCTCGGCATGGTCTCCCATTACCGCTCATTTTTGCTGGTATAAATCTTAGCTTCTTTGGAGCTGGCCATCTCGGCAGAAAAGCAGGAGCGATTTTTATTCGCCGCTCTTTCAAAGACAATCAATTATACAGAGATACCCTACGATTCTATATCGCTCATTTGGTGAAGCGCAAGGAGCATTTTATGTGGGCAATCGAAGGCACCCGATCCCGAACGGGTAAGTTGGTTTGGCCTAAGATGGGAATTCTTAAGTACATTGCCGAAGGAGAGCAAGATGCCAAAACCGAAGTCAAATACGTACCCGTTTCTGTCGTCTATGACCTGATCCAGGATGTAGAAGAAATGACAACCGAAGGTCGTGGCAAACAAAAGAAAAGCGAAGGGCTTCTTTGGATGTACAAGTACATCAAAGACATGGGAAAAAATTATGGGCGAATATCCATCAGAATTGGAGATCCCATAGAGCGGGAGGAAGAGCACTTTGCCGAGATACCCGATGATCTGCAGGCTCCTGATTCTACTTACACACTGCCAAAGTTGGCCTTCGAACTAGTACACCGAATCAACCAGATTACTCCTGTCACGACAGCATCTCTTATTTGCACCACCTTGCTTAGCAAGTTTTCTTTGAGCAAAAGCCAAATAGAAAATAATGTGCTGGCACTTATGGATTTGGTGGAAAAGCATAAGCAGGATGCACTGGTAGACCGGGGAGTGCCTATCAGCCAAAGTGTGCAATTTGCTTTAAACCTCTTGCTCAAGGCTAACTTGGTTCAACAGTTGGGAGAAGGGGCCAAAGCAAAGTACGCCATCGTTCCGCAACAGTATCTGGTCTCCACTTACTACTCTAATATGAGTGTGCACCACTTGTATCGCGGTGCTTTCATCGAATTGAGTCTGCTAAAAGTAGCTGGGGTAAGAGCAGCTCAAAGAGAGGAGGCATTCTGGAAGGAGATCATGAATCTAAGAAATCTGTTTAAGTTCGAATTCTTCTATTCAGACAAAGCCAACTTCTCTGATGAGATTGAAGGAGACCTCAGCATTATGGATGCTGATTGGAAGAAAAAACTAAACGGCAGCAAAAAACAGGTGCTGGACATTATTCGATCTCAATCCATACTTGTTTCGCATGTTGTATTATACACGTATATAGAGGCCTACAGTGTGGTAGCTCAAGCCCTGCTGTCTATGGACATAGATGAGGAGTACAATGAAAACGAATTGATGCACGCTTGCATCTTCATGGGTGAAGAGATGCATTGGCAAGGTGGCATACACCGAATCGAATCTGTATCGAGGCCCTTCATCATGAACGGCATACGATACGCCAAGAATCGAAAGCTGATTCCAAGCAAGAAAAACAGAAAGAAGCAAGAGCTAGAGCAATTTTCGGCTGAGCTAAGAGAAATCGCCGGAAGAATCAAGGAAACCCAGCATTTTGTACTTAGGACAAAAGAAGACACACCCGAGCATATTCCCATTGAAAAGAATGTGGTGCCGGGCTCAAAAATTGAGCGTATCGCTGCTTCGGTTATTAACACCAATGAAGACGCCAGCATTGGTGCCTTCTTTGACCTGGACCGGACCTTGATCAAAGGGTTCTCCGCCGCTCAGTTCTTTAAAACGAGACTACTCAGTGGCCAAATGACGAGTCGTGAGCTGATCGCTCAGTTGAACGGTGGGCTGGTGTATGCCATAGGAGACAAGAACTTCGCTAGTATGGCCGCCATTAGTGTGAGCGGAGTAAAGGGCATCAAAGAACGTGTGTTCATCGAATTAGGCAAGGAAGTATATCAAGAGCATTTGGCAGACTCCATCTATCCAGAATCAAGGGCACTGGTAGCTGCACATTTGGCCAAAGGTCATACCGTGGCAATCATTTCAGCCGCTACTCCATATCAGGTAGATCCAGTAGCGGCAGATCTTGGGATCGAGCATATCATGTGTACACGCATGGAAGTTAAGAAGGGCAAATTTACCGGCAAGATCATCGAGCCGGCTTGTTGGGGTGAAGGTAAAGCACATGCCGCTCGTACGCTGGCTAAGGACTTAAATCTGGATCTATCCAAATCCTTCTTCTACACCGACAGTGCTGAAGATATGCCTTTGATGAACATCGTAGGGAATCCTGTAGCCATCAATCCAGACAAAGCATTGTCTGCTGTTGCTTATCAGAATAACTGGCCATTGTATCGCTTTGATGAGCTCGGGAGAAATGGTTTGGGCAATTATGCCCGTACCGCATTAACGATGGCTAGTCTGTTTCCGGCTGGCTTTAAGGGCATCCTGAGCGGTACGACCAGTATGTCATGGGAAAACGGTCGAAACTCGATGATCGCCTCCTTTGGCGATCTTGGAGCCAAGTTCGCAGGGATCAATTTTGCGGTGATTGGTGAAGAGAAGTTGTGGAATCACCGCCCTGCGGTGTTTATCTTCAACCACCAGAGCAATGCAGACTTAATCATAGCTGCCAAACTGCTACGTCGCGATATCGTTGGGATTGCGAAGAAGGAGATCAAGAATCTACCGGTGTTTGGGCAGATACTAGCCGCCTCTCAAGGCATGATTTTCATCGATCGAAAGAACAAGGAAAAGGCGATTGAAGCAATGAAGCCTGCAGTGGATGCCCTAAAAGCAGGCACTTCTGTAGTCATCTTCCCAGAAGGTACCAGAAGCTACGATTACACTTTAGGTGAGTTTAAGAAGGGCGCCTTCCACCTGTCTATGCAAGCAGGTGTTCCTATTGTACCAATAGTGATCGAAAACGCTACTGAGGTAATGCCGAGAGGTAAAGCTTTCATGCAGCCAAGCACGGTGAGAATACGCGTACTCGACCCGGTAGACACTTCCAAATGGACCAAGAAGTCCATCAGCAAGAATATCGCTAAGATCCGAGACCAATATTTGGAGATTCTTGGGCAGGA
>JAHDDV010000511.1 GCA_020629205.1 Chitinophagales bacterium | reverse complement strand
GCCACTGTTTCCAGTAGCACATCCGCAGACGCCTTCTCAACCAACCGTCGAACTCTCGCGCATCATTAAATTTCAGTCCGCAGCCGTAATGCGACATCCAACCCTGTACGTACTCTCGTAACCCGATCAGACGCCACTCTATCGATATCCCCGGACATCGGCGCGTGATTTGTTTAAGCTCCTGCTTGAACAGCTTCACTTTGCGATCCACTGTTACAAGCTTCTTACGATGAATATGAAAACCCAGTACTGAACAGTCTTTAACTAAACTGACTCCGCTCTTGCTCCTGTTTACCCTCACCTTCAAATTTTGCTCAAGGTAATGGCTCACACACCTGAGCACTCGACCGCCCGCTCGCTTCGATTTGACGAATATTGCCATATCATCGGGTGAGACGCAGGGACGCGTCGAATACTTCTGCTGTGTTAACACTCGTTTTCGCAAACGCGGTTCCGCCACAGTTACTACACCGCTTGGGCCAGCAGATCCCCCCGGGTAAAAACACGATCTTTCCCTGCACAACCTCAGCATTTACCATCTCACAGTGATCCAGTTGGGCTTCGTCATGTTGTGCTGACTCGCCCTGCGGTTCGGCCTGATGCTGTTTATTCCCCACATCCATGTGGTTCACCCTTGAAGTGGCATAGTTAATTTGGTCACTTAATAGTAGGTGATACTATCACCTTGGAGATTAAGTGAAGCAAATGAATAAAAAGAAAACAAGACCCACGTTTAGCCCAGAGTTCAGGCTGGAATCAGCCAAACTGGTTGTCGACGAAAATTACAGCATTAGAGAGGCAGCGACGGCTGTCGGCGTTGGCCATTCAACGATAGATAAGTGGGTTCGCCAGCTTCGCAATGAGCGTGACGGTATCTCACCGAAGGCAACAGCCATGACACCGGAACAGCAGCGAATAAAAGAGCTAGAGAAAAAGGTACGCCGCTTAGAGGAGCACAATGTCATATTAAAAAAGGCTACCGCTCTCTTGATGTCGGACTCACTGAACAAATGAATATTATCAGTGAGCTTCAAGAGAGCCATAGCATTACTGTGTTATGTGAGACTTTTGATATACACACCAGCACGTTTAACTATCACCGATCTACAGTAAAACGCATTAACCCGGTGACTGTGAAAATCAATGCAATGGTGAGGGCTGCACACACTCTCAGCAATGGCTCTGCCGGTGCCCGTACCATTGCACATATGGTATCCCAACAAGGTGTGCCACTGAGTCGCTATCGAGCTGCCGGGTTTATGCGTAGGCTGGATCTGGAGAGTTCACAGCCACCAACGCATCGTTACAAAAAGGCTGTACAGCCTCATAGTACTATTCCCAATACACTGAACCGTCAGTTCAATGTGGGAGCACCAGATCGGGTTTGGTGTGGTGATGTCACCTACATTTGGACAGGACGTTGTTGGTCTTACCTGTCCGTTGTACTTGATCTGTTTGCAAGAAAACCTGTGGGCTGGGCATTGTCTGATTCGCCTGACAGCGAGTTGACCTCAAAGGCCTTAACCATGGCTTATGAGTCGCGTGGCAGACCCGAAGGCGTGTTGTTCCATTCTGACCAGGGATGTCACTACACAAGCTTGAAATTCAGACAGCATGTCTGGAGATTTCGCATGAAGCAGAGTATGAGCCGTCGTGGAAACTGTTGGGATAACGCACCTATGGAGCGATTCTTTCGCAGCCTAAAGACAGAATGGATGCCTAAAATGGGTTATCCATCCATTGATGACGCGAGGCAATCAATAGCCAAATATATTACTGGTTACTACAGTGATTACAGGCCACATCAGCACAACGGTGGACTACCACCAAACAAAGCAGAGGTATTATATTTTAATTCCTCTAAATCTGTGACCAAAATAACTTGACCACTTCATGATGTACACTGATCCACTGGGTTTATTGAAACTTTGTGCGCGTGGTCTAGGCGATATGAATAATCCAGCAATGAGTCCTTCAGGGAACCCATTACGTCACGACTACTTAGTTGTAGGGAATGATGTTTACAGTTTCCAAGCTGGTAACAATATGTTCTGGAGTGATGGTTACATTGACAATAATGAGAAGACAGATAACGAATTATGCGAAACTATTAATGATGATCCAAAGTTTGACGAAGCTGCATTGCAAGCGATTTCCGAATTGGGAGAGCCGAAGTACAATGTTTTCGCTTATCCATTCACCACGCCACATTTGCTTGGTGCAAGAAACTGCCAAACATGGGCTGATGATGTGATTGACCGCGCAACTGAAATCTACAATCAGAATAAGTAGTTAATCATGAGTGATCTGAAGACATTCTTTCTTATTCTGTTTCTAAGTAAGTCCGTAATTCTGACTCCCGATCCAATTTCGGTTGGCGATGGAGAAGTAGAACTTTCTCTTGGCGAAAATATTTCGGCGATTACAACGGGGGCAACATTGCAAATAGATGTATCCACGATGATCGATCTTGATTCGAAGTCAGGTGTTGTGCAGATCCGAAAAGTCGCTGAAGCCCAGTTTCCCAGTGGAACGATATCCGCGATACTAGTGAATGATGAAAACTCTATGATCCCACTTACGTATTTTGGTGGAATTTTGGTGAATGACGGAAGTGTTCGCTTGTCCCTTGAAGGTAAAATTCCTTTAGAAACGGAGTGGAATAAAGTAGTGTTGAAGTCTGATTTAGAGTTACGCGAAGTCAGCATAGTATGGCTAAATGCAAAGCACTAATAAACCCAGTGGATCAGAAAGGAACCAATAGACGAACCAATACAGACAGGCATTGTTAAGAGAAGAAAAAGGCAGTTTCAAAAACCGCTTT
>JAHDDV010000510.1 GCA_020629205.1 Chitinophagales bacterium | reverse complement strand
CGCTCCGGCATTCACGACGCTATCTGAGCACTTCGTTCCGCTTCACCCGGGGCTAGGTTTTCACTGGCTGTGGTTCGCGCACTTGGACTAAAGGTTTTCGGATCAAGGTGCCAAGTGCAGATGGATAGTTACTCTTGAACAAGCTGACGGCCTTGAATTATTTTGCGTTAAGATTTTTTTGAAACCGACGTTAAGAAGTATTTCGTGTTTGATCCAGACAATATCAAAGACCGCAGTCCGTTCCAAAAGGGAAATTCTATTCGATTTGAGAAAATCATATTGATTAGTGCCACATGCTTAAATGCCGAAAATGCGAATACTACTAACGCTAATATTCTGTTTGTTTACCTCAAAAATGCTCTTTGCCTGCTGTGCAATTGAGGAAATGCGCAGTTATCCATCTTTCGCAGTGGTTTCCCAGAACCCAATATTCCTAATTGAATACACCGGAGTCAAACCTGCATTGAAACAATGTGATCGAATCTATTTGCAAGACAAAGAGGGCAATACTTATGATCTGTCTATAGTCGAAGGATACGGCAAGGATAGTCACAAGGACAACAAGCAACACTGGAATAGTCAGCACAGATATGCGCTGCTTAAGCCAGACAAAATGCTGCCCGCCAATGCTGAGGTATCCATTATGATGGAAAGCAATGAAAACAATGAGGACAAGCACGTCCAGAAAGTAATGCAAAAACTTAAGAGCCTGAGTCGCCGGAGCTGGACCGTGAAAAACTACGTTGATAATTCGCCCCCTGTTTTTTGGTCGGAAATTAGTGGAAGTCATTGGGCAATGATGAATAGCACGGTTCCTGGACAAGGGATTACTTTGCAGGTAGAGGCTCAGGATGATAATGCGTCGTACCGATCTAGGTATTATCAAAACGGGATAAAGTTTAAGCGAAGCGCACAAATGCTGGTTGAACTGACGGATGCTGAACAAAACAAAGGCCTCTATCTGGTACAAGATGGGCGAATTCGACTTTCATCAGCTGCCTGTTATTCAAATTTTGCTTTGCCCCGAGCACTCCAGGATGCTGAATCCATGGACTTTAGCTACAGTGTGAGGTTGATGGATTTTTCAGGAAACAAATCGAGGAAATCAAAAGAGCTTCGATTCAAGCTGGTGAAAAGGCATCCTATAAAAGATAAGCGAACGGCTACTGGCAGACAATATTTAAGAGGCCTAGAAAGAGGCCCAGAAGAAATTGAAATCGACAACGAAGTCTGGAAGAACGTAAGTACCGAAGGCAATGATGCCTACGTGGATATTTATTTTCCGAAGTCGGCATTGGATGATTTTGCCGCTCATCAGAAGCTACAACCCGACAAGCCTGAACAGATATCACAATCTTGGATCGCTCAAAACAAGCCAAATCCTTCGTCCGAAATCACCAATATATCCTACTATCTATCGGAAGAAGACGGTCTAGCAGAATTGCAGCTATTTGATCTTTCTGGAAATCAAATCAGGACCATACCTATTGATCAGCCAGGTGCACACTCTCTACAGCTGGATTGCTCAGATCTAAACCGCGGAGTGTACATATACTCCCTGCTCATCGATGGCGAGGACATCGAGTCCAGAAAAATGATCGTGGACTGATTTAAATTGCCGTACGGGCAACCCTTGTGGTTGCCTTCACAAACGGATCGATTGCCTTCTTTTGTCCGCAGGCAAAAGCAATCTCAGAACGATCAAACTTAGCCAGCAAATGCTGCAGCTCCTCCAAAATAGTAGTTCGCGCGAGTGGTGCTGGCTGGCACTTGTTTGGGGGGTAACGCTGGCTTGCTGTGTGTGGGTCTGGAGGCACTGGGCTTTGGCCCCGGGCTTAGCTGGATTTGGGCCCTCCGGGCCTTGAGTGGGATGGGCGTAATATCTGCACGACCGAGAGGCAATGATAGATAGCCGCGATAGAAGAGGAAATGGAGGTGCTATGAGCGCCCTGTATGCGCCGCTGGTGGTGGCTCGAAGCGGTAGCGGAGAGACGCCAGCAGTGGATGCAGACAGCAGCGAAGAGTGCCTACATTGGAACGGATAGCGCGCCGGCCGTTGCAACGACCGGCGCAGCTGCGCTCCAAATAAAATTAATGCTATTGTAAGATTACCCTTTGCGTTGTTCTTTGATCCGAACTTATTATGCTAAACAAGTATAGCCCTCTGGGGTGATTGCTTAGATCTACGGATCGTGTGTTTGCTAGATCTGTTTGCTGTATCAGTTTGCCACTTAAATCATGAATGCTCAGCAAGGCTTCTTCACCACTGTAGTTTGCTTTGATCTGGAATACACCGGAGCCAGGATTCGGATAAACACCTAAGGTGATTTCTTCTGGTAGTGCAGGCGGCAGGGCTCTGGACTTGCCTGCACAAGCATGGATCAATTCCGCATTGGAAAGGGAAAGCCCGTATAAGGACAAGCAATCATATCCTTCTGCACTGCTACAGTACTGGAAGCCAAAGGCATCGTAAAGTGTGCCAAAGGAACCGCAATCTTCCTCTGGTAGCAGGTAATACATATCGTAACCGCTTAGGTCTAGTTGGTAGACTTCATTGGCATTGCAGCAGTCTGCATCGGAAATGATTTGCTGTACCCAAGGGGAGTTAGTTTCAATCTCTGGTTCTTCTTCCTCCGGCAATGGTCCGTCAGCACAACTCCACAGAATCGTGGCCATACTCATGTCCAGATTGTAGAAGCTCAAACAATCATAGGATGGGTCAGGGGATGTGCAGTACAATTGTCCTTGTTGTGTATACATCCTTGCGCTGCCATCGCAAGAGGTAATGTATACATAGCTATAGTTTCCATTGCTCATTAGCAATGC
>JAHDDV010000509.1 GCA_020629205.1 Chitinophagales bacterium | reverse complement strand
CCAGGGATTGATCAAAGGTGCCCAGGCTTTCGGTATACTCCAGATCCAACTCCAGGCCACCAAGTTCATAGATCACCTTGTGCTGTAGGTTGAGAAAGTCAAGTTGAAGCGAATGCAATCCAATTTTCTCCGACTGAGCAACGCCCTTTCTCGCCTTTTTGAGGGCAGCCCCTAAGAGCTCTTTGTCTTCCAGCACCCGAAGTTTTAGCAAGTCCCAATGCAAGGCCGCAACACGATCTGTTTTGGTGGACTGCAAAGCCAAACTAGTCAGTAGCATTTCCTTTAATTGGCTCTTGTGTACCTTAAGGTTCCTGGCAATCGAATGACCTTTGAAATGCTCTCGGACTTTTTCATCACTGTATTCTTCAAGCTGGTTGATCAAAGTAAAGAGCTTGATATAGTGATTGTCCGACTTGATGAAGTTTGAAGTAAAGTATCGTTTCTCTCCAGGGCTCATGGATTGAATCAATCGAAACAATTCATCAGTAGATACATTCATTGCGGTTTGGGATTTAAGAGAGAAAACTATGGGCAATGTAGTGCTTTTATGCATAAATTTTAGCTCATAAGAGCCTATGTCCGGCAAGCTGACACTACTCTATACTTAGAAAACATGTTAACATCCAACAAGATCTACTGCTTCTCCACATATTGATTGAACTGACGTAGCCATTTCTCAGCGGGCCTCTTGTACATACCGGGGGGCAATTTTGCAAATAGCTTTGGGAAAACAAAAGCCCAAAATTTGGTAACTTACAAAGTAGCAACACACAAAAACAAGCCAGCTCGTATGCACCCTCATCTCCTACTCTACGCAATGTTCATTCTCGGCCTGACCTCTGTCACTACTCAAGCCCAACAGCCAGAATGGACTGTGCATAAACCCGGTTTGCAATGGGACTTTTATCCACTCGAGGAGGCCGAAGATGTAGTGCGTAATGAGGCGTTTCTCTACTACGAGCGTGATGGCTATTTAGTGCAGGAGCAAATGCAAGGGCCTCCTACCAAGTACACCAACCATATAGCTGTCGGCCCAGATAGCATGCTAGTCATCTCAAGTAGCCATGGACTCTCACAACTGCAAGATGGCAAATGGACTTTACTTTCCAGACAATATGACTTGCCCTCAAAAAGGGTCTATGGACTTGAAGTAGATGCGCAAGGGACAATATACATAGGCTATGATCGTGCGGGTCTGGTAAGACTTGAAAACGGAAAGTTAAGCCACTTCACTAGTGAAAACTCCGCCTTGCCTCATGATGAGGTGCAGGCGATTTTACATACTGAAGAACATGGTCTATTTGTAGGAACACAGAAGGGGATATCTCTTTTGAAGGATGGACAATGGACTCATTTCAATGCGGCTAATTCTGTGCTAAGTCCTGTCACTGAAAACCAGGTGGTATGGCCTCCCCTTGAAATCACAATAGGTCCAGACGCTAAGGTCCATACGAGATATTGGAATAAGATCGCCGTGTACGAGCAGGGCTCTTGGCAAGAACTACCCAACAAGCCTGAGGTGGCTGAGATTCCTCATCATTACAATTTTGTGAGTGCCTATAATTACGGTCATTTTAATGAGGACAAAACGAAACTTTATATCAATAACAAGGGAGTGTGGACTGAACGGGATGTTTCTCTAATGCATAAACTCGATCGTTTTCACGATATCGAGTTCTTCAATCCCACAGACTTTGTAATCATCAGTTCGAATGACATCTTTTACTTTAAGGGAGATGAATCTGTCAAGTTTAGTTGGAAGGATATTGGATTACCAGGCAATGCTGATTTCACCAGAGCCAGCCTTAGTAAAGAAAACGAGCTACTTCTTGGTAACCGACATGGCCTGGCAAAATTTGATGGACAAGATTGGGAAGTGATAATGCCTGAACACAAGCCTTTGCCTTCTTATCAGGTCTTTGCAGGTATGGAGTACATGCCTGGAGAAATCTATCTGGCGACCTATCAAGGATTGGTGATGTGGAAGCCGGGTGAATTGTCGAGCAAATTTGACTATGGCGCATTGCAGGAAAACAAGTCGAGCACAATCTTTCATCGCTCTCAGGCTCGTACACCTGAAGGTACTATTTATGGAATCAACTTCTATGAGAGCTATATTATCGACGGAGATAGTGCAAAAGTTTTCGAGTCAACACATCCTGAGATCAATAAGCACAAGTGCACCATGTATTGCGTTGCATACAAACCCCAAACAGCGCAAATCTTGATTGGAACTTCGAGAGGATTGCTGGTTCGAGAGAAGGCAAAACAAGACCAATTGTATACTCCGAAATCAAAGGCAAGCGCCATCACTGACATCGGTGTTACCGACAGTGGTACTGCCTATCTTGTTTCGACTGCGGCCTTGTTGTCCTTTGATGGCAAAGAGCTTCAGACCGAGCTTCAAGATCACTACTACAGAGACATTTGCGTTTACGGCAATGAGGTATATGCAGGCACTGACAAGGGGCTAATGAAAAAACAAGGACAAGAATGGATCACACTTCCTACTTATCTTTCAGAAGAAGAGGCCGCCAATCCTCATCTGCATAAAGCCGTTCATCATGTGCTAAAATCTTCCGCCGAGAAGCTGTACCTCTTTAGCCTTCGTCCGAAACTCTATATTTCTGACGATGAAAAGAACTACGAAGAAATAGACATGACCATGTTCAGCAATTTCAGTAAGGTCTTTTTTATCGAACAGTTTTCCGACAAGAAAATCTACATTGGTACGAATGCCGGATTGATTGTCTATAATGGGGAAGTGGAATAAGCAACAAATCCCAAACAGTGAAAAAGCTAATCCAAGAAATAAGAAGCTGCACCT
>JAHDDV010000508.1 GCA_020629205.1 Chitinophagales bacterium | reverse complement strand
GGCACTAGAAATGATAACCTAAGGCCAATTCAAAGAAACTTGCTTTGGCATAGTCGGCAGCCAAGTGCATAGCAAGTAGAAGCCCCCGAGGGTTATCATAGGGATGGAAAGGATAGACGCGCAGCCCAATTTTCATCTTTCCTAGTCGGTTAGTAATATCCGGGACTCGGTTGGGAGGACTGACGATCTGTACGCCTGTCTGCAGGGAGACAGCAAAAGGAGCCATCAGAAACTCATGACCAATGAAAACATATCCCTCCAATGAGCGCTCGAAGTAGCGATCCGGAAAGACTTCGTGTTGGATATTGTTGTGATACAAGCCCCGAAAATGCCTCAGATCAAAAGACAGCAGATGCCGGCTTTTGGCCTTTCGCTGATATCCACCCTGTAAACTGAAGGTGTAATTGGGAAACTTTGGCCCTCCCTCCTTCTGCAGTTCCTTGATACCCATGCCGGTCATGATTGCTCCGGAGAATCGTTTGAAATTGGGTATTTCAGGTATTTCCATAAACTTCTTGCCTGCTCGATCCAGCCGATGTTTCAGGGCCAGATTCAAGGCCAGAATATTGATGCCGAGATTAGGACTATTGTATTTGCCATTGGAAAAATGTGTGAAGCTACCGCCTGCGATCAAGCTTGTCTTCTCATCTATTGCCCATTGTAGCTGACAGCCCATCTGCGTAACATTATTCAGATGTACACTGATGACATTGTTGACAGGATTGGAAAAATCATCGTAAGTTTTACTAATATAGGCGATTCCCATACCCGCCTCAAATCTGTAAGTGAGTGTTCCTGCTCCTTTCTGTACACTTAAAACAGGCAATGCACCGAGACCAAAACCAAAGATATCCTTATCTCCAAAAAGGGCTAGCACCGCCTTCAGCCGGATGCTCGGGTAGTTGTGCAAGGAATGCCAGTACTTTCGCCCCTTTGTTTCAATATTGTAGCTAGCATCCAGGCAGACTGTCGGACGGGTAATTGTTGGTCGAAAGTAATCGCGGTGTTTAATAATCTTGCCATAACTAATCCCCATTTCAATGGCTCCCCCATTGCTAAGATTGCTTTGTACTGGAGACTGGGCATGCAATTCCGTCGATAGCAAAAACAGAGAGAGGATCATTAAAAATTGTCTCACAAGAGCTAGTTTTGGATCGGCCAAATTGAATATTTGGCCGTTTAGACGGGATCATTGCAGTATTAAATGTAACAAGTCCTTAATGGTGCAATTTTTAGCCTATTTTTGCACGAAAATTAATCAAATAAAGCAAAGATATGCAAACAGATACTTCGATCAAGGTCTCTACTTCGTTCTTGAAGAAACTGGGTATCAAAAAACAAAACTCTGGTGTATCCACAGGATCTAAATGGTTTGCCGGCAAAGGCGATGTATTGGAGTCTTACTCTCCAGTAGATGGCCGACTGATTGGTAAGATCAATGCTGCTTCAGAAGCGGAATACAATAAAGTCGTTGACAAGGCTCAAAAAGCTTTTCAGGAATGGCGTACCTGGCCTGCACCAAAAAGAGGTGAGATTGTTCGTCAGATCGGTGAAGAACTGAGAAAGTACAAAGAGCCACTAGGTAAGCTTGTTTCTTATGAAATGGGAAAGAGTCTTCAAGAAGGCTATGGTGAAGTTCAAGAGATGATCGACATCTGCGATTTTGCAGTAGGTCTTTCTCGTCAGCTATACGGATTGACTATGCACTCTGAGCGTCCATTGCACCGCATGTATGAGCAGTATCATCCGCTTGGTGTGGTTGGAATTATCTCCGCTTTCAATTTCCCGGTAGCCGTTTGGGCATGGAACAGCATGTTGGCCTGGGTTTGTGGTGACACTTGTGTTTGGAAGCCATCTGAGAAAGCAGGTCTCTGTTCTATCGCTTGCCAAAACATCGTGATGAATGTGTTCAAGCGCAACAAGGTACCAGAAGGTGTTTCTGGCATCGTGAATGGCGATCTCAAGATCGGTCAGCTACTTTCAAACGATAAGCGCATTCCTTTGGTATCCGCTACAGGTTCTACCCGCATGGGTAAGCACGTTGCCGCTGCCGTAGGTGCGCGACTGGGAAAGTCCCTGCTTGAGTTGGGTGGCAACAATGCTATCATCATCACGGAGACTGCGGATCTGGATGCTTGTCTGGTAGGGGCTGTCTTCGGTGCCGTCGGTACTGCTGGTCAGCGCTGCACCAGTACAAGAAGACTGCTAGTACATAAAGACGTCTACGATGAAGTAAAAAAGCGTTTGGTCAAAGCTTACAAGCAAGTGAAGATCGGGAATCCACTGGATCAAAAGAACCATATGGGTCCGCTTATCGACCATGCAGCTGTCGACATGTACAAAGATGCCATTGAACGAGGTAAAGCGGAAGGAGCCAATTTTATTGTAGAAGGCGGTGTGAAGAAAGGTAAGGGATACAGTTCTGGCTGCTATGTGAAGCCATGTATTGCTGAAGTGTCAAACAACTTCGAGATTGTACAGCACGAAACTTTCGCACCTATCCTTTACTTGATCAAAGTTGATGACCTCGACGAAGCCATCCGTCTTCAAAATGATGTCCCTCAAGGACTGTCTTCTGCTATCATGACCAACAATATGCGAGACATGGAGCAGTTCCTATCTTGTTCTGGCTCTGACTGCGGTATTGCTAATGTCAATATCGGTACTTCCGGTGCAGAGATCGGTGGTGCATTTGGTGGCGAAAAGGAAACTGGTGGTGGAAGAGAGTCTGGTTCTGATTCCTGGAAGGTATACATGAGACGCCAAACAAATACGATCAATTATAGCCGCGAGCTTCCGCTTGCTCAGGGGATTAAGTTTGATTTGTA
>JAHDDV010000507.1 GCA_020629205.1 Chitinophagales bacterium | reverse complement strand
ACAAAAACAAAAGGAAGCTTCTTCTGATCCTCAAAGAATTGAAAACCCTCCTTGAAATTATCCCAAAGAGCAAGGGTAGCCGCCTTCTTTTCCTCCACCAACTGATTCACCACATAATCGGGCTGACCTTGCGAAAAATCGTAGGGAAAAATGTGGATCGGAATATTCTCCTGACCGCGGTCTCTCGCATACATGCAAAGCAGGTAAAGATTCTGTATTTCATCATTGGTCATCGGCAAACAGCCGACCGTTTTGCAGCCTCCGTGAATATAGATGTCGCCTCCTAAAGAACCGCGTACACCCAAAATGATATCGGACTGATTGGGATAACTCACCCGCATGGACAGGTGATAGCCGCTTAGCGGATTGAAACGATCAATCACGTAGAATCCTTCGGGAATTTGTTTGTCGTATTGCTTGCGCTTGGGACCGAGATTTCCAGAGAGTGCGCATACCGGATAATCCTTCAATTTTACAAAAGTACTTTGCCCTTTTTGGCGTACCCAAGCCTCTAAGCGGGCTTCTTGCTTGAATACGCGAAAGAAGATTTCTTCTGTCTTTGCAAAGGATAAACCCTTGCGACTAAATTCGCCGGCAAGAGCACCTAGTTTCTGATCCTTGGCCTTCTGCACTCGCTTATATTCCAGCTGCTCAGCTTCGAAACTCTGCGCACATAGCAACACAGGAAAGCATAATAGACTTAATAGTAGGTAGAATCGCATTTCTTGATTTTTCAGACTTATTCCAATCTAAACTTCACTGGTAAAGTCAAGACCACAGGCACCTTGTCACCTTTGCGGTAGCCCGGCATCCAGGCAGGCATGTCCTTAATCACTTCCAAAAGCCTGTCTTCCATACCGCAAGCATCGCCCTTTTTAAGCTTTGCATCATGCACACTGCCCTCTTCATTCAGGACCACCGAAACATAAAGCGTAATCTGGTCAGTCTTGTGATAGCAGTTTTCTGGTACCTGCACTTCCCTGTGCAAATACTCGCGCAATGCATAATCACCGCCAGGGTATTCAGGAAGTGAGTCCACCTCGTAGGCTTGATAAGGATTGAGGAGAGCAGGCGGGAGATCTGATGCGGTCTCCGTGGTGCCTAAGACTTCCACCTCCGGTTCTTCGGCAAGTCCTGTCTCTGCCGCAACATCTTCACTAACGGCATCTACCTTTTCAACTTCGATTTCAGGAGCGCTGATCTTGGGTTCAGAAGGTTCGTCTACTGTGTTCACTGCAATCTCATTGCCCTGTGGGCTCTTTACTTCATCGTCCATAACTGGAACTTCAGATGGCTTCGGCTTCCTTTGCTTGCTAGTCGTTTCGATTGCTTCTTCTATTGGTGGAACTAAGTCGGGTTCTGCTTCTGATCGCCGCGACTTCTCATCGGATTTCTTGCTGTCCTTCTTTTTCTTGCCTGAGCGTTTAGACTTGCCTGACTTTTTCTCTTTACTGGACTTTTTTTCCTCAGATTGATCTGCATTCGTTTGCTCTTCTACTGGAGTGGGTGCAGGGGCAGCAGGCGGAGGCCCCGAGGCTTGTGGGCTAGTTGAATAATACTTATCCTTAGCAAAGTAATCCATGATGTTGATACGCATAGGATTGTTCAAAAACCAGCTCAGGTAGTCTTGGTAGTTGATCTTTCGGGTATCGTGAAACTTCCAAAACTCTTCCTGATTTCCGGCTCCCATCACCCAGAAATTATAGCTTTCGAAGTAGTTTTTTTCCAGCAGCTCAGTGTGCCGCTTATAGATGCTGATTGGATAGACTTCTGCATAAACCTGATTCCAGAGATCCAGGAAATCTTTACGCACCATACTGATCGCACGGAGTCGGTTAATCTTGCCCTCCGCATTTGCTCCTCGATCTATTCTGAGCAGACCATTCTTGTCCAAAATGCTGAAGATTTGCTCATGAGCTTCTTTGAGGTAGTTGGTTCCTTCGCGCACAATTACCAGTTCCGGGTTTGCATCGAATTTCTTTTCGATCATATCACCATACACCGTATAAAGGATGCGGCTGACTTCGTCAAACTTATCCCCACCATTGCGATTGAGGTTTAGAAATAGCTCGCCGTAATACAGTGCCCAAATGGGTTCGTTGGATTTGGCATATAGACGCGTACACCAATAGTAGTTGTCGGAGAAGATAGGATCACTCTCGATGCCTTGCTCCCAATACTTCAAAGACTGTTCATAATCACCACGAATCATTTCAATGATGCCCAGGTCCAGCTGTAATTCCCCTTCATTCGGATACTTTTCGATACCTGCCTTGAGCACTTCCTTTCCCTTTTCGTAGTTTCCCATCAAGTCATAGCAATTGCCGATGATTCGATAGTAGGGAATGGTAGCCAGATCTTTCTCAATTACTGGCTCCAGTCGATCCAGTATCTCTTGATATCGCTCCTGGCGATACAAGGCCATACCATATCCAAATAGATACTCCAGATTATCTGGTTCGTAGTTCAAGGCACGTTCATAAGCCTTGGCCGCTTCATCAAATTTGCCTTCCTCCATTTTGAGGGCTGCCGTTTCGATGTGAAGCTTAACCGCTTGATTTTGGCCGAATAGGGGTACCGACATCAGTAAGAGCAGCAGAACAACTGAGAACTTCATAGTTGTGGGTGAATTATCTAAGCTTTTGGACCCTAAAGATGCTAAAAAGTATCGCAAGGCTCGACCGAGGAGCCAAAACTCTCCTATCAGGCTGCCTTGGGAACAAAGTTAGGGATAGTTTGACTGAGCTTATCTTTTTGCCAGACGAGGCGCGAGAAGGGAGTATAGCCATAGCTACATGACCGACGAGCAACAAAGGATGGCAGAAATAGAAGCCAGTCAAACTATCCAGAACTTTGTGCCCGAGGCACTAG
>JAHDDV010000079.1 GCA_020629205.1 Chitinophagales bacterium | reverse complement strand
CTAATACTCAGCACCCCGCTAGCTGCTACAGCTCAGCCACTAGCGTCTCCTCCTACGTCGGAGCCACTATTGGCTGGCTTTCGCGACGCTATCAGGGCACTTCGTTCCGCTGCGCCCGCGGCTAGTTTTCACCGTCATTTTGTACGCGGACCAGAATTTCAAAATTTTCGGAATTGTTTAGTGTTTAGTGTTTCTAAAAAACAACTTGCTCCTTGCACCTTGCTCCTTGCACCTCCCTCCTTGCTCCTTGCTCCTTGCTCCTTGCACCTCCCTCCTTGCTCCTTGCACCTTGCACCTTGCTCCTTGCACCTTGCACCTTGCACCTTGCACCTTGCACCTTGCAGCAGCCAAAGCCTAATCCAAATCAATCGCAAAGCCCTGCTCTATGGCATCTTGCAAAGCCTCCTCGTTTACATTGGTGCTGATATTGCCATTGATGGCCACAGAAATGAATCCGGTCTCCTCCGAAACAATGATAACTACGGATTCTATCATCTCCGTGATGCCCACTGCGGCGCGGTGACGCAGACCTAGATGAGCAGGAAGTTTGTTGTTTTCAGAAACGGGAAGAACGGTGGCTGCCGAAAAAATTTGGTGATCAAGAATGACAACCGCTCCATCGTGCAAGGGGGCATTTTTTTCGAATATGGACTCTAGTAGTCGTTGTGAGATGGTCGCCTCCACCTTGACGCAGTTCTTTAGGAAGACCTGTTTGTCACTGCTGTCAGCAAAGACGATGATGGCACCCGTCTTGGTCTTGGACATGTTTTGAACGGCGGATTTGACTTGCTTCACTCTGCTGGCTAGCAACTCTGTATCGCCAAATTCCTTTGACAAGAATCTGCGCCAGAATTTGTCTTTTCCGATACCACTGCCCTTTCCGATGAAAAGTAGAAAACGGCGAAGTTCCGGCTGAAAGATGATCACGACCAGCAGCACTCCTACCCCAACGAATTGATTGAGTACATTGGCCATTAGGGTCATGCCGAGACCGGCGGTAATACGCCACATCAAATAAATGAGAAAGAGGCCGATCAAGATATTGTAGGCAAGACCTCCACGCAGGAGTCGATAGACCATATACATGAGTGTTCCGAACAAGATGATGTCCAGAATATCGACCACACTGATCTCAAGAAAACCTACTTTGAATCCAAGGATTATGTCCATTACCTCTATCATGCCTTCGCGCCTTCGACTAAATGCCGGCAGTCCAGTTGTACAGCTGATTATTCGCAACCGTAGAAATCAGTCTGGAACCGCATTACTTGTAAGTTAATTATTTTGTGCTGAATCAGCTAAAAGCAGCATTGCTGGCCTTGCTCAGTAGTTGCTGCAATGCGATGACCTGCTTTGCCTCGGCCACGTCGTGAACCCTCAAAATTCCTACTCCTTGCCGCAGAGCGTACATATGTAAAGCAGTAGAGCCGTTAAGTGCCTCTTGAGAACTGATATTCAAGGACTTCCAGATCATGGACTTGCGGGACAAACCGGCCAGCATTGGCAAATCAAGAAGCTTCAATTCTTGCAGCTTAGACAGGAGGAAAAAGTTTTGTGAGATGGTCTTGCTGAATCCAAATCCAGGATCGATAATGAGATCATTGATACCAGCCTGTTTGCATAGCTCCATGCGTTTTTGGAAGTAATCGATCATCTCTCTTATCAAATCTTCATAGTGACAGAGCGACTTCATTGTCTGAGGAGTACCTCGCATATGCATCATGATATAGGGCACTTTTAAAGAAGCGACTGTTTCGATCATTGCTTCATCCAGCCTGCCTGCAGAAATGTCGTTGACGATAGCCGCCCCGACCTGTACAGATTGTCTGGCCACCTCGGCATGGATGGTGTCTATGGACACGATAATATCGGGAAAGCGCTTGAAGATCGCTTCCAATGCAGGCAGAACTCTGCTCAGCTCCGTATCAACCGAGATAATTTCAGCCCCTGGGCGGGAAGACATGCCACCAATATCAAGAATGTCTACCCCTTCGGCCAGCATTTGTTCCGCTCTATTGACTGCCTGATCGACAGAATTGTAGCGTCCTCCATCATAAAAGGAGTCGGGATTCACATTGAGAATGCCCATAATCAGTGGCTTTTCGAGCCGGACTAATTTACCCTTGATTCTGAGGGTCTTCTTTGGTGCAAAAACAGTATTTTTATGCAAAGTTTGAACTTTCAACTAAATAATTAGTTAATAAGCTTAGAACCTAGTAGTTTTGTAATAAGAAGAGTGGTTCATCGCATGGCTACCGAGGCAAGATAGCCAATCACGCTAAGATTTGTATTGTGAAATGCGAAAACAGGTCGTTCTTCCAAAATAATAGCATTGGGAAAGGATACAGCTCAACAATACCAGAACGTCATACTTGATTGTCGGCAGGTATTTGAGAATAAGACGAAAGACTACGGAACGGCTTGGCGGATATTGCGGCCGAGTTCGCTGACAGATCAGCTTTATATCAAAGCACAACGAATTCGGACCATTGAGGAGCTTGGTACACAGCAGATCGACGAGGGCATCAAGGGGGAATTTATTGCCTTGGTAAACTACGGCTTGATGGCATTAATTCAGTTGCAGGAAGGCTGGAATGATCGTGCTACACTGAGTCCGAAGGATGCCTTGTCCTTGTATGATCGGGAGTCTAAGGTCGCTTTTGAATTAATGAAGAAAAAGAATCACGATTATGGGGAGGCCTGGCGGTCGATGCGCGTTAGTTCCTTCACCGATTTAATATTGATGAAACTATTGAGGATTAAGGAGATTGAGGATAATGAGGGCTCGACGATAGTATCGGAAGGTACAGACGCCAACTACCTGGATATCATTAATTACTCTGTATTTGCACTCATAAAAATTAAGGAATCAGAATGAAGACGGTAATACATCTTATCAGGTACTTTGTGGCCATATTCTTTGTGTTTAGTGGTGTGGTAAAGGCCATTGATCCTACTGGAACGGCTATCAAGATGAAGGAATACTTTGAAGTATTTCAGGAGTATATTCCGATGCTGGACCCACTTTGGGTCTTGATGTCAGAGTACTCGCTTGCTTTCTCCCTGTTCATAATCATATTGGAGATCATACTTGGTGTGGGACTTTGGTTAGGCATTTTCTATGAGGCAATGATACTGATGTTGCTGGCTATGATTGTCTTCTTTACCTTCCTCACTGGCTTTACCACCTTCACCGGAAAGGTGACTGATTGTGGATGTTTTGGGGATTTCATGAAACTAAAGCCGATAGAAACCTTCATGAAAGATGTGGTACTGTCAGTGCTTCTGCTCTTTTTGTGGTTTACCCGTCATAAGATGGAAGCATTTCTGGAGAAATCTGAGATTAGCAAATTCCTAATACCGACGGGCATTCTTACTGCCTTGCTCATGCTGTACAATTCCTATGGCTTTGGAACAAAGGGCATGATCTTTTTGGCCTTGATGGTTTGCGCAGTTTTATACGCCTTTCACAATCATCCAAAAATCCGCTTGGCTCCGAGTTTGGCGGTCTTTGGAATACTGAGTCTGGCCGGCACCTGGTTTTCCTTCCGTAATGTTTGGAATCTGCCAATCGTCGATTTTCGGGCTTATCAGGAAGGGGTAGATCTTTGTAAGGGCAAATCGACCGAGGGGCTGGATCCTGGAGAGACTTTGGATTATATGATCTACAAGAACGAATCCACCGGCGAGACCAAAAGAATGACAACGGAAGAGTTTACTGCCTCGCGTCTATGGGAGGATAAGAGTTGGAAATTTTCTGACAGGGAAACGACTGTGATTCGGGAGCCGGAGTTACCTAAGATTAAAGACTTCATGATTCAGGATGCAGATGGGGAAGATCAGGCAGATGCTATTCTTGCCGAAGGGGGCTTGCAATTCTTCGTGGCGTCTTATAGCATTGACAAATCAGATGACGATGGCTGGAAAGCTGTGAACAGCTTGATGTCGGAAGCCAAAAAGAATGGTTCGAACATTTATGGATTGACGGGCTCTTTATTGGACGAAGCAAATTCAAAGAGCCAGGGACTATATGAGTTCTACAATCTGGATGCCACTCCAATCAAGACAATGATTCGTGCGAATCCAGGCTTGGTGGTTTTCAAAGATTGTAAATTGCTGAAGAAGTACCATTACAATAATATCCCTAGCTGGCAGGAATTGCAAAATGATCTAAAGGCTAATTAGGCAGAGAAAAATCATATGTCTGCTCATGGCAAGCTTGCCAAAACTAAAAGCCGTACATTGCTCTGGCTGACCAGAAAAACTATTTATGATCCAGTTCATTGTAAAGAAATTAGCTGCCGGATTCCTTGCCTTGCTTGGAGTTGTGGTCCTGGTATTTTTTCTATTCAATGTAATTCCGGTCGATCCAGCGCGATTGACCATGGGTCAACGAGCTGATGTGGCATCGATTGAGGCGGTGAGAAAGGATCTGGGGCTAGACAAGCCTCCCATAACAAGGTTTCTATATTATCTGAATGACTTAAGTCCTTTGTCTTTTTACAAGGATTCGCCCAAGGCTCAGGAGAAGTACGAGTATTCCAAGCTCTTTTCTGTCGGCTCAGGCAATTATATGGTGGCAAAGAAACCCTATTTAGGATTCTCTTATCAGGATCGGCGGAAAGTGAGCGATATATTGATATCAGCTTTACCGAAGACGATCTTGCTGGGGATTATCGCCATTACCTTTGCAAGTATAGTGGGTATCTTTTTGGGAGTGATAGCGGCCATAAGGCAGTTCTCCTTTTTGGATAACTCTATCCTGGTCACTTCGATTCTGGGAATCTCGCAACCCTCCTACTTCTCAGGGATTGTATTGGCTTTGATTTTTGGTGATCTTTTGGCGGACTATACTGGCCTAAACTACACGGGAAACCTCTATGAGCTAAATGACTATGGAGATGAAGTGCTGGTCTTAAAAAACCTCATCCTTCCAGCCGTAGCACTTGGGATTCGTCCTATTTCGATCTTTGTGCAGTTGACCAGGAGTTCGGTTTTGGACGTCTTGTCTCAAGACTATGTACGGACTGCCAAGGCCAAGGGGCTCTCCTACTTTACCACCTTGTTTAAGCACGTATTGCGCAATGCACTCAATCCTGTGATTACAGCAATATCCGGCTGGTTTGCTTCTATTCTGGCAGGCTCCTACTTCATAGAATACATCTTCAATTACAAGGGATTGGGCTATGAGACAATCAAGGCACTTGAGTCTTTCAACTTTCCTGTTGTGATGGGTTCGGTATTATTTACCGCTTCCCTATTCATTCTGGTCAATATCTTTGTAGATATTCTCTATGGACTGCTAGATCCACGAATCTCCTTAAAAACCTAGACCCTTGCGGATCATTCTTGTTGGATTCATGGGAGCGGGTAAGAGTAGTGTCGGGCGAGCTCTGGCAAGCTTGAGTTCTCTTCCTCTCATTGATACTGATCAGTACATTGAAGCGCGCGCCAGCAAAAGCATCCAGGAGATCTTTGATCTAGAAGGAGAGGCGAAATTCCGTCAACTTGAAGCTGAAGTCGTGGAACATCTGGAAAACTTCCCGGAAGCAGTCATAGCTACAGGCGGGGGATTACCTTGCCATTCAGACAACATTAGCAAGCTTAACAGATTAGGGTTTACAGTGTATCTATCCGTTCCACATGATATCCTTGCGGATAGACTACATGCCGATAGCTTTTCTAGACCTCTGATACAAGGCAAAACGCGAGAGCAGATCCGAAAATTTGCGGAAGAAAAGCTGTTGATCAGAGCTCAGTTTTACGAGCAATGCAAGTTTCAGATCGAATGTCTCCCAGACGACGGCGCTAATCAGCTTGCCAGCCAAATCCTATGGAAAGTTCAAACATTATGATCATCCGGTCTATTGGCTCAGAATATCGGCGCCCATAATGTCCTAGCGGATACACTTTGATAATCCCAGAGTCAATCCATTTGCAATAATTGTGACCATTTGAAGACAGAGGGGTCAGTCATTACCCCAAAAATTAATGTCTTTCAAATAAACATACATATGCCACTTATCTAGAAGAGCTTGAAAATAGGTGTATTCATCAAAGTAACTTCAACAATAATAGCACATAGATACAACAATTTAATATTTAATGGTCTGATCGAGAAAGTTTTGTCATTTATACCTAATCTCACACCGTAAGCACGGAAGAAAATTGCTTCAACAATCTCCAAAAATTGTACAAGGTTAGCAAAGCTGCAGACTATACATTTGTAGAGAAGCAATGGAAACACGAATCAATTATTAACGTGAAAAGAAGTAATTAATGAGTGTGCTGAACTTAACCCGTGAAAATTTAGATATGATGAAGGATTTCAAGCTGAAGAAGAAATTGAATCTGAGATGGAGAGATATAAATGAGTTTGACCACATCAATGATGCGGTTTACTTGAATTATCTTGAGGAGTGTCGCCTTGACTATTTGGATCAAGCCTGTGAGCTTGACTCTACGGAAATAGGCGCCCTGTTGTCCAAAGCCGAAATTGAATATAGACAACCGCTTGGCTACAAAGACAAGCCGTTTATCTATACACGTTGCTCGAAGCTCAATGGAGAGAGCTTTAATCTGGAGTATGTCATCACCCGTGAGGTGGAGAATGATATTGAAGTAATTGCTAAGGCGACTACAGAGATTCGTTTGTATGACATCAAGAAGAAGCAACAGCTACCTCTCCCTGAAGAAGTTGTGACAAGGATTAAGACTTTCGAGGGAATGGTGGCCTAGTAATTTGCATCAAACATCATCAGATATACAGAAAGCCTGCAGGATTCAAGACCTGCAGGCTTTTCTTTTGTCCCTTATTTTCTTTGGGGATATCAACTAGAATCCACGATCTGGAGAGAAATCTTCTGATAGCACCCTAAAGGTGGTTCTTCTATTCTGCTGATGCTGCTCCTCAGTGCAATCCACCCCATCCGTACAGTCATTGACCAATTGGGCTTCTCCGTAGCCTGTAGCGATTAGACGTCGGCGATCAAGGCCCCTTCTGACAAGGTAATCCACCGTTGACTGCGCTCGTTTCTGTGACAATTCTTGATTGTACTTATCCCTTCCGCGAGAATCGGTATGGGAGCCAAGTTCAATTGTAATTCCCGGGTTTTCGACCAACAGGGTAGCAAGTTGGCTGAGGGTCGGCTCGGCATCGGGACGGATATCCCATTTGTCTAGATCGAAGTAGATATTGTCCAATGTGATCTCCACCCTTTCGAAGATCTTATCCAGCACTAGTTCCGCTTTAAGCATGACCGTGTCTCCCGCTGCTGCTCTTTGATTCTTTGTACTCACATTTACAGTTCCTCTGAAATATCCGGGTGCGCTTGCTGCAACTCGGTAATCCACATCTGGCTCAAGCTCAATGTCAAAGGCACCATTGCTATCAGAGCGCATTCGGGTATCAATGGAACTGCTTAAACTAAGTCCATTGATTTCTGCCAGGATGGCACTCATTGGGGACATTCCAGTAATACTGGAGTTTGGGTTATTAGGGTCCGAATAGATTTTCTCTTTTACTACCCCTTTGAGCAAATAAACTGGACCGGTTGCCACAGGGGTTGTCTCTTCTGGAATAGTATCCAATGGTTCTTGAGGAATATAGTGAGTAAAGCGATAGATGTCATCATTGCCTTGCCCTCCGGTCCTCGAACTGGCAAAATAGCCGATAGCCTCCACTGAATCCATAAGCTCGGGTTTGATGTTTGGCTGGAAGTGAATACCAAAGTCATCCGCAGGCGAGTTCACTGGATACTTCATGTTTTGCACATTGGTCCACTCCTTCCCTTTTCTTTCGGAGACAAAAATGTCCAAACCTCCCATCCCGGCATGTCCATCTGAGGCAAAGTACAATCTACCATCAGCATGAATGAAGGGAAAGCCCTCGTTCAGCTCGCTGTTTATTTCTGGTCCCAGATTTTTCGGAGTGGTCCAACCTTCGCGAGTATTCTTTACGCTATAGATATCTTTCCCCCCGTAACCCTCTGGGTGATCGGCAGAAAAATAGAGTTCCTTGCCATTAGGTGTCAAATAGGGATGTCCTACATTTATGGTGTCAACAGAGAATAAGTAGACACGTTCTGGCTCAATCCATTCGCCATTGGGCGCGCGTTCAGTCTTGTATATTTTGCAGTAGTCGTCTACTGATGAAGCACCACCACAATGAGTAAAGTACATCACCTTGAACCCCTGATCAAAGGTGACCGTACCTTCATTGAAGACGGTATTGATTGAATCACTCAAAGGCCGACCCTCGCCGTAAGCATTAGCATTGATGGCCTCGGCCACAAATATATCAGAGTGCTTTTCCCCTGTCCATCCATAGACTTCTTCACCCTTTGCCGAAGATCTTGCTGATGTAAAAATCAGGGTAGATTCGTCGTAGAGAACGGGGGCAAAATCAGAAGCTCTCGAATTTAGTCCTTGTGGGTTTTCAATTCGATAGGGTTCAGGGGCCTCTTGCCATTCCATTGCACTTTTACATGACTTCAGCTGCTTGGTAGCCCTACTTCGATCGATGGGATAAACTCGGGCATATTCTTCAAAGACCTTCATGGCCTTTTCGTATTTGCCATTTGCCTTGAGCATAAGACCGTAATTGTAGCTTGTAGAGGCATCGGTATCATAGGCTATGGCCTTCTCGTACCAGGCTTCCGCCTGAATGGTGCGATTTGCCATCTTGTAGCATCTGGCAATTTGCGTCGCCTTAGCAGATTTTTCCAGCAAGCTCTCTGCTTGATCATACTCAGGGATCAACAGCTCTGTAGCAGTAATGTACTGCTTACTCTGATAGGCAGTGGCAGCATCCATTCGTACTTCAAGCAAGCGGGCACAAGAGGAGGCCAATACTAGAAGCAGCATCCCCAGAAACCCAATTTTGATATCACTCATTGTGTCTTTCGGTTGTACAAATATACTAACGTTGGCACAATACCACTTTATTGAATGGCTGCCTTCAAATATTTAGTATACTGGATCATTAAGTCTTGACCGTTCGCAGTACTTCTCGAGAAAAGGCCAAAGGTAGCAACTGCCCAATGGAATCAATGACACACACATGTTGGTCCCGACCAAGAAGATAAATAGTGATATCCTGCTCTTGCTTCGCCTGACTTTCAGCAATCACCTGTCGACAACCACCACAGGGAGGAATGATCTCATCCGTATCTACTGCATCATAATCTATGGTAATAGCCAATGCCTTGACCTCCTTTCCCGGAAATTTGGCAGAGGCATAAAATAAGGCTACTCGCTCCGCACAAAGCCCGGAAGGGTATGCGGCATTCTCCTGATTATTACCAATGATTATCTCCCCGTTGCTAAGCAGGGCTGCTGCACCCACGTGAAAATGACTGTATGGGGCATAGGCATCTTTTGTTGCACGCTTTGCGGCTTCGAAGAGTTGAACCTGATGCTTATCGAAGGAAGAATAATCTTGGTGTACTATAAAAGTATGCTCAATCTTGATCTCTTGCATAAATACAATTTGTTGAAGACAGCTGAAGAAAGCCCGATTTAGACGATTTAGGACATGAAAGGCACAAATCAGCCTTATATAACGTTGAACCTCACCGCCTTATTTCCCCACGAGCAACTTAAGAAGAACAAAATCACCTTGATATCGGTGATCAACAACTCGATGATCAGTGATCTCCAGTACTCTATCCCTTGACATCAAAAGCCAGACCACACCAGACTTGTTTACCAGCTGATCAACAAAAGGCAGACAAAACTGACCTGACCTTATGTCTACCCGACCAATTTCCGTCCCCGCAAAAAAATGCAGATCACTTGCGACCAATTGTATCCTGTCCTTTTCATAACTAAACTCCCGCAACAATATGGAATGATGAGGAAGGACTTGGATGATCGATTCCTCATTGTACAATTGAACAGGGTTGCTGGAAATAGCTCCATTCTCCGCATCAAGTCCCAAATCCAGTACTCTGGTCTCTTCAGACAAGTTGCTAATCAGACTAAATCTTCGACCCTCTACAAGCAATCGAATATGATAAAGTCCCCGATCTTCTACCATTGATACTAGTTCTCGTTCCTTAAGAGGAAACTGAGACAAGTAGAGTCGACGCTTCGATTTTGAGTACTGATCGACTCTATCAGAGCAAAAGATCAACTGTCCAAACACCTGATTGACGGCAAAGATGGTGTATTGTTCGGCTTTGGAGAGCTCATGGTTCTGCTTGCGCAATATGAATACATCAGGGTCATTGCCCCACGCCAGCCGATTCAGCCCAGCTCTATTGATGGTGTTTTGAAGAGACAAAACAGTGGATACGCGCTCACGATTCCGCAGAAATTTTAGCAATTTGTGCTCCCAGCTCAAGTGAATATCGGCCCCAATTCTACAGTAGTCCACCAAACCAAAAGCAGGTCCCAAAGGTACACCACAACCGAGTATCTGAACCTCTCCACAAATTGAACGCAGCCATTGCAATCCATCAAACATCACTTGTGCCCTCGTCTTCCCCTTTCTCGGAACCAGGCCGGCTGCATACAGGAAATCCAGCTTTACGAAACGAAAGCCCCAATCTTCAATAAGTCTTCTAAACACTAATTCCAAATAGGACCGAAAAGCTTCATTGTAAATATCCAATGCATAGAAATGACCGCTCCAAAGTGGTGTGTAACCTGCCTTTACCCGCCGGCCTCTTTCATCCTGCAAGATCCAATCAGGGTGATCCCTGGCAATTTTTGAATCCTTCTCAGCAACAAACGGTGCCAGCCACAAACCCGGGCGATATCCTGCCGTCTTGATGTGCCTCACCAGTGAGACCATTCGATCCTTAAATTTGTCATTCAATTCCCAATCTCCCACCGCCTGCTGCCAACCGTCATCAATTTGAAAAATATCAATAGGAGCCTGCAAGTTCTTCAAGGCATTCACATTGACTCGAAGCACATTGGGATCAATGTCTGTATAATAGTTATACCAACTCGTCCATCCAGCAACTGGTGGGCAGGGACGAAGTGGAAGTCTCACCCTTTTTTGCAAGTATTGGTGCAACTGTGGTTCAGGAGAGCAGACAAAGAGCAATCGACACAGCACCGTTTTTTTGATGATACTTAGTCCTTCGACATCCCTTCGGATCCTAAGCTTGGGAATGTTTGCCCCTACATTATGTACTATTTTGGTATAGGCCGTCCGTTCATCAAGTGAGGCAAGCAGCAATGGATCATGATCTTTGTGGTATTGAATGCTATATGTCCAAGAATGAAACTGCCCTGGCTTTTCTTTGTACTTTGTAAAGCCGTAGTCTCCAAAAGCCTGCATCAGTGGTGCTACGGCCTTGCGCAATCCCTGCATTTGTTCATCTGGATAAAATGCACGGCTTTCTGTCCAAGACTGGAAGCCATTGCAAAATACCTTCTCCACTTCCAAGTGAGAGAATTGAAGATCAAGCGTCAATTCAGAAAACTCCAAAGGGCAATAGGGATCTATGCTGATCTTGAGAATCTTACAATGTTCATCATGGGTTTCCCAATCCAGGTACATTCGAAACTCATCAAAAACCAAATCACTTGGACAAGCAGGAATTGACTTCTCTCCATACTGATATTGCTCGCTTTCACAAGAGAAACTCAATCGAGCATCATATGGCAAATCAGCTAGGGACACGCTTTATTGTTTTGCTTTGAATTTTTGCATAGCATTAGGTCCTTTCCGGTCCCAGGACCCAGCTTTCTTGTACAATTGGAAACGGCTTTCTATCGGTTCGCTAGAGCTGGAATTGTTGCTCATGTCCGTATCCGCTGTCTCCCGATATGGGTCCAGAAAAACCTTCTTCAACTCATTCTCAAAGACAAACACTTTAGAGACCTTTTCGTTGTCTAAAGCCCAAATTTCTGCTGGGATATGTTCCAATATTTTACTTCCGTCCACAAACTCGAATTCCAGAATTAGCGGCATCACTAATCCACCAATATTTTCAAAGCCAATTTCGTAGTAGTTCTTGCTTGGATCAATGGCTTCTTTCTCTTCTTCCGTCAGTTTTGAAGAAAAAAGCTCCATTTCTGAAGGATCCACTTCAAGCAGCTCAAAATCGTGATTACCATTATAGAAATCTGCCAAAGATGGGTCTCTTTCGACTGCTGTTTCCTTGATTGCACTAGCATTACGCATATCTGATATGAAATCCCCTCCGTAGGAAGATGATCTGGGCTTCTTTTGAGTGCTAGTCTTTTTGTTTCCTGCACCCGGTTTAGATTCGTAAGTCGCCAAGTCCAGTTTCATCCACTTGACTCCGGTAATTGCAATGTCTACGTGGTCGTTGGTATAAAACCAACCTCTCCAAAACCAATCCAGATCAATTCCGGAAGCATCCTCCATTGTTCTGAAAAAATCAGCGGGAGTTGGATGCTTGAATTTCCACCGTTGTGCAAACTCGCGAAAAGCAAAATCGAAAGCTTCCCTTCCCATTACCGTTTCTCGTAGGATATTCAGCGTAGCGGCAGGCTTTCCATAGGCATTGTTGCCAAGTTGTGGGATTGACTGGGGGTCGGTCATCATCGGCATGATATTGCTTTTGTCTCCACCCATGTAATCAGCAATCTTGTATGCAGGGCCACGACGTGAAGGGAATCCCCTCTCCCATTGCTGCTCGGTTAGGTACTGTAAAAAGGTGTTCATTCCTTCGTCCATCCAGGCCCATTGACGTTCATCAGAATTGACGATCATGGGGAAATAGTTGTGCCCGATCTCGTGGATGATCACACCGATCATTCGATATTTGACGTACTTGCTGTAACTGCCATCTGCCTCTGGTCGACCAAAATTGAAGCAAATCATGGGATATTCCATTCCGATGCTCTTGGCATGTACCGAAATAGCTACCGGATAAGGGTAGTCAAAGGTATGATGGCTATAGGTTTTGATCGTTTGTGCGATCACCTTGGTAGAGTACTTATCCCAAAGTGGAACCCCTTCTTGTGGATAATAAGACATCGCCATGATCGTGCGACCACTTTGCTTGACACCCATGGCATCCCACATGAATTTGCGAGAACTGGCAAAACCGAAATCACGTACATTAGTCGCTTTGAAGTGCCAGGTCTTCATTTCCTTGGCTCGACCTTGCTCTGCAGCATCCGCTTCCTCTTTTGTGATTATGAAGACTGGTTCATCAGCCTTTGCGGCTTTCTTCAGCCGCTTCTGCTGCTTACTTGTCAAGACCTTACCGGGATTTTGGAGTTCCCCGGTAGCTGCAACAACATGATCTCCTGGAACCGTAATTTTGACATCAAAGTCTCCAAAGGTAAGCGCGAATTCGCCTCTACCCAAAAACTGCTTATGAGACCAACCATCAAATTCGCTGTAGACGCACATTCTTGGGTAAAACTGTGCGATTGTATAAAGATAGTTATCGTCTCTCGGGAAATACTCATAGCCAGATCGACCTCCTATGTCCATACGATCATTGATGTTATACCACCATTTCACTTTGAAGGAGTACTGCTCCCCCGGTTTTAGTGGTTCTGGCAGATCAATCCGCATCATCGTCTTCTGTATAGTATAGGGCAAATCTTTCCCATTTTCGGATTGCACATGCTCAATGTTAAAGCCGCCGTCAAAATCAAATTCCAATTCCTTGAACTGCTTGTACTTCATTGGGTGTTCGATCTCAGAATCTTTTATCTTCTGTTTATCCGCATCTTTGGCACGAACATTTTGGTCCAGCTGGAGCCATAGGTACTTCAGCACATCGGGGGACTGGTTGTAATAGGTAACCGTTTCGCTGCCAGTCACTACTTGACGCTCATCATCCAGCTTGACCGAAATGTCATAGTCGGCTCGCTGCTGCCAATACTCATGCCCAGGCGCTCCTGAGGCGGTTCGATATACATTAGGTGTTGGAAGCTCCGTTCCAAGTTGCCTGAATTTATTGGTATTGGTATTCTGCTGGGCCTGAGCAAGGCAATTCCCGATCAGCAAAAGCAGAGCTATAGCTACGGCCGGCATGAGTGCATTTTTCATAATCCTATTCTGGGTGTCGCCAAAGATACGTATAAGAAATTGATATCCGGAAGTAGAGGTCTTGTCAGCAATTGGAGCGGATTCCCAAATATTTGGTAGTTTTGATCTATGAATGCTTCGATGTTACTGCCAGTGTTATTTCTGGCTATTCATTCTTTCTACTTCAGCCTTACAAAGGTCAATCACAATCAGGAAAACCGATCTTTGGAGATTACAATGAAGTTTTTTACCGATGACCTTGATCGTGCACTAAGCAAAGAGGTAGGACAAAAGTTACGTCTCGGAACCAGAAAAGAAGCGGATTCAACCGATGTCTTTCTGGAGGAATACATCCGCAAACATACTTCCTATCATATTGACAGTCTGGAATTGCATTTTGATTTTATAGGTAAGGAGGTTCTTATGGAGCAGACATATGTATATGCGGAGATACTGAACGTTGATTCTGTGGGAGCACTTCATGTGAAATCCACTTTACTGCACAATGCTTTCTCAAAGCAAGTAAATGAAATCAGACTGCAAGCCAAAAATCAAATAAAGAGTATCCAATTGTCTAAAAATCAGTCACAAGGAACGATTGAACTAGAGAACGAAAAATGAAAATTGGCATATAATTAGCCAAGTAATGACTATTCACTAAGCATCATTAAATATCACCCATGCTAAACGATAGACTACTGTTATTCGTTAAAGGCATGAACCCCAAATACTAAAGAAATGCAGATTAAAAACACAGGAAAAATAGCGCTGGGCCTACTTGCGGGAATTGCAGGCTTTGCAGCCTATAGATTATACAAGGACAATGCTAGTGTGCTGCGAACTGTCAGCAAGGTAGAATTGGAAAAGTACGTAGGCAAATGGTATGAAATTGCCAGAATCCCTTCGCGATTTGAAGAAGACCTTGTCAACACAACTGCCACTTACACGCTTCGAGAAGACGGAAACATCGAAGTGATGAATGAAGGCAGAGTATTAGACCCAAGTGGAGAGGTAAAGCAAACCCAGGCACTCGCCTGGCTACCTAATCCTAATGCTCCTGGCAAACTGAAAGTACGCTTCTTCGGTCTCTTCACTACAGACTACTGGATTCTCGACCTGGATGGAGAATATCAATATGCTTTGGTAGGTAGCCCTACAAGAAAATTCCTTTGGATTCTAAGCAGAACACCTGATATGCGAGACGACATCTATCGACTGCTTGTTGCAAAGGCCAAAGCAAAGGGCTTCGATATTGACCAATTGGAAAGGGTCGTTCAAGACTACGAAAACAATCTGGTAGAAATCTAAAAAGAAGCAAGCCAAAACAAAAGGGGGAATTCCAATGGAATTCCCCCTTTCTTTTTTTGCCTGCTGATTGCCAATATCAGCTACAACCCAGATCGATTCTTGACTCTTCATCATTGTTAGGAAAGCAGTTTCCACTAGGCAAAGACTCGGGCAGAAACCTTTCTAAATCGGGATCATATAAACCATTGGTGATGAAATCAGTAACAGCATCCACCTCATCTTCTGATAGATACAGCGCCTTAAAAGAATCGGCCAATTGACTAGCCGGTACCCCGGCATTTTGCTTCTGGCCGGCATTTTTGTATTGTACTACATCTCGAATGGAGTTGAAGGAACTTCCGTGCCCGTAAAAGGGTGAATCCTGTAAGTTGTACAATTGCGGGACTTTGAATTTGTGGTTGTCTTGAGCATTGCCAGTAAAGCCCCCTCTGCCAAGATTTGCGTTCTGCTCAGGACTGATTCCAAATACACCAGAAAGATCAGATAGGTTGTTCATTCCCAGGGCATGGAATTCCATAGAGTTCAAGGCCGGGCCGGTATGACATTCCCCACAACCTGCTTTACCAAAGAACAATACCGCCCCTCGCTTCTGTTCAACACTCATAGCTGTTGACTCTCCATTCAGCCACTTTTGGAACGGACTCTTCGTAGCGAGCAGCGTTCGTTCATAGGCTGCAATGGCCAAGCCAGCTGTTTCGAGACTTACCCGCTCATCAGCCGAAAAATCAGGAAAAGCGGCATCAAACAGTGGTTGATACTGCGGATTGGCAGCAATGAATGCCTCACCTACTTCCATACGGTGAACGGTCAATCCTGCGATGGCCTGAATCTCGACACCTTCATATCCCAGATTGTTGGTTGCAATTGGTGTTTCTGGTGTCCATTGGCTCTCTGTGCCAACATTGACCCCTGTAGCACCAAACTGTCCATTCCAGAGCATGTTCTTTTGGAATGCGCTGTTTAAAGCGGAAGGGCTTCTAAGCGGCTGTACATCCAACTCTTCCTCTGAGCAATTCGGATTATGTATCCGAGCCTCTCCCCTAGCGCCAAAGCCAAGTCCACCTTCTCCCATTCCTTGAGCAATACCTGCCTGAAAACCAGCAGCCGCATGATGGCAGCTCGCGCAAGAATAGGTGTAAATACTGATTACATTTTCTGGCTTGGAGCCTAGCGCCGTCTCATGAAACAACTTCTGACCTAGAGCCACTTTCTCAGTAGTGAGGGGGTTGTTTGGGTCCTGAGGAATATCCGCCAGATTTGTCGGCATTCGAAAGAAATCCATTCCTTGTGCTTGTCCTTGATTGGCTAGCACATCAGCCAACAGGCCATCCATGTACAGATCGTCTACGGTTTCCTCCTTTTGACAGGACACAAAAACGGTAAAGACAAGCAGGGGTAGCCACTTAAGCGGCGATTTGAAAAACATCATAATTCAAGTTTACTCTGCAGCAGCTTCTTAGTGAGGCCCTGCATTACCTACTAGTCACAATTTGGCATCAACGACTACAATGCTAAATTCGACTCTTAATGATGCTCTATGGTGTTTGGTGGGATCAGATCAACAGCATCTGGTACATATTTTTACGCGACTGTCCGCCAGAGGTCACTGGTTTTCCTTCACTTAGCAAAGATAAAAAATACTGTCCAAAAACGCGAAGCAATTATGTCTGGCATCTTTCTTCAAAAGAAGTCCTTTGAGGCAGAGCATGATACAATGTTAAAGATGCCTTCTGTTAGCAAAAAGCCAATTATATTCGCTTGAAGAGAAAGACCAAATCATTTTCCATAGCGACGAAATGATGGCCAGGATTTATCACTCTATTTGTAATCATCGCTGTACGACAGGAAAGATTTATATCTAACAGCTAATCAGGATATAGCTGCATTAGCCGATCTAATTCCCGATTTATCAATGATTTTCACGCATCTTTGTACCTCTATTCGCCATCTCTAAACTTTCAAGGCAAAAGCATGCGCAAAACGCCCAACAGTGAGCTTCCAAGACTCGATATTGAGCAGTTCAAACAGCAAGAGAAGACACCCATTGTCATTGTTTTGGACAATGTGCGTTCGGGACTCAATGTTGGAGGGATATTCCGCTCGGCTGACGCCTTCCTAATCGAGAAGATCCATCTTTGCGGTATCTGTGCCCCGCCAGATCACAAGGAAGTAAGGAAATCCGCTCTGGGAGCAACAAAGTCGGTAGATTGGGAGCGCCATGAGCAAGTTTTACCACTGCTGCAAAAACTGAAATCAGAAGGCCATCATATTGCCACTGTCGAACAGGCTGCTGGAAGCATTGAATTGCAGGATTATTCCTTCCCGGAATCGAAGAAACTTGCCATTATTTTCGGCCATGAGGTAAATGGTGTCGCCCAGGAAGTAGTTGACCTTGCCGACGATTGTATCGAACTTCCTCAATTTGGCACCAAACACTCGCTCAACGTTAGCGTTTCGGCAGGCATCGTGCTTTGGGACCTCTTTTGGAAGTACAGAACCGTATGAGGGATCGCAGCGATATGAGCCGCCGGCCACTGCGACTGAGGCATGCCTAATGGGGGCTCCGACGTGAGGAGGAGACCACAGTAGGCATAAGCCGAAGCGCGGTGGACAAGGTGAATAATAGCGGAGAGCCCGACCCGAAGTGACTGGAGCACAAGCGGAGCGCAGGGCGGAGGGAACGGAGGGGCATACCCTTATGATGGTGAATGGTGAATGGTTGATTGTTGATTGTTGATTGTTGATTGTTTTCATATTACGTAAGTTACAACAG
>JAHDDV010000506.1:1335-2878 GCA_020629205.1 Chitinophagales bacterium | reverse complement strand
ACGCAGAAATTGCTCAGTGAAGGGATACAGTATAATGCGAAAAAGCACGCTGACATATCGATGTCGAATGGATTATTTTGGCTCACTTCTTAATCCGTGGAGCCCCAATCCCTTGCAATCTCTTCTCTAAAGCTGCTAGCGATTCCTGAATATTATCTAGTTCGGTGGTCATTTCATCACTAAGCTTTTTGGCATAGCCCAAATACTCAAGATGCGACTTCGTGGGGCCATAGGTATTGTAGGTGCCACTTGCCGACCAGAGGTAATCTTTCATCGAAGGATACTCTTCATTTTCTCCCACCTCTTTTCGAGCCTTACTGCCACCAAACTGCTGTTCAATGTCAAGGAATTGATTGCGTACTTTGAGCAAGTCTGAGAGCAGCGCTTCATCACTCCTTTTTGCCTGATCATAAGCTGTAAGCATGATCTGAAGCAATTCCCCGGTATCCTTAATCTCCCTTTCCAAATCGTCGGTCTGCACAAACATTTCCGAAACCTCTTTCCAATGTGCTGCCACTTCCTGAGCCGAACTTCCTTCCAGAGCACTCTTGTTGGCTTGCTTGAGCTCGAAGGAGACTTCTTCTCCAATAGCTATATATTTTCCATCAACTTTCTTATGCAGCTTCGCGTTGTATTTCCCGGGACCGACCATGCTTCCTTTTTCTCCTTCATCGTCCTCGTCTTTCTTCTTTTTCCTCTCCATTTCTTTTTTGATGCTTTCAATGGAAATCGTAGCTGTTGAGGCTGTTGTGAGATCCCAGCTTATGCGATTGAATCCCTTTTGATTCTTGCCCGCTATCCTTCGAAGGATATTGCCTGCTTCGTCGTAGATGAACAGATATTCGACTGGAGCAATCTCTTTCTTCTCCTCCTCAAGCACCGACCAGTCTGGCACAGCTATAGTTCCTTTGTCTTTCTCCATCTTCTTTTCTGCTTTTTGACGCAGCGCTTCCTTTGATTGAAAATTCTCCTTGAGGAAGTAAGTGAATTCTACACCGTAGGGCGGATTGTTTGCTACAAAAAAGTTATCTCCCTGCGAAGCTTTCTTGGTCCAACCCAATACTTTGCGTTGAAGATACCATTGACCATCTCTGGGCTGGAACAATTGCGCTTCTTTGTCCCGATCGATTTCTCGCAATGCCGAATAATCATCCAGTATATAAATACCTCTTCCAAATGTCCCGGCTACCAGATCATTTTCTCTCTTTTGAATCGCCAAGTCACGAACAGAAATATTGGGAAATCCTCCTTCTAGTTTCTCCCATGTTTTGGCCCCGTCGAGGCTGCAGTAGACTCCAAATTCTGTCCCCAGAAATAGTAGATCTCTCTTTTTATGATCTTGTACAATGCGCCACAATAGCGTGCGATCAGGAAGATTATTGGAAATGTCATTCCAGGTCTTTCCTTTGTTGGAGCTTTTGAAAAGGTAGGGCTTGTAGTCACCGTATTTATGATTGTCGAACACAGCATAAACGACGGACTCATCATAGAGATCAGCTTTGATGTCATTCACAAAGGCGGTACTTGGCAGTCCTTTGATCGT
>JAHDDV010000506.1:0-1235 GCA_020629205.1 Chitinophagales bacterium | reverse complement strand
CCTCCCGAAACGGCATCGCTCATTTTGGTCCATTTGGCACCCTGATCTTCGCTTCTGTACACGCCCCCTTTTCTTCTGTCTAATTCGATGGCTGCATAGATAACATCCGGTTTCATAGGGGAGATACCTAAGCCAATTTTACCCATATTGCTCGTCGGAAGGCCATTACTAAGCTTAGCCCATTTTTCGCCGCCATCGATTGATTTGTAGATAGCTGTTCCCGGGCCGCCACCCATATAGCCAGCAACGGTACGATGTCTCTGCCAGGTTGCTGCATACAATAAATCAGGATTTCTTGGGTCAATCAGTAGGTCAGTTGCCCCGACCCATTCTGCATCGCCGAGGGTCCGCTTCCAGTTCTTTCCACCATCAGTAGATTTGTAGACACCCCGCTCACCACCCTTACTCCAAAGCGGACCTTGGGAAGCTACCCAGATAATGTCAGAATTCTCTGGATGAATGATAATCTTAGACAGGTGCTCAGACTTTTTGAGTCCCATGTTTTTCCATGACTGACCTCCGTCTTCACTCTTGTAAATGCCATCGCCATAGCCAATATGTCTACCACCCACATTTTCACCTGTCCCTACCCAGACTACTTCTGGGTTTTGTGGGTCAAGCGTAATGCATCCCGTAGAATAACTTACTTGTTTGTCAAATAGAGAATTCCAAGTTGTCCCTGCATTTTCCGTTTTCCAAACGCCTCCAGATCCTACAGCTACATACCAGATATTCTGATTCTTTGGATGGATTACTATGTCTGCAATTCTGCCAGACATCAAGGCTGGGCCAATACTTCTGAATTTTAAGCCGCTATAGATGGAACTTGAAGCAGCTTTTTCTGTATCCTCCGCCATTTTCTTGTTTTGCGCAAACCCTGCTGTCAATAGACTGCAACAAATAAGAGTCAAAATTGTTGCTCTAGCAATCTGATGGCAGTTCAGCATTTTTATCATGTTTAATATTTAGCTACCTGATCTAAAGCAGCCACACGATGTTAGACATGCAGCTTTCCTTAGCCCTTGAAGGTAAGAAATCACGTAGTATTCTACAATTTGCGTGACCATTTAATCAATGGTGCCCTAATGGTTCGGCGCAATATACTTGGCCGTCCATTGGATCAAATCCTAAAGCTTCGGCGACATATCAATGTCGGAGCCAAAGTTGTGGATAATGTCATAGAGGCGCACCCGCCGAAGAATCCTCCGATTGCACTTTCCATGTCGATTGTTTAC
>JAHDDV010000078.1 GCA_020629205.1 Chitinophagales bacterium | reverse complement strand
CAGGCGGCTTCCAGTCGGCTGCCTGCCATCAGGTCTTTCCACTCCGATCGGGGCTAAGCATCACCAATCGTGGCTCCTGGCATAAATTTATTATTCCTTGTTGCCATTTCACTTACAATCCAATAACTTGCAGGCATCTCTAAGCTAATAAAACGCACATGAAAACATTAAATCTAATTGGCATACTGACGCTAATGCTCGGTCTATTAAGCCTGGAAACGTCTGCTCAACAGATCGGAGTAAAAGTGGGCGCAACCTTCGCCAATCAATCACAAAATTTTGATGGAGACAATATCGCCGAAGATGCAAAGCTGAAGATCGGGACACATGCCGGGCTTACTGCCCTATTCCCGATCTCAGATCGATTCTTCTTCGAGCCAGGGCTTCTCCTTAATAACAAAGGCACGAAGACAGAAACAGAGATACTTGGGCAAACCATCGAAAGCACGCTGAGCCTAAATTACCTCGATGTACCGCTCACTGTAAAGTACCTATTCCCTCTATCTAACTTCGACATCTACATTCAGGGTGGCCCCACAGTTGGCTTTGGATTAGCTGGAAAAGTGAAGGTCGATGACAATGACACAGATGTAGAATGGGGTACCGATACCGGAGACATGATCAAGCGGCCCGATTTGGCTTTTTCAGCCGGAGCAGGTGTTATCTTGATGGAAAACCTACACCTTGGCTTCTTAACCAATACGGGTTTGCTAAATGTGGCTGCGGACGATCAGGACGGAAAGTACAAGGCGAAAAATCATTTCTTCCAACTTGGCCTTTCTTACTTCTTTGGAGAGCGCTAGCTTAGCACTTCTGAATCGCACAAGCTACCATGGGCTGTGTAGAAGCAGAAAACCATTACAATAACCATAAAAAGCCCACAAAGCGATAGTGCTTTGTGGGCTTTTGTTGATTCGCTTAGTTTCTAATGACAAACAGGCAACTTATTGATCATCCTCTAGCTGATCGATTAACCAACTGAAGCTAACTGAAATGTAGTTCATTCGTTCCTTAATACCTGTACCAAAGGAAAAATCAAATTGCAGGTCTTCATTGGCAAGATAAGTGAATCCTGCGTCATTTTGATGATGGATGATTAACATCCACTTCTTGTATGATTTGCTGTGTTTGGATTCAATCATGAATACAGTCGTTTAGACATTTGCTAAGCCTGAGACAGTAATCCAGGGAAAGGGAGAGCGCTTAGGTGTCAACCTGCTCAACCAGCGATTGGGTTGATATTGCTTTTTGCTTTGCGGGGGCAAATCCTCCCAACAGGCATGCCTATAGTAGTCACTGGCTTCCGCTACTTGCAACTGTTTAAAGTAGTCTTCTGTTCTTTGCTTCGCCTTCTCTAGGGCTTGTCGCTCATAGAACGGAGAGTCCAAAATGTGAATTTCTCCATTCGGCCTCAGTAAACGATAGAGGCTTCGCCAAAAAGTCTCATTTAAATCGAAGTACTGAATGCTGGCATTGAAAACGATCATATCAAAGTACGCTTTTGGCAATAAGGACCAATCCGTACAACATATGAAATGTATTCCGTCTCCTGCAAAGCAGCGGGCAGCCTGCTCCAGTTCTTCTTTTCCTATATCAAGGGCAAAAGTATCTTCACAGTGTTTTGAAATTGCATTGGCAAACCAGCCATTTCCACAACCGATTTCAAGTAGGTTGATCGGCTTCCGGAGTGATAGATATTTACTGAACTTCTGCGAAGTCCAGGCTCGCTTTTCCCATTCCGAATGGTGCGGATGCCCCTTTGGCATAGCTGGCAATTGCTTTACAATCTTGTCTGAGTGCAGGCGGTCCTCTTTGTCTCGGACCTCCACATATAAGGCTTCAAAATCCTGCTTGGGTTCTGTTAAATAATGTACGCCCTTGCGCTCGTTTATTAGCCAGTCGTCTCTTAAAGCCATCATTGCAGAATTCTGATTGCTAATGCCCTATACCCAAATCTTTGAGATCACCATTTGGAGTTACCAGTATGTACTGCTTATCCGTTTTCCGTATGGCTTCCTTCTCGCGACTGACTACCAGCTTGATTTCGTAGAGGACTTGAATGACGGGTTCAAGAATCGTTGGATTGATCACAAAATCAAACTCCTTGTCGATAACAGGCTGGTAGTAGAGCGTAGTTGATTTTTCGGCATTATTGACTTTGGCGTTTCTCTTGAGGCTTAGCGAAGAACTGTTGTAGGCCTGATAGGACTTGTACATTTCAACTGGCAGTACAACACGATAACCGTCCACTACCTGCTTCTGAACCGAATCCAATTTGACGGAAAGAACGGCCTCGTAGTTACTAAGTTTCTCCTGCATGATTTCCTGGGCTTTGGTACGCAGTTGTCTTTTCATGCTTTCCAGTTCATTGGAAAAATAGTCGACACGAACCAGGTCGTAAATCTCTTGACCGGACAGTGCTGCAATGAAAGAGTCCAGCAAGTTTGGATCTTGATATTCTATGTGAATGTTCTTCTTTAGCTCAAAGCCAGCCGGCACTTCATTGTAAGTCTTTTTGCTAAATATCTTCTTTTCGATGTCGTATTCGTAGATAGGCACAAAGGAGATCATGTCCACATAGGTTTTTACATCGGGCTTGGACTTGATCTTAGTCATGGCAGCATCAATTCGTTCATCTATCAATTGATTGACTTCTTCTGTGCTCTTGCCTGTTTGAGTGACATTAAATATAGCCACGTAGACGTCGGCAGTCACATTTGCCATCCCCTTCACGGAGCAAACAATGTCACGGTTACCCGGAATACCAATGTTGATATTGCTATCGCTGTAACGGACTTGATTTTGGTAATTTATGTTCCCGGAGACCTGAGCCAGAGCTTGCAGGGTGATTCCAAAAGAGAGCAAAAGCAGTAGGCAAGATTTCATAGCTGTCTGTTTAGGCAAACAAGATAGCTTAAGGTAGATCAAATAAGAAAGAATGTCAGGGAAATCGTCAAAGGTAGGGACTCCTGGCACTGGGTCCTCCCCTATCCAACAGTCCTTCGACTACGCTCAGGAAACGTAGGCACCATCTACTTTCCAGTCCTTCAATTTTCTTATCCCAGTGCTGACAATTGGATCAGTGGATCAAACAACAATACAAACCGGCTTCACGGAGCGCCGACCAGACGGTGAGAAATAGCCCCGATAGAAGCGTAAATGGCGGTGCTATGAAGGGGACTGAGCGCCCACTGAGCGGGGCTGCATTAGCAAGACCCGCTCGGTGGAGCAGCGAAGCCCCTTCATAGTGCCGACATTGTAGCGGATAGCGGGACGGGTATCGCCACGTTCGAATCCGCCAGCGCTCCAAAAAAAGGCACTGGTGGTTCAAAGCTCATTAAACGGTATGATGAACTTAGCTTTGGAACCACAAATACTAAAAGACCCGATTGAGCACATCCTCTTTGAAACTGGTGCCGATGGGCAATCGATGTTCTAGTAGGTGAAGCATATTGCCTTCGAGGGCGGAGACGTAATCCATGTTGACCATATAGGATTTGTGGATTCTGATAAATTGCTCAGTAGGTAGTTCTGTTTGCAACTTTTTGAGCGAACCCAGGGACATTGTTCTTCCGTTTTTGGTGTGAAAGGCCACATACTCTTTCATGCTTTCGATGTAGAGAATGTCTTCATGTAAAATTCGAAAGACTTTGAAGTCAGATTTGACCAATATGTAGTTCTTCTTCTGCTGCTCTTTAGCTTGCCTCTCTGGAAGGGAGTTGATCGAGACTGGAGTGCTATTTTGGCGTTTCAACAATTTCGCAGCGCGATTGACCGCTTGCAGGAATCTTTCGAATCGAAAGGGCTTTAGCAGGTAGTCGACTATGTCCAATTCGTATCCTTCGAGTGCGTGTTCTTTGTAAGCCGTGGTGAAGATGACCAAAGGTCTTTGCTGCATGGTTTTGAGGAATTCGATGCCTGTCAATTCTGGCATTTGAATATCGAGGAACAGGAGATCAACTTTCTCGGATTGTAGGACTTGCATGGCCTCGATAGGATTGGCGCACTTGCCTACTACCTGTAAGTGAGGAAGGCGAAGAACATAGTTTTCGACCAGGTCTCTGGCGAGTTCCTCATCATCAATGATCAAGCAGTTAATCTTAGTCATGATAGGTCCATTTTTAGTTGTACAAGGAATGAGTCGCGAGATTTTGTAATCTTGAGATTGTGTAGATCACCGGGATAGAGCAGATCGAGGCGCTTCCGGATGTTCTCCAAACCGACACCGCCTACTTCATCTTTTGTGAATTGATTTTGTGGTAGGCTATTGTTCACTTGAAAGTCTATTTGCTTGCCTTCTGCATTCAAGGTAATGTGTACAAATCCTTCCTTGATGTTCTCGATTTTGCTGTGCTTAAAGGCATTTTCGACGAAGGGAATGAATAGCAAGGGGGCTATCAGCAGCGTTCCTGACACCTGATCCAATTGCATCTGCACATCCATGCCTCGGCTGTCCTTTAAGAGTTTCAGCTCCACGTAATTCTCGATGTACTTCAACTCATTGGCCAAAGGTACTCTTTCTTCTGTGGCATCGTAGACCATATAGCGAAGGATTTCGGAAAGCTGCATGACGGACTCAGAGGTCTGAGGGGAATTGACAACTGAGAGGGAGTAGATATTGTTTAGTGCATTGAAGAGGAAGTGGGGATTGACCTGTGATTTCAGAAACTTCAATTCGGTTTCCAGCACTTCCTTTTCCAATTCGATGGCTTCTTTTTCCTTCTTATTGGCAAAGCGAGAGATTTCTATCAAAGTGCTTCCTAGAAAGGTGATGACTAGTGGTGTTAGATGTGCCATCAGCTTTAAGCCAGCTAAGCGGCTTGCCTTTCGTGCCCTGCGTGGCGTATCGGCAAGCCTTTGATTCAAGATGTCCGCCCAGGAGAAGTCAATACCATGCATGAGCAGCACGGTCGAAAGCAGCAAGAATAGTCCTGCCATCCAAAAAAGAAGGTGCTTCTTTTTGAAATAGAAATGAGGCAGTAGCAACTTCAGATTGCAGAGGACAATGATGGAAATACCCATGATGGTGGGAGCCAGCCTTGTGAGAAAGGCGTAGGGCTTTGCTGCCCCATTAGTGAGCATAAAGGAAATGAGGAGCCATGCGGCAGACCACAATAATATTTGCCCTACAGCATTATGCTTTTCCCATTGACTCATGGTCCAAATATGACCATTTTTGGATTAGCAGCAAAAGAATGTCCATCATCAAGCCTTTCATCTCTACCAATAAGCCAATCTTGTCAATGAACAAAGACATGGCAGGACCACACATTTTCATTGAGATAATTGCACGGGTTATAGAGGACTTCGCATAGCTGGTTGATTACTTTATTAGCGGTGAAACCTTTGCGTGATATTGCTGTCAGAACAACGCAAAACAAATAAAGACGTTCCCAAAAACGATAAACATTTTTTCACCTTAATAATTAAGTCATGAAGTATTTAGTAAGAATTTCGATGATCATCGCCTTGATGTTTGCGATGAATGCTTCCTCCATTGCTCAAGAGCGCGGTAAAGGTAAAAGCCCAGAACAAAGAGCGGAGAAGATCACCAATAAATTGACCGAAAAACTTGACCTGAGCAGCCGGCAAGTACCACAAGTGAAAGCCATCGTGCTCGATTTTGCCACCAAGATGCAGGAAGCACGACAGAGCAATCAGGGAGACAAGGAGGCTATGAAGGAGATCAGAAAGCAATTACGAAGCGAGAAGAAAGCAGAAATGCAGGCCGTTTTGACAGAAGAGCAATTTGAGAAGCTGAAGGAATTGAAGAAGGAAAGACGCGAAGGAAGAAAGGGGAGCAAAGATGGTCGTACTCGTTCGCGAGGATAGTCTGCTGGCACGGTTTAAGTAAGGAGAGGGACAAGCAAGGGATTGCTTGTCCCTTTTTTTTTGTATTGTAATCCGTACTTTGGGCATTCATATGGTTTCAATGAGTGCTACCGAAAAAAAGTACCTTTTGGTTCTAATCATCTTTGCAGTCCTCTTGGCTTTCTGGAAGCTTGGCGGCAGTCCTTTGATGGAGTGGGATGAATCGCGTAATGGTGTCACTGCAATTGAAATGCGGGAGAACGGTGACTACCTCAATCCTTACTATGGTGGCAGACCGGATGACTGGAGTGTGAAACCGCCTTTGTTTATCTGGACGCTTGTTGCCTCCTTTGAGTTGTTTGGTCAAACTGCCTTTGCTCTGCGTTTCCCTTCTGCGATTGCCAGTATCATTTCTTTGGTCTGGATTTTTCTAATCGTTAGGTTGTATCGTTCGGCACATTTTGCTCTGCTGGTTGGTTTGGTATTGCTTTCTACCAGAGCTTTTCTAGGGCCACATGTGGGTAGAAGCGGCGATTATGATGCATTGCTCATTAGCTTTCTACTTGGTGGTTTGTACTTCTTCTTACGCTATTTCGACTTTAGGTATACTAAGGGCATTTATTGGTCGGGGCTATTCTGGGGTCTCGCATTTTGGGTAAAAGGGCCGGCAGCTTTGATTTTGTTTCCGGGATTGTTCCTGTATGTAATCGGAAACAAGCGACTGGTTTCGCAGCTTAAAAATCTTCGGTTCTGGGCGGGATTAGGCATATTCCTCGGCCTCATTGCGAGCTGGGCTCTGGCGCTGTACTTTTACGGTGCTACCTTTAGCACCGGCATATATGAAGGCAGCAATGCCTTTCAAAGGATCTTTCTTAATGATATTTTGGCCCGCTTTACGGATAGCAATTTCGAGCAAGGTTCATCACCACAGTCCAGTGACTATGGCTTTGTATTCAAATACCTGGATAGTCGTTTTAATTTATGGTGCTACCTCTTCTATCTAGCAGTTCTTTTGCTCATCATCAAAGGCAGAAAGCGGGCATCCAATGTCAACGTAGTCATTCAAAAACATCCATTGCTCTTTTTATCTTGTTGTCTTTGGCTTAGTACCGCATTCCTTCTGACCATCGCTAGTACAAAACATCACTGGTATATGGCTCCTGTCTTGCCGTTCATTGTAATTACGATGATCTATGGTTTGCGATTGCATTGGCATAAGACAAGGTATCTCTTCTACCCCTTGCTCGCGCTTTGCCTGAGCTGGCAGCTTCATCAATTGACCAAGCCGGCAAGCCCATCTAACAGCAGCTTGTTCTTGAAGCAAGCATTGAGCCCAGAAGACAATTTGTACATCAGCAATTCACTTCCCAAGCAGGATGATTTGCTTTATTTGCACTTTTATGCAGATCAGGTCTTTTATCTGGATGATCTTTCGCAATTGGGAAACCGAGATGAAGTGAAAACCCTATTCCTTCAGCGTTCGCAACTGCAAGAGATTCCCAATTATGAGCAAGAATGGCTGCTAGAAGGTGAGTCCGGGACCTATGTGATTCTGAGTAGAAATTAGCAGATCGGTTTCAAGGATATCAAGTTAATACAGTGCTGCGAATTCAGGCAATGTTTACCGCTGCCAATTGGATTCTTCATCGTAGATTTTGTAGAGTCCAGCCTTGTAAGGCGGACGCCAATCCTTTATATATTCTTGAAGCCGGAGCCAATCACCTTCTCCGTAGGAATCCATGGCCGCCTGTAAGGTGGTCTTGTCATCGGTAGCATAGGAAAGTGGAATTGGATAGAAATTCCCCCAATAGGGAGCCTCTTCCTTTTTTGGGTAATCGTAAAGAGCAACGGTTGGAATTCGATCTCCTACCTGAGCATTTTTCAGTGGTTTACACTCAATCACTTTTACAATGGGATAGCTTCCTATTCCTTTGCTCAGATTAGTGGCAACAGCGACCATGGTTGGATCGCGGGAAAGCACCAAGCCGCCGTTAGAATCACCGCTCTTGAAGTGTTCCTTCTTTCTGATCCAATAAAAGATATTCATCACGATCAGCATGAGGGCAAAAACATTAAACCAACGACCAATGGTAAAGGAAAAGCAAAGCACGACAATCAAAGTCAAGGTCTGAAAGCCTACTTCTAAGGGATGGTGTGCAAACCAAACCAGTGGTTTCAGCTTTGCATTGCCGGGGTTCGAGGCTGCTGTGTCGTTGTCGACTGTAAAATTTCCACTCATGAAAATTGCTTGTGTGTCTAATATACAATAGTCAATCCCTTTCCAGGATAAAATCCAGGATGGCTTCCACAACTTCTTTGGGTCTTTCCTCATGTGGCAGTAAAGAGGCCTTCTCAATAGGTACAAACTTCCTCTTGCAGGTAAACTGATTCATCATTTCTCGTCCCAATTCCATCGGAAAAGTCCTGTCGTCTTCCCCCCAAATCATCAAAAGATTTGCATTGATTTCTCCATGCAAGTGCTTGAAGTTGTCAATGAGCTTCCAGTCAATTCCCTTTAGGTATTTAAAGGCACCGATAGCGCGATCCTCCGAAGAGATGATCGGCAAGGTGTATGGTAGAACATGCTCCTTGCTTTTCAACAATTTCTTGTCTGAATACAATTCTCTAAAACCCATGGGAGAATTAAGAAACCAATGCTGTCTAAGTAATCTTCGGATGACCGATGGCACTGCAGGTAACAATCCAATACGCTGATACAAAGGAATCCAGGGAGGCCGATGGTCTGGCATCTCCGTATTGAGCATGATCAAATTTTCTACTTGCTTGTGTTGCTTTATCGCGATCACACGGGCTACTGTTGCTCCTGAATCATGAGCAATTAGACTATACTTGTCGAGACCTAGTTTATCCAGAATCTGCACTGCATATCGTGCTTGTGCAATGCTGCCAAAGTCGGAATCATTATTCCATTCACTATCCCCCAATCCGGGAAGATCCAAAATATGGCAGCTAAATCGCTGACTCAAGTCAGGCAGTAACTTTCGCCAGGTATAGCCGTGAGTTGGAAAGCCATGAATAAAAACCAGATCAGGTCCAGTTCCTAGCTGACGCAGAGCGACCTTGACATCCTCCACGGGGATCTTTTGAACTTCCAGATTTTGATAACTCCATTTCATGATCTGTCTATCTTTGGGTGGGGCTTAAAGTCCCTCAGTTCTAAAGCTACTCAAACTTTGCTTCAAACCAATCCTTCAGCTCCTCAAACCGCTCGTAGGCATCCCTGCCGGGCCTTTGGTCTCCGTACATGAGCATACCTAGCAAATAATCCACTTGAGAGATAAACTTGGTTTCGGGGTATCTGCCATCTGCTCTGACCAAGTCATCGTAAAGGGACTTTAGTTTGCTCAGCTCGAATTCGTCCTCTGTCGAATCCATTTCCTGTTTGATTTCGAATGCCCTTTTTTTAGCACTTGACAATAGCTCAACGATCTGCAGGGCCAGCTGCTCCTGCGCCTTGATGTCAGCGTCTGTTGTTCCACTTTCCAGCACCCTTGGATCTGCTTTCAAACTAAACTTTTGCTTGTATTCTTGATCTCCGTATAGCAGCTTGACCTGGTATTCTCCTGTCGCAACCATTGGCCCCCAAGTAAAACGGTCTTCTTCCTCTTCATCCCAAGGACCCTGGTGCCGCATATCCCAGTGAAATCGGTGTACACCTTTCTTGTTCGGGAGTGCCGGGTTGATCTTGTATTCAAAATTGTTGGTCGACATATCTCTAGAGCCGCTACTTTCTTTTGACAAGCTATCCGAAGAAAAAGCCTGTAACACTTTTCCTTGCTCGTTTAGAATTTGCAATTGGATTCCTTGCTCAAGCGTATCCGGTAGGTAGTAGTCGATGATCACAGAAGAGGGAGGATAGGGTTCCTCTGGATAATAACGATAGCGAATGGTTTCCTCGGGCTTGAACAGATGTGCTGTACTGGTATCAATATCGAGAAAACCCTGATGCAGTGTGCTTACATTATCGAGAATGTAAAAGCCTCGTCCCATGGTCGACAAGACCAAATCATTTCGATGAACTTTGATATCTGTGACAGGGGTGACTGGCAAATTCTGCTGAAAGGCTTGCCAGTTGTCTCCATCATCAAAGGAGATGTACAAGCCAAACTCTGTACCGGCATACAAGAGGGATTCTTGCTCAGGGTCCTCTCTCAGTACTCGAACTGGATGATCCTGCGATATTCCTTTGGTGACTAGCTTCCAGCTCTTTCCGTAGTCCTTTGTCCTATAGATATAGGGTTTCCAATCACCCAACTGATAACGAAGAATGCAGATGAATGCCTTCGATGCCTGATGCGGAGATGGCTCCACACAATCTACTCGTCCGCCCCGAGGTAGGGTGCCAGGTGTCACTTCTTTCCAATTTTGGCCATCGTCTTGACTGAGATGAATGGGGCCATCATTTGCTCCCACCCAAATGAGGCCCTTTTCAAGGATCGACTCGCGGATCGAATAAATAGTGGAATAAAACTCCTCTCCCGTTATGTCGCGTGTGATCGGTTCACCAGAAAAAACTTGTTTGTCCTTTTCAAAGGCAGTCAAATCCGGGGAGATCGTTTCCCATGTACGTCCTTCATCGGTAGTTCTGTGCACATACTGTGAGCAATGATAGATGACTTGTGAATCATGCGGTGAGAGATGAATCGGCGTCACTCTTTGAAAGCGGTATCGCAGATTAGCAGGATTGTGTCCATACATAAAGGCTGCCCCTACATTATATTGTTGTTCTTGACCGGTCTTCTTGTTGTAGACTGAAAATCTGCCTTTACAGTTTGAGTAGACGATATCAGGATTGTCTGGATTGGGTACAGCAGGGCCAGTTTCACAGCCCCCTGTATCCAAGATGTAACCAATGCTACCTGCTTGTTGGGAATGTGGCGGCAGACTGGGAATGGCGATGGTCGTGTAGTTGTCTTGCTGCCCACCGTAAAGCCAATAAGGGTATTGATTATCCACTTCCACCTGGTAGATTTCAGCGGTGGATTGGTTGAATTGTGTGCTCCATGACTTGCCACCATTGTGCGTTACATTAGCCCCTCCGTCATTGGACTCAATCATTAGATCAGAATTGTTTTTGTTGATCCATAGGTCATGTTGATCCACATGCGGTGCAGATAATTTATCCCAATCCTCGCCGCCGTTCTTTGACTTAAAGAATCGTTTGCCAAGCACATAGACCACTTGAGCATCATTGGGATCGATCTCTAAATTGGTGAAGTAGAAAGCTCGGTGCAGCAGATCTTCCTCCTTGGAAACCTGCTTGAATTTCTTCCCTTGATCGCTAGAAACATACAAACCTGTTTGCTCTCCCTCCGCTTCTACCAGTGCATAGAGCAGCTTAGAATCCGCAGCAGAGACACCCAAATCAATCTTGCCCATCAATTCAGGAAGTCCCTTGCTTTGTCTACTCCATTTCTTGCCTCCATCCACGGATTTGTAGATGCCGTTTTCTTCTCCGCCGCTGATGATGGTCCATGGTTTTCTTTCTGCACGCCAAGCTGCGGCGTAGACAATGTTTGGATTGCTGGGCATGAATTCGAGATCAGCGAATCCGGTCTTGTCCGAAATGTAGAGAACCTTTTCCCAGGTCTCTCCACCATCTGTGGTTTTGTATATCCCTCGCTCTTCGTTTGGCTGAAAAGCTTGTCCGATCGCAGCGACGAATACGGTGTTGTGGTCGTTGGGATGAATCTCTACTGCCCCAATCTGACCGACATTTTTTAAGCCGACATGTTGCCAGGTCTCTCCGGCATCCATGGATTTGTAGATGCCTTTTCCAGTGATCACATTGCTTCGAAGTCCATCGGAGCCGGTGCCTACATAAAGCACATTTGGGTCATTTTCTGCCACAGCAATAGCACCAATCGATGGACTTTCAAAAAAGCCATCAGAGATGTTGTTCCAGGTCGTACCATAATCTTTGGATTTCCACAATCCTCCACCTGTAGATCCAAGGTAAAAAACATTTGGCTGTGAATGCACACCTGCCACAGCGGTAGCTCTGCCTCCACGATTTGGGCCGACTGTTCTGAACTGAAAGAGGTCGAAATCTACAGGATTTTGAGCTTGCATGTCGATTAGAACGATGCTACACAGTAAGAGTACCAAGCCAAAACATTGCTTCATCTATTTACTTTAGGTTTATTCGGAGGGTTTAAATGGAAGCAAGGTAGTGATTTAGAAAGAATCCTCATGATGAGTAAATTTACTCCAAGCCCATGATCAGTTCTTCAAGTTCTTTCGAGGAAGGTTTGAGCGATCGATCAGAAAGGATTTTGCCGTCTTTGTCGATGAGAAGGTGCAAATTGGTGCCACTAGTGAGGTAATTGCTTTTGAAGGTCGACTTCCGGTCGGGATCTATGAGGTGTATTGCGTCCCAATTGTTTTCTTCAATATAATCCTTCCAGTCTTGCTGGTCTTTATCGAAAGAGATGCCCACACTTGTAAACTTGTGTCCATACTTTTCGATGAGTGATTTCAGATGAGGAAGCTCCTTTTTGCAATGTGGGCACCAGCTGCCCCAAACGGAAATCAGCAAATGCTGGCCTGCGAGATCCTTTATGCTGTACATCCCTCCTTCCAAACTTCGCAAGTGACCTATAGAAGGGGCTAGATTGCCCGGCTTCAGACCTTGAATTTGTTGATACATTTGCAGTAACTTATCCTCCTCTCCTAGCTTTCCGAAGTTGGACTCGTAGGCCGATATTAACTTTTCATGATCGACCTCATCGCTATAGAAACAAGACTTTAGCTCGGAGGTAATGATCATCTTTCTTATGCTCTCAATCTCTGAATACTTGTTGACTGTATCGATCACAGCGAAAGCATAGAGAGAATCCGGCAAGTCTTCATTCACCTTGTCGATCAGATAAAAATATTGAAAGTTTCGATTGTTGACCTGCTTTTGCAGGCGGGGATTATTGAGGTCGAGATCCCTTATAAAATCATAAATATTTCGATCAATGATCTTTCCCTGCCGCTCCTGAAAGCTCACAAAGTTGGTGGTCCGGTGGCCTACGACCAGCTTTTCGATGTCTTTTAATTCTCCGATTTGAAATGCTGATACATCTGAATCCTTGAAAAGGCTATCAATCTTTTCGATGTTTAGATTCAATTCCTCCTCCATCGCTTTTCGGAAGTCTGATTCTTCCATGTCCCAACGTAGGGAATAAGTCTGCAGGATTTTACTCTTGTTTAATAAGAAGGTATTTAGCCTGTCTCCCTCCACTTCGATTTGCTCTGCAGTGAATTCGATGTCTATTGATTTCCCTTTGTCTACATAAATGAGCCGAGGCCATTCCCAATGGCTGAGTTGAATATAGTCATAACGCGCCTGGTCGAGATTGAGCTCGTGTTCAAAATTTCCATTGCTAATCTCAAGCGTGTCTTTATTAAATATCAAATATTCAGCGTCTTGGCTTGTTTGCCCAACAAGGACAAATGAATCACTTTGAGCCTTAAGGCTTCCCGTAAAAAGGGAGCAAAAAAGAGAGAAGAGGAATAACTGTTTCATCATTCGGTTTGGTACTCGAGCATTCTTTGGCAATTCAATTCAAGTTGCAGAATATCGACCTAAAAAACCAAGAACATGATGGCCTTTAACATCTTTTAGCATTAGCAAAGCAGGTAATAATCTTGTATTGCCAGACGAAAAGCACAGAAATCTGTATTCTCCAATATCAGACAATAACATTATACAGAGATTCACCCAGCAAGCACTTACACATCACACAAACCATCATTGATCGCCAAGACGGCTTTGGAAACAAGAGAAAAAGCCACGGAAACACATAAAATCTGTATCTAATACTATTTGGAATTTGGTTATAAGCGGGATAGATTTGTCACAGATCTAACAGCTACCTATATCTCAAGAAATGGCTTGAATCACCCAGACAAGCATTTAATTGTTTGATTGCCTTTGCTCGTAGTACCCTGTACACCCAATACAGCTTTGCAATTTTAAAGCCACGCAGAAGGCCACAAGGACACCTTGTGTCCTTCTGTCTAAAACACAACTATGAGATACTTGATTGCACTAGTACTCCTACTATTGGGTGCTGATGCCATAGCGCAAAACTATGGCAATGAATGGATCAACTTTGATCAACAGTATTTTAAATTTCAAATCAACGAAGTAGGCCTGTATCGAATTTCAACTAATCAATTGCAGTCTCTTGGAATTGATGCTAATCCTGAAGGCTTACAAATTTGGAGGGATGGTCAGCAAGTCCCGCTGTATGTGACAGCTGACTTCGTGGAGTTCTATGCTTATCCTAACGACGGTGTGGGGGAAACTGAACTGTACAAACATCCGAAGGATCAGCTGAGGCTCAGTCGGAGTCTGATTACTAATGAGGCCAGCTATTTTCTGTCTAGTGGAAGTCCGGGAGAAAACGCTCGAATCCAAGCCATTGAGAATGTGCTGGACGAACTGCCTCCGGCCGAGGAGTATTTCTGGCATGAGGTTACTAAGGAATTTGAAAACATCTATTATGGAGGTATCCCAAAGCGCCAGGTATTTGGTTTCGAACTTCCGGAATGGCAAAATCTACCCGAAGAGTGTTGCGCGCTGGAGTCTGAGTATAATCTCGATTTGGATGATTGTTGGGTAGAATCGCTAGGCCCTCGGGTCTACAACTATACAGACCCTTATTATGAGGCCGGAGAAGGACATATGTCTAGCAACTATGGTTACAATAGCAGCACCGGTGTCGACATTGTGCTGCCCAGCAGCAATATCTACCTTGATGGACCGGATTGTTCTTTCTGGCTGAAGGTTTTGGGTCGATCGAATGCCTGGGGACAAAGTCCTGATCACCATGTACAGGTCTTGCACAATGGGGAGCTGCTTTCTGAGCTCTTTCTCGAAGCCTATGACATAGACACCTTGAGTGGTACAATCGCAGCTGCTCAGATTGAAGCCCTTGAAAATGGTGCTACTCCATTTAGGTTCGAGGTACCCCAAATCCCCGGCCTTGATGAGGAGAGTGTGGGACTAGCAACTGCCCTTATGCGGTATCCGCGAAACTTTGATCTGGGAAATTTTTCGGGGCTACTAGAGATTAGTCTTGAAGATGGAACCGAGACTCGATATCTGGAGTTTGCAAATCTCCCGCCGGAGCTAAGTACCGCCGTCCTGTACAGAGCTTCCGACAACACCCGAATCGAGACTTCTGTAGAGGCCGGTCTTCTACAGTTCTCCCTATCCTCCGCAACTTCTCAAGACTTGATGCTGTTTGATGAACAAGGCATTTTCGCCATTGAAGCATTTGAGGCTATTTCTTTCACTGATTTCACGAAGCAAGATGGCGACTTTCTAATCATTTATCCTGAAGAACTATATGAAGGCGCTGCTGCCTATGCAGATTACCGTAGGAGTTTTGCAGGTGGCAGCCATCAGGTAGTTCTGGCTTCGGCTGAGGAATTGTATAATCAGTTTGTTTATGGTACCGAGCTGCATCCCTTATCGATTAGAAACCTCATAAACCTTGCAGAGGATAAATGGATCCAGGATTTGCAGTACACACTGCTGATCGGTGACGCTATTGAGATTGTTACTGTGAAATTTTCTCCAGAGGCAAATTATTCTAATTTATTACCCAGCTATGGCCACCCTCCTTCCGACTGGATGTTTAGCAGTAGACAGCATGATGATCATGCTCCGCAAAATGCAATCGGAAGAATTCCTTGCGTTGAGAATCAGCAGATTCTCGACTACCTCTCCAAGGTGCAACAATATGAGCAGGATGCGAATTGCGCCGTAGAAGACTGGAAAAATAACATGGTCTTTAGCTCCGAATATTACTATTCTGATCTTCAAGACTTAATGCTCGAATTCCAAAGTGAGCTCTTCTACGATCTAGCTGCTGCTGCCAATTTGAATGCATACTTTTATAAGGAGAGCCAAGAATGTGTAACGCTTCATCCAGACAATATCCTCGAAGCACATACAGAGGAAGGTGTGGGTATGATTCATGTATACAGTTCAGCAAGTGGTACCGAGTATGCAGAAGTAAAATGGCCCAAACTAGATCTCCACAATTATGAAAACACCAAAGGGTATCCTTTCCTTCTAGCTACTTGTCGTCACTATGGAACTTACGCTCAATCAGTTTCCAGCATAGATGACCTTCAAGAAGAAAGTCTTCGACAAAATATTCTCGCACCAAATGGTGGTGTAATAGGAGTAATAGCCAATGAGTTGATCCCAGAGTACTTTGCAGCCAAACGGATAGACAGTGTCCTACTGAAGCTCATCTATGACGACGAACCAGGGATATCCACAGGTGAGGCTTATAGAAAAACAATCGAGATTTTGATGCAGGAAGAAGATGTCAAGTTCAATCATCATCTCTTCACCAGAAACTACTTTGGCGATCCCTCCATAGTTATCAATGATGCTGCTCCTCAGCGAGAAGTGCAAATCATTCAAGGTAGTCTTGAGACTATTCCTGAAGAGATTGATCCAGATTTGGAAACTTTCGAGCTGAGTGTTTCCGTTGTAGAAAATAATGGATTGGCTACCGACCTTCGCTTGATCGTGCTTCGCGAATCTGATGGCCTGGCCCTAGCTATTGACACGATGAGCCTGCCTGCCGGCTTCGGGGAAACAGAGCTAAGTGTGAGCATTGATACTGCTGATACATGGGATGAAAGTCTGAGCATCCGAGTCGTTCCAATTATGGCTCAGGAATGTAGCCCAGCCAATAATGTGGTGCAAATCAACATAGGCGCTCCCAACCTTTGCGCTAATGTGCCGAGTGATTTAGTTGGCTACGATTGGCTGATTTCTGAAGTCAATGCCAGCAATTGCAATTGCTGCGAATACGGGCAAGTCACGCGATATCATGATGGCAATTTCGAGTGGATTTATGTAGAACCAGCTTTAGGTTGCGAACAGGAACCGAGGCTTTACTACGATGGCGATTTGTACTGCACAAGTTCTCCTGGTTATAGTTGCTATCTCATCTATGGCTTGCTAAGTATGGAGGCTGAAATCCTCTGGAATTGTGGTGCAGTCATTCCAAATCCCTGCAATTGCGACTCCAGTCTCGATCCCGTCTGTGGCGATGATGGTGTTACCTATTCAAACACTTGCTACGCGAACTGCGCCGGAGTGACTTACGAAGCAGGTTACTGCCTTGATCCCGATAATTCCCTGCCTGCCTCCTACCCTTGGTTGGTTAATGAAGTGGATCAAACGGACTGTTGTGAGACGGCAGCTATATATGCTTATGACCTTGCTGGCTATACTTTCATCATCACTGAATCTGCCCCTGCTGCTGGCTGCGATGAACCGACTCGAATGTACAATACAGCAGGCCAGCTCTATTGCGAAAGCGGTTACAACTACGATTGCCTGGAGCTCTATGGCCTGTCAAATGGCACTTTGATTTGGTCCTGCGAAGGCGGTGTTACTCCCCCAGATCCTATCACTGAATATCCTTGGTTGAATGATCTCACGAATGGGGATTGTTGCGATGCAGGTACGGTGCTAGAGTATGATGAAGGATTCTATCAATGGCTTTTTGTGGTGCCTGATCCCTCCTGTGGCGAACTGACCAGCATGTACAATTCAGATGGACTCTTGTATTGCACGAGTTATCCGGGATACGATTGTTTGACTCTGTACGGATTGCAAAATGCTGATGTTAGCACCGTCTATCAATGCTCGGGAAAAACTAATGTCAGCGGCAATTCGAGTCCGGCTGACTTAGGCACTTTGGAAGTTGTGTTATATCCGAATCCCAATCAAGGCAGCTTCCAGATTCGCGTGCAAGGAACTTATGAACAGAGCCTCATCGAGGTCTATGATCTTCGAGGTCAGCAAGTATTTCGAGGACTGGTTAGCGAATCCGAATCAGTTGATTTGACCCATCTTCCTGGCGCCATGTATATTGTCCAAATTCAAAATGGCCATAAGCGTGACATGCAAAAATTAATGATCTCGAAGTGATCCGAATACACTCGAGATTACCGTGACTGGTGTAGAGGCAGGCTTGGTTCTGCCTCTACTTTCTCATAAGAATTTGTCTTGATCTCTTTTTCTTTGGAGCCGAGCAGATATGCACGCTCCGATGACCTACCTGCTCTCCACTATTATGAGCACCACCGCTGCCTGCTACAGCATCACCTTCAGTGTCTCTCCTATCGTCGAGCCACTGAAGGCGAGCTTTCGCCACGGCAGCAGCGGCCCTCATAGCCGTTGCGATCAGGGCTAGTGATCACCGTCTTTCACACGTGGCAAAATGGTCCTTTGC